>CAXRGI010000177.1:0-18341 GCA_964229935.1 Opitutales bacterium
GTCATGCTGATGCGCGACTTCACCAAGGCGATGGGCGGGGAATTCCGTCTGGATTCGCGCACCGCCGGGGAGGCTCTCTCCGATCACGGCACGACAGTCGAAATCCGCCTGGCGACACCAGTGACCGCCGGCGCGCGAACGCGCTGAGCTCGTCGACGCGTCCAGGCGCGAGCCGTGAAACGCAAACAGGCGCCGCCGCGTGCGGAAGGCGCACGTAGGATCGCGATTGCCGGCGACGCTCGGCGCAACTTTTCTGGTTTTTGAACCCCGCGGCTTCGAGCCGCTTCAGACCCTGCCAACGATGAAAACACCGGACCTGCTCTCGTTCTCATGGAGGGCGCTCGCCCTCACTCTCCTCCTCGCCTGCGGTACTCGCCTGCTTCCCGCGGCGGTCCCGGCGACCGGCTCGATCGAGGGGCGGGTCCTCAACTCCCGCAGCGGGGCGGTGGCGGAGGGCGCGCGCGTAAGCGTCGAGGGCACCGCGTTGGTAGCCTTCACCGACGCGGACGGAGTTTTCCGATTGGCCGCGGTGCCGGCCGGGGAAGTCCGGCTGCGGGTTTTCTACACCGGCTTCGCGCCGCAGTTTGAGACCGTCAACCTTGAGGCCGGCCGCACCCTGAGCCGCGACCTCACGCTTCTGACCCCGGGAGGTGCGGGACCGGCCGCCGCCGACGCCGTGGTGAAGCTCGATAAGTTTGTCGTGGGCGAGACGCGCGAGATGGAGGCCGCCGCGATCGCGATCAACGAGCAGCGGTTCGCCGCCAACGTTAAGACCGTGGTGTCGACCGACGAATTCGGCGCGGTGGCGGAGGGTAACGTGGCTGAGTTCCTACGCTATCTACCCGGGCTCACCGTGGACCTCAGCGGCGGCGACGCGCGCTTCGTCTCGATCGACGGCGCCCCGGCCGCCAACACCCCCGTCACCCTTGGTGGCCTGAGCCTCTCCTCCCCGACCGGCACCGGGCGCGCCGTGGAGGTCGGATTCTTCAATCTCAACAACATCTCACGCATCGACGTGTCGATGTCGCCCACGCCGGATTCCCCCGGCTCGGCGCTGGCGGGCTCGATCAACATGGTGCCGCGCAGTTCGTTCGAGCGCGCGCGTCCGATTTTCAACGGCAGCGTCTATGTGATGGCGCGCGACGACCACCTGAAGTTCGGCGGTGAGCCCGACTTCTTCCGCGAGCCCCGCCGCGTGGTGCACCCCGGATTCGACTTCTCCTGGATCGTCCCGGTCAACAAGCGCTTCGGGTTCTCCGTCGCCACCGGCTACTCCACCCAGTTCTCGCACCAGGTCGGCCACACCAACACCTGGCGCGGAGTCAGCACCGCGACGAACGGCACCGCCTTTCCGCACACCGTACCCGGCAAGCCGTACCTTTCAGCCTACCAGTACAGCGACTCGCCCAAGGAATCCCAACGCGACTCACTCGGCGTCACGCTCGATTTCCGGCTCTCCGCCCGCGACCGTCTCTCCCTGTCCTACCAGTACTCGTCGTTCGACGGCTGGATCGCCGCGCGCAACATCCAGTTCAATCCAACGCAGATCGTCCCCGGCACCTTCACCACGACTTCGGTGCAGGGCGTGCCCGGGGCCGGCAACATCCAGATCACGAGCGGAAACGGCCGCGTGCGCGAGAACCGCACCTACATGCCGACGCTGAACTGGCGCCACGACGGGCCGGTTTGGAAATTCGACGGCGGTGTCGGCCGCGCGTACGGGAAGAACGCCATCCGCTCGCTGGACAAGGGAATGTTCCTCACGGTGATCGGCCGCCGTTCCAACGTCACCGTCAACTTCGACCAGATCATCGACACCCGTCCTGGAGTCATCACGGTCCTCGACGGCGTGACGCGAGCCCCGGTCGATCCCTACCGCATCGACACCTACTCCTTCATCAGCGCCGCGGAAAACCCCCAGCAGGCGTCGGACATCAACTTCAGCTCTTTCCTGAACGCGCGCCGCGATTTTCTCACGGCGGTGCCGTTCACCCTGCGCGCCGGGCTGGATTTCCGCCAGTCGACGCGCGACAGCAACGCGGGCACGAACACCTGGACTTACCGCGGCAGCAACATTCCGGGCAGCGCGGCGCCGTTCGTCGATCCATCCAGCGGGCAGCGGGAACGGATGTACGGGTTTCCCCGGATGCAGTTCCTCGACCACAAGAACACCTTCGAGTTCTGGAAGAAGAATCCGGGCGAATTCACGCTCGACGCGAACACCGGCTACCGGAACTTCGTGACAAACTCGAAGTTCGCCCGGGAAGGCATCTCCGCGGCCTACCTTCGGGCCGACGCCGCCTTCTTCCAACGCCGCCTGCAGTTCGTGGGTGGCGCGCGCGTCGAGCAGACCAACATTGAGGCGCAGGGCCCCCTCACGGATCTCACGCTGAATGTGCGGCGTGACGCCGCAGGCCGGCCGTTGCTCGATGCCGCGGGCCGCGCGATCCCGGTGACCACCGACCCGCTCGAGACCTCGCGGCTCACCTTCCTCGCGCGGGGCACTGACATCCGGAAGGAGTACCTGCGGGTCTTTCCCAGTCTGAACGCGAGCTACCAGCTCCGCGAGAACCTCGTCGCCCGCGCCGCGATTTCCACCTCGATCGGCCGGCCGGATTTCAACCAATACGCCGGCGCCGTTTCCCTCCCCAATACTGACAACCCGCCCGCCTCCAACAACCGCATCGCGGTCAACAACGTCGCGATCAAACCCTGGACCGCGACGTCCACGAAGGTTCGGCTGGAGTATTACTTCGCCGGGGTCGGCCAGCTCGCCGCCGGAGTTTTCCGTCGCGATTACCGGAATTTCTTCGGGAGCACCGTGTTCCGCCCCTCGTCGGAATTCCTGGCGCTCTACGCGCTCGATCCGGCCGAGTACGGCGCGTACGAAGTCGCCACGCAGTACAACGTGCCCGGCGGAACGCGGATGGAGGGCTGGGACGTGAGCTACAAGCAGGCCCTCACGTTCCTCCCTCACTGGGCCCGGGGCGTGCAGGTCTTCGCCAACTACAGCCGCCGCACGACGAAATCGCGCGACATCGGCACGATCGGCTTCAACGACATCCCGTACAGCGGTTCCTTCGGCGTAAGCCTGAACCGGCCTCGTTACAGCGTCCGGCTGAACTGCAGTTTCCGCGACGACCAGCGCACCAGCAACCCCACCGGCGCCTCGATCGAGCCCGGGACGTATGTCTATACCCCGGCGCGCAACACGATCGACGTGCTCGGCGAATACAACATCTGGAAGACGGTCGCGCTGTTCGCCAACCTGCGGAACATCGGTGACGTCCCGAACGAGGACGCCGCCGAGGGCCCCAGCACGCCCGCCGTCGCCAAGCTGCGCCTCCGCGAGCGCTACGGCTCGCTCTGGACCTTCGGACTCAAGGGCACGTTCTGATCCAATCATGATCCCTCATTCCCGTCGTCTGCTCCTCTCGGCGCTAACCGCAGCTGCCATCGGGCTGCTTGGCGGCTGCGGAAAATCCGACTCCGCCGCCGAGCCCCGGCCGGTGACGATCGGCTTCCTGGTGAAGCAGCCCGAGGAGCCGTGGTTCCAGCTTGAATGGAAGTTCGCCGATCAGGCCGCCAGGGACCTCGGGTTCCGACTCGTCCGCATCGGAGCAACCGACGGCGAGAAGGTGCTCGCCGGCATCGACAGCCTCGCCGCCGCCGGCGCCAAGGGGTTGGTTATCTGCACACCCGACACCCGCCTCGGCCCGGCCATCACCGCGAAGGCGAAGTCGGCCGGTCTCAAGCTCATCGCCGTCGACGACCAGTTCATCGGCGCCGATGGCAAGCCGATGGCCGCAGTGCACTACCTCGGCATCTCCGCCGCGAAGATCGGCGAGGCCGTCGGCCAGACCCTCGCCGCCGAGATGAAGAGACGGGGATGGAGCGCCGCCGACACCGGCGTTTGCGTGACGACGTTCGACGAACTCGCCACCGCGCGGGAACGCACCGAAGGCGCCCTGCGCGCCCTCGCCGCGGCCGGACTGCCGGAAAAAAACTTCTTCCGCGCCCCGATGCGGACGCCCGATATCCCGGGATCGTTCGACGCCGTCACGACCCTGCTCACGCGCCAGGGGGCGGTGCGGAACTGGCTCGTTTGCGGCTTCAACGACAACGCCGTGCTCGGCGCGGTGCGTGCGCTGGAGGGCGCGGGAATCAATGCCGAGCGTGCCGTCGCGGTGGGAATCAACGGCACGGATTGCATCGGGGAGCTCGAAAAGGCGAAACCGACCGCCTTCTTCGGCTCGATGCTGCTTTCCGCCAAGGACCACGGCTACCGCACCTGCGAGTTGATGTTCCGGTGGATCCGCGACGGCGTGGAGCCGCCGCTCGACACCCGCACGACCGGCGTGCTGATAACCCGCGAAAACTTCCGGCAGGTGCTGCGAGAGCAGGGCGTGCGCGAATGAACGGGAGCGCGACGCCCTCGTCTCCGGTTGCGGCGGCGCTCGCTTTCGCGGGCGTCGGCATGGAGTTCCCCGGGGTGCGGGCGCTTGACGATGTTTCGTTCGAGGTGCGGGCAGGCTCGATCCATGCGCTGATGGGTGAAAATGGCGCGGGCAAATCGACCCTGCTGAAAATTCTCAGTGGCGCGCATCGTCCGTCCTCCGGCGAGGTGCGCATCGACGGACGTCGTGCCGAGTTGCCGAACACCTCCGCGGCGCTCGCCGCCGGCGTGGCCGTGATCTACCAGGAACTTCACCTCGTGCCCGCGATGACGGTCGCTGAGAATCTCTATCTCGGCCATTTGCCCGCGCGACTGGGCATCGTCGACCGGCGCCGGCTCGCGCGCGACGCGCGCCGCCAGCTGGAGCTGATCGGCGAGGACATCCACCCCGAGACGCCCGTCGGGGAGCTTCCCCTCGCCCAGCGCCAGATGGTCGAGATCGCCAAGGCGCTTACGCGCGGCGCACGCATCATCGCCTTCGACGAGCCGACCAGCAGCCTTTCCGAGCGCGAGGTGAGCCGGTTGTTCGCCATCATCCGAGACCTCCGCGCTCGCGGTTGCGCCATCCTCTACGTCTCCCACCGGATGGATGAGATCTTCGCCCTGTGCGACCGCATCACGATCCTGCGCGACGGCCGCCTTGTGGAGACCGCCGAACTGGCCGCGCTAAGCCGCGATGGCGTCGTGGAGCGCATGGTGGGCCGCCGCGTGGCCGACATCTACCGCCACGAGCTCCGCCCCGCTTCCGGACCGGGACTTTCCATCGAGTCCCTTGCCGGTCCGGGCCTGTCCGCCCCCTGCTCCTTCGCGGCGTCCGCCGGCGAAATTCTCGGAATATTCGGTCTGGTCGGCGCGGGAAGGACGGAACTGCTTCGCCTGATCTACGGGGCCACACCGGCCGCGGGTGGCACCATCCGGGTGGCCGGCCGCACCGTCTCGATCCGCGGTCCACGTGACGCCCTGCGGGCGGGCATCGTGCTGTGCCCCGAAGATCGGAAGAAGGAGGGCATCATCCCCGTGCGCTCGGTGCTGGAAAACTTGAACCTGAGCGCACGGCGCCGGGTTGCCCGGGGAGGCATGCTGATCGACGAATCATGGGAGCGTCGTAATGCCGAAGACCGCATCAGCCAGTTGCGGATCCGCACCCCGTCGGCTCGCGCGCTCATCCGCACGCTCTCCGGCGGCAATCAGCAGAAGGTTATCCTTGGCCGCTGGCTCGCGGAGACGGTCCGGGTGGTTCTGTTGGACGAGCCCACCCGAGGCATTGATGTCGGTGCGAAAAGCGAGATCTACGCCATCATGCAAAAACTCGCGCGCGAAGGCGTCTGCGTCGTGATGGTCTCGAGCGAGCTCCCGGAGATCCTCGGCGTATCCGACCGGATCCTCGTCATGCGCGGTGGCGCCATCGCGGCGGAAGTCTCACGGGCGGACGCAACCGAGGCCAGCCTGCTGAAACTAGCGCTGCCGCTGGAAGCGTCGGCGGGGAACGCATGAACGCCGCTTCCTCTCGGGGAATCACAGGCTTTCTCGCCCGGGCGGGCATGCCGCTTGTGCTGGTGGTGCTGTTCATCGGCTGCGCGCTGGGCATCGAGAACTTTCTCAGCATCGCCAATCTCCGCGGGCTCGCCCTCGCGGTCTCGATGACCGGCATGGTCGCCTGCACCATGCTGTTCTGCCTCGCGGCCGGAGATTTCGATCTTTCGGTCGGATCCGTGGTGGCCGCGGCCGGGGTGATCGCCGCGGTGGTCATGAACCGCACCGGCAGCGTCGCGGCCGGCGTGGGCGCGGCGCTGGGGTTCGGGTTCGCCACCGGTTTCTTCAACGGATTCGTTGTCGCGCGCCTCGGCATCAACGCGCTCATAACCACCCTCGCCTCGATGCAGGTGGTGCGCGGCCTCGCTTTCATCGTGTCGGGCGGCTCGGCGGTCGGCATAGCGGCCGAGCCGTTTTTCGCCCTGGGGGGCGGCGTCCTCCTTGGCGTGCCGACGCCAGTCTGGATCACCGCCGTCTGCTTCGTCGTGGCGGGGCTCACGCTCAACCGCACGGTCTTCGGGCGCGACACGCTTGCGGTGGGCGGGAACCAGGAGGCGGCGCGGCTCGCCGGCATCGACGTGGTCCGGGTGAAGGTCATGCTCTTCACGGCGCAGGGTCTGATGGCGGCATTCGCCGGCGTGGTGCTCTCCTCGCGCGTCACGAGCGGGCAACCCAACACGTCGGTCGGTTTCGAACTGGAAGTGATCTCCGCGTGCGTGCTGGGCGGAGTGTCGCTTTCCGGCGGCGTGGCCCGAGTCTCCCACGTGATTTCCGGCGTGCTCATTCTCGGCATAGTCCAGAACGCGATGAATCTCCTGAACGTGCCCACCTTCTGGCAGTACGTCGCCCGCGGTCTCATCCTCCTCGCCGCCGTGCTCCTCGACCGCTGGAATCACCCCAAGGGGTCAGGGCGTTGAATGTTTGCGCCGGTCCCGCCGCCAGTCGTGTCGGCCCTCACCCGCGGCACCAGTCGCGACCACATGGTCGGGGTTGTGACGGGAAATCAAGGGCCCCGGGGAGCAAGTACGGGCCGTTAAAATCCCGACCATTCCGTACGCGGCGGAATGGGATCAGCCTGTCCGCAACTGCCGGCTTCCCTCGGTGCCGTGATTTTGCCTTACTGTCCGATCACGCCCGGGTTGCACCTTCCGGGCCGAAAAACCCGCCACCCATGAAATCCATCCGAACCTTGACCGTGCTCATCCTGGTCGCCTGCGCCGCCGGGACTCCCACCTGCCTCGCCGCCCAGGCCGCGGCCACCCCGCGGAACAGCGAGGAAGTCGTGCGCCTCACCGAGTTCAATGTCACCGCTTCCGAGGACCGCGGCTACGCCCCGGCCGAGACGATGACCGGCACCCGTGTCGCGACCAAGATCATCGATCTGCCGTACACGGTGAACGTGCTAACCGCGGAGTTCTTCGAGGACTTCGCGATCTTCGAGTTAGCCGACAACATCGTGCAGATCGGCAGTTTCACCGGCCTCGACATCGGCGGCGGTTTCAATCTCCGCGGTTTCAGCTCCAGCTTCCAGTTGCGCGACGGATTCTTCCGACTCGGACGGTACGGCTCCTCCAACATTGACCGGATGGAGATCATCAAGGGTTCGAACGCCGCCATCTACGGCCGCTCCTCTCCCGGCGGCATGGTCAACATGATCTCCAAGGCCCCGAAGAGCCGCGAGAACCAGAAACTCACCTTCAACTACGGATCCTACGGCACCGAGCGTGTCACGCTGGAGGCCACGGGCCCGGTGGCCTCGTCCTCCCTCGGAACGACCTCCTACCTCGTCACCGCGAGCCACTACCAGCGCGACTTCGGCCAGGAGTACTCGCGCAACCGTAACTACGAGTACTACGGGGCGCTGAAACACACCTTCCCCGATTCCTCGAACCTGCTCATCGCCGCCGAGTACCTCCTGCAGATGCGCCATGCGCCCCTCAACGGCGCTCCGCTCGTCACCGACCAGAAGGGCACGGCCTCGGTGAACGACGACGAGGCCGTCGGGTACGCCTGGAGCCTCGCCGGGGTGAACCCCTTCGGCCCCAACTCCGAATTGAACCGCGGCTACTCCGGGCTCACCGCCAATTATGACAAGCGGATCGACGAGGTGTGGAGTTTCCGCGCGTCCGCCAACTACTACCTCGTCCGCCGCTGGGACTATAACCAGAACACCGGCTGGGGCAGCCTTATCGTCAACCCCGCCAACGCAGCGTCCCCGGTCACGAGCGCCCGCGGTGCCATCCCCCAGAAGGGCCTGATCTTCGAGGATGGCGGCGGGATCCAGGGCGACGTCCTCGCCAAGTACTGGACCGGCAACCGGCAGATCGAGCACCGCACCCTCGCGGCGATCGACATCAACGATTACTACCGCTGGGACCCGACCCGCCAGTTCGCCAACGCCTCCAACCCGGACATCGTCGCTTGGAATGCGGTGCGCACGGTTCGCCTCGACCCCCTGACGCTGCTGCCCTCCTCCCCCGTCGCGTACTTCCCGAAATGGTTCCAGTGGGGCCAGGAGGTCGCCACCCGCATCCGCAAGCAGCGCGTGACCGTGCTCGGCGGACTAGTCCGCCACCAGGCCGCGCTCTTCAACGGACGGCTCCTCGCCTACGCCGGCGCCCGCTACGACACCGTGCGCTTCCGCCACCGCGAGTTCATCCCCGTGCCGACCAACTTCGCGGTCGGGCAACTGATCGACAAGCAGCTCTCCGCGCTCAAGCCGAACTTCGGCGTCAACTACAAGCTCACCAACAGCCTCCGGTTCTTCGTGAACTACAGCGAAAGCTACTTCGTGCCCCAATCGGAGGCCACCGCCACGGTCAACAGCTCGGACTACAAGTCCGAGATCGCGAACGGCTGGGACTACGGTTTCAAGGGCTCGCTGCTGAACGACCGCCTCACGTTCACTCTCTCCGGCTTCTACGCCATTCGCGAGAACGTGCAGGTCACGGACCTTGAGGAGACACCCCCGGGCTCCGGTAATTACCTCACCGTCTCACGCCGCGAGGGCAACCAGCTCGTGCGCGGCTACGAGTTCGACTTCAACTGGCGCCTCACCGACACCCTCTCCGCCGGTGGCAGCTGGGGCCACGTGTACTCGATCTACACCGATTACGGCAGCGCCTTCCCGCTGGCCGTCGGTCGCCGCGTGCAGGGCGTCTCCCCCGTCAACGGCGGCGCGTACCTCAAGTGGGCGCCCTCCACGGGCCCCCTCAAGGGCTTCTCGGGCAATATCGGCGTCTCCCATGTCGGGCCCACGCCGACCGAGGCGCCGAACGCGGGTGACACTTACGTGACGGCGGCGAACGGCCAACGCGTCGTTTCCCGCAGCACCTACCAGTGGCGCCTGCGCGTCCCGGGCTACACGCTCTGGAACGTTGGCGTGCGCTACCGTCTGCCGACCAGGAAATCGGCATATGACCATACCTTCGCGATCAACGTGAACAATGCGCTCGACCAGGACTACGTCCGGGCCAATCGCCTCCTGGGCGAGGAGCGCTCGGTCTTCCTGACCTACACACTCGGACGCTCGGGCCGTAATCGCTGAGTCGCGAGCCGGCTCCCTCTCTGGCGCGCCACCCCCGGGTGGCGCGCCTTTTTTGTCGCCCGATCCCGCACCTCTGCCAACTCCTAAGCTCCACCCCGCCGCAAAAGTCATGAGATCACCCTCCTGCCCCGCGTTTCTGATCTGCCTGCTCGCCGTCGCGCCGCTTTCCGCGTGGGCGGCGTCCCCCGCTCGGCCCAACATCGTTCTGATGATGGCCGACGATCTTGCGTGGGGAGAAACCGGCTACAACGGACACCCTCAGGTAAGGACCCCGGTCCTCGACGAGATGGCGCGTTCCTCGCTCCGGCTCGACCGCTTCTACGCCGCCTCGCCGGTCTGCAGCCCCACGCGCGCGAGCGTACTGACCGGTCGTCACGCCAACCGCTCCGGCGCCTTCGCCCCGAATTACTCCACCCGCCCCGAGGAGATCACGATCGCCCAGATCCTCCGGCAGGGCGGCTACCGCACGGGACATTTCGGCAAGTGGCACGTCGGCGCCGTGAAAAGCGCATCCCCCGTGAACCCGGCCCGCCTTGGTTTCGACGAATACCTATCGCACGACAACTTTTTCGAAATGAACCCGCCGCTGAGCCGCAACGGCGCGGCACCGGAAATCATCCGCGGCGAGAGCTCCGAGTTGGTCGCTGCCGAGGCCGCGCGGTTCGCGCGCAAAGTCGTGGCCGAGAAGCGCCCCTTTTTCATCGTGCTCTGGTTCGGATCGCCGCACGGGCCGTACTCGGGCCTGCCCGCGGACGTCGCGCCTTACTCCTCCGTCGCGTCGGAGGAATTGCGCCACCGCTTCGCGGAGATCACCGCGATGGACCGCGCCATCGGCGGCTTCCGTTCCGTCCTGCGGGAAATCGGGGCGGCCGAAAACACGATCGTGTGGTTCAACTCCGACAACGGTTTGCCGGCCGAACACAAGGGCGAGTCCTTCGACGGCGGCTGGCGGGGCTCCAAGGGCACGGTGTTCGAAGGCGGCCTGCGGGTTCCCGGCATCATTGAATGGCCATCCGTGATCCGCGCTCCGCGGGTCAGCGCCGTGCCGGCCGTCACCTCGGACATCCTTCCGACACTACTCGACCTCACCGGACTGGCGCACCCCAAGCCCACCCGCCCGATCGATGGCATCAGCCTGCGCTCCCTCATCGTCGACGGCCCAATGCGGGAGCGTCCTGCGCCGATCGGATTCTGGCAGTACGACGCTTCCGGCGAGCGCGCCAACGGCCGCTGGATTGACGTCGATCTGGCTCGCGGCACCACGCCCACCACGCGCAACCCCGCGATCGACTTCCTGAATTACAAGCACCCCGCGCCCCGGACGTCACGGTTCGGAGGCGTCGCGGCCTGGACGGATAACCGCTTCAAGCTGATGCTATCGGACCGCGCGGCCGCCAACCCGGCGAAGGGCGCCGGAAAACGGGACGTACCCGAGGCCGTCGCGCTCTACGACTTACTTGAGGATCCGCGCGAGGAGCGAAACCTCGCGACCCGGCATCCCGAAATCGTGGCGCGGATGACCGCGGAGTTGCACGCGTGGCAGCGCTCCGTCGAGCGGAGCCTGTCGGGTGCGGACTATTAAGCCAGGACTCGCCCGGACTCAGATCACCACGCATCCTGGAGCACCGAAGGAAAACACCGAGGTACTCCATTTTCACCGATGTCCGCCTCTTTTCGCCGTATTCTTCTGGTCCTCGTTGCCAGCACCTGCGCCAGTGCGTCCGCCCTAGCCGCGGAAGGAAAGGCGAAGGCGGCGCGCAGTGCGCCGCGGCCGGATGCCCCGCGGCCCAACGTCGTGCTCATCGTTGCGGACGATCTCGGATACGGTGAACCGGGGTGCCAGGGTGGCCGGGATGTGCCGACCCCGAACCTCGATCGGATCGCGGGGGAAGGCGTGCGCTTCACGCAAGGCTATGTGACGGCCTCGGTCTGCGCGCCCTCACGAGCGGCGCTGCTGACCGGGAAGTACCAGACGCGGTTCGGCTTCGAGGGCAACGCGATCGGCGCGGCCAACGCGGATCCGAAGGTGGGTCTGCCCGCGGACCAACGGACGATCGCCCAACGCCTGCGCGACACCGGCTACGCGACGGCGCTCGTGGGCAAGTGGCACCTTGGTGGGACGGCGGCCTTTCATCCGCTCCGGCGGGGCTTCGACGAGTTTTTCGGCTTCCTCCATGAGGGCCACTATTACGCGCCCCCTTCTTCTCCCCGCCTGACCACCTGGCTGCGGCGTACCGCGCTGCCCGACGGCGGCACCGGCCGATGGATTTCACCCGACGGCCGCGTGATCTGGACGACCCACATGGGCAACAAGGAGCCGGACTACGACGCCGACAACCCGATCCTGCGCGGCAGCCAACCGGAACACGAGACCGTGCACCTCACAGACGCCTTCACTCGGGAGGCTTGTGACTTCATCCAGCGGCACAGTGCCCAGCCCTTTTTCCTCACGCTCGCCTACAACGCGGTGCACAGTCCGATGCAGGCGCCCGACCGTTTCCTGGAGCAATTCAGCCATATCGCCGATATCCACCGGCGCCTCTTTGCGGCGATGCTGGCGCACTTGGACGAAAGCATCGGGACGGTGCTGGCGCAGCTTCATGCCCAGGGTCTCGAGGAGAACACCCTCGTCATTTTCCTCTCCGACAACGGGGGTCCCACCCGGGAACTCACCTCCGGAAACGGCCCGCTGCGCGGGGAGAAAGGCTCGCTGTTCGAGGGCGGCATTCGCGTGCCCTTCCTCGCGCGGTGGCCTCGGGCGCTGCCGGCCGGCCGCGTTTTCGAATCCGCGGTGAGCTCACTCGATATCACCGCGACCGCGCTGGCGGCAGCCGGCGTGACGGTACCATCCGGTGAGCTCGACGGCGTGGATCTGGTCCCGGCCGTCAAATCATCCTCCCCGGCTCCCCGCGTTCTGTTCTGGCGAATGGGCCAGCGCCGTGCCGTGCGCGCGGGCGACTGGAAACTCGTGCGCGACGGCGGCCCTCGCCAGGCGGGCGCGTGGCAACTGTTCAACCTCGCGGCGGACGTCTCCGAGGCCAACGACCTCGCGGCGCGTGAGCCGGCCCGGGTGGAGGCGTTGGCGAAACTGTGGGAGGAGTGGAACGCCGCGCAGCGTCCACCGCTCTGGTGACGCGGCCTATTTGTGATCCCAAGGCAGCTTCACCTCGAGGCGCGGATGCTTCCAGACCTCGAAATGCTCGAACATCTTCCCCGGATTGAGGATTCCCCGCGGATCAAGCGCGCGCTTCACGGCCAGCATCGCCTTCACCTGCGCCGGTGAATGCTGCAGCCGCAGGAAAGGCGACTTGGCGAGGCCGATGCCATGCTCGCCCGAGATGGCGCCTCCCAGCGCGACCACCTCTCGCATCAGGCGCTCGACCGCCGTCTCCGCGGCGCGACGCTCGGCTGGCACCGCCCGCCGGTACATGATGTTCACGTGCAGGTTGCCGTCGGCGAGGTGCCCGAAAGTGGGGATGTGCAATCCGCTTTCGCGCTTCAGGCGTTCGAGGAAGCGCGCGAGCTTCACATAGGAGCGCATCGGCACCACGACGTCCTCGTTGAGCTTCGAGTCGCCGAGTTCAAACATCGCGCCCGAGCACTTGCGCCGGACCGCCCAGAGCTCCTCCGCCTCCTCGCGCGAACGGGCCGCCCGATGGGCCGTCGCGCATTCCTCCGCCCACGCGAGCGCCGCCTTACGCTGCTCGCGCACCTCGGCCGCCGAACCCGCGAATTCGAGGAGAATCACCGGGCGGCCTGATTGCCCGGGAAAAACGCTTCGCCCCGTGGCACGCTCCGCGCACAACACGCTGCCGCGGTCAAGGTACTCGCAGATCGCCGGCTGCACCCGCCGCCGGAAGAGCGCGAGCGCCGCTTTCAGCGCCGCCGGCTCGTCGCGGAATGAGGTAAGCAAGGTCCAGCGCTGCGCCGGACGCGGGATCAGCTTGAGTACAGCACGAGTGACCACCCCCAGCATGCCCTCGCTGCCGATCCACAGGTCGCGCAGGTTGAAGCCAGCCGAAAACTTCTTGGTCGCCGTGCCCCACTGGACCGCCTCTCCGGTCGGCAGGAAGCCGTGCAGGGCCACCACGAAATCCCTCGTGACGCCATACTTGCCGCCGTGCATGCCACCCGCGTTGCAGGCGATGTTGCCTCCGATGGTGCAGTACTCGCGCGACGACGGATCGGGCGGATAAAACCAGCCCGCGGCATCGGCGGCGCGCTGGATGTCACCCACCACCGCGCCGGCACCGACGTGGGCCATGCCCGCCTCGCCGTCGATCTCGATGCGGTTCAACGCACGCAGGTCGAGCACCCATCCTCCTCGCCGCGGGGCCGCCGCCCCGGTGAGCGTCGTGCCGCGGCCCCGGGTCGTGACGGGGACCCGAAGCGCGTTCGCCAATTCCAACACGACCCCCACCTGCTCCTCGTTGCGGACGCGCACGACTGCATCTGGCCGGAACAGGATCTTGCTGCTGTCGAAGCCCGCCTCGTGCAGGGAGGCGGCGTCGGTCACCACCACCTTGGCGCCTAGCCGGCGTTTCAACCGCGATGTTGCACGCGCATGGGAACTCATGGCCCCAACTTGGCGCCGCGTTTCCGGCGGGGCAACCCCCGGCAGGAGGAACGAAGGGAAACGAGGAAGTGACGGGGAACGTGCCGCACCAGCCTTCGGCCGTCGGGCCTTCGTTATAAGCCGCGCCAGAAGCCGCGGCTACACCAGGGCACAGTGCGGAATACAGCCGAGGCTTCCGCGCAGCCCGTGAAGCCAGCGAGTTGTCTCGTCTCGGCCATCGCCGCGACGGACGGGTCCCTAGGGAGCGCCGCCCGCGCCCGGTTGGTAAGCCGGTTTCCACGGCCACGGTACCGCGTGCGTGCGCATCGCCCACTTCTCCCACGTGGCGATCATCTCCCGCAGTTTTTCCGGATGCTTCGCCGCGAGGTTGCGCATCTCCGTGCGATCCTTGGCGATGTCATAGAGCTCCCACGGCCCCGCCGGATCTTTGGCGACCAGCTTCCAGTCGCCGATCCGCAACGCGCGGTTGCCCTCGTGCTCCCAGAACAGCGCCTCACGCGCGACCGGCTGGCCCGCGAAGGCCGGCACGAGGCTGCGGCCTTCCATCGGCTGCACGCGCCGGCCCGCCCGTTCCATTGGGTAGGATGCCCCGGCGATCTCGGCGCACGTGGCCATGATGTCGATCAGATGCCCGGGCGTGGGCTCAAGTTCACCCCTTCGCTTGATGCCGCGGGGCCAGTGCGCGATCAGCGGCGTGCTGATGCCGCCCTCATGAACCCAGTGTTTGTAGAGCCGGAATGGCGTGTTGGAGACGTTCGCCCACGCTTCGCCGTAGCCGACGTTGCTCTCCGCCGGTCCCGGCATCGGTAGCGGGTCTCTGGCCTTGGCCTTGCCCGCTCCGCCTCCCCGACCGTAGGGCTCCGCGCACGCGCCGTTGTCCTGCAGGTAGACGATCAACGTGTTCTCGAACTGACCGTTCGCCCGGAGGGCGGCGATGAGACGCCCGATGCCCTGGTCCATGTTATCCATCATTGCGGCGTAAACCTCCATGCAGCGCGCCTCCCACTCCTTGCGCTCCACTTTGCTCCAGTCTCCGACCAGCGGCGGGATCTCCCAGCGCGGGTCGATCAGGCCGAGTTTCCGCATCCGCTCGAGGCGCGCGCGCGCGATGGGCTCGTAACCGCCATCGTACTTGCCGGCGTACTTGGCGATGTCGGCCGGCCGGGCATGCATCGGCCAGTGCGGGGCGGTGTAGGCTAGATACAGGAAAAACGGGCGACCGGGCGTGGTGCGCGCGTGGTCGTTGACGAAGCGGACCGCGTGGTCACTGAACGCGTCGGTGAGATAAAAGTCGTTCGCGGGATACTCCGGATCGGCGTCGAAGCGAACCCGCTGGTTGTCGCGGGTGATCTCCGGCGGATTGAAGAAACTCGAGGCGCCGCGCAGGATGCCATAATAGCGGTCAAACCCGCGCTGGAGCGGCCAGTTGTGCCGCGAAGCATCCTCCTCGATGTCCTTCGTCACATGCCACTTCCCCACCGCATAGTTGCGGTACCCCGCCCCGCGCAGCACCTCCGCGATCGTGACGGTATCGGCACGCAGGTCGCCGGCGTACCACTCGTTGATCATCGCGGTCGCGCTGTAGGGCGCACGGTCGGTCATGTACCCCACCCCGGCCTGGTGCGGATAGAGCCCGGTGAGGAGCGAGGCGCGCGTGGGGCAACAGCGGGCGGTGTTGTAGAATTGCGTGAACCGCAGGCCGCCCTGAGCCAGCGAGTCGAGATGAGGCGTCGCGATCTCACCGCCGAAGCAGCCGAGATCGGAGTAGCCCACGTCGTCGCTCAGGATGACAATCACATTGGGGCGCGGATCGGCGGCGCGCACGGCGCCCAGCACGGCGAACGCGAAAACCGCGAGACAGGGGATCTTTTTCATGGGGCGGAAGAAAGGTTCACTGCTTCTTTTTCGCGGCCTTTGGCGGCGGGTCCGCCCGACGCGGGTCAGACCGGAGGCGCGGTTCGCCAAACACCCGACCCTCGTCGCCGTTCGCCTTCATCCACGCGGTGACCTCGCCGCGGAGTTCGGCCAGGCGCGCGGCCTGCGCCGGTTCGGGCGCGAGATTCCGCATCTCCAGCGGGTCTGAACGCAGGTCGTATAGCTCCTCTGCCGGGCGCTCGTGGTAGCGACTCACCACGGCGGCCGCGACCGGACTCCCGCGGGCCGCGTCCTGCCAACTGCCGAAATACCCCGGACCATCGCGTGCCTGCCCGAGGTCCACGTGGGTCGAGAAGTAGAAATCCGGCCTCAGGTTGCGGATGTATTTCCAATCCGCGGTCCGCACGCTGCGGATGGGGTAGATGTTGAAGCGCCCGTCGGCGCTGTGGGTCGTGAAGATCCGGTCACGATGGGCGCCGCTCTCACCCCGGAGCACCGGCGCGAAAGAGCGTCCGTCGATGCCCTCGGGTGGACGACCTCCGGCCACTTCGACGAGCGTCGGCAGCAAGTCGATCCAACTCACCATTGCGTCGGTGCGCCGCCCCGCGGGCGTACGACCCGGCCACACGGCGATCAGCGGGGTGCGGATGCCTCCGTCGTAGAGCGTCCACTTGCCGAAAGGCCACTGCGCCCCGTGGTCCGAGCTCGTGAGAAAAAAAGTGCCGGCGCCGAGCACCTCGCGGGCCGCGTCGTAGACCTCGCCGAGTTCACGGTCCATCCGGCCGACCGCAGCGTAGTAATGCGCGCGCGCCTCGCGCGTGCGCGGAGTGTCCACGTGATTGGCCGGCACCGTGACGGTCTCCGGGGTGTAGCCTTCTCCGGACGCGGGCCAGGGAACATGCGGCCAATTCGATCCCACGAACAGACAAAGGGGGCGCGGGTCACGGCGGGCCCTCAGCCAAGCGAGGGCGGCCGGCACGGCGACATGCTCGTGAAACTTGTCATGCGCAAAGTGATCGAAGCCGTAGTCTCCGGTGTGCTGGTAGTGCGACACCTTGCCGAAGGAGACGACCTCGTAGCCCAGTTCCTTCAGGTAGGCGGGCAGTTTCCGGATCTCGGGGCGAGGCTTCGAGTGGTTAGCCTCCGCACCGTTTCGCGCCGGCATGAGGCCGGTCAGCAGCGCGGCGCGACTGGGCGCGCAACTGGGTGACGCCACGAAAGCGCGATCAAAGGTGAGCCCGGCGGCCGCCAGGCGCTCCATGTTGGGGGTCCTCACTTCACGGGAGCCGTAGGCGGAAGAGTCCAGGATGCCGTGATCGTCGGTCAGGAATACCACGATGTCGGGACGTTTGACCGCGGAAGCGGCGACAACTGCCGTGGCGATGAAAAGGGTCGCGAGCCGGAGCGGAAATGAACGGCGCATGGCTGGAGCCTGCGAACGTCGGAGCACGCGTCACCTTTTAACTTCAAGCCGGGTCAAGTCCGCCCCGCCGGCAGACCGACCGATGGCGCCCGGCGCCGGAAGTGCGAGATTGCGGGGTGAAAGCGTTTTTCTCGAACGCGAGCGTGGCGCGCAGTGTGGCGCTTCTGCTTGCCGCAGCGGGAGCGGCCGGTACCGCCGCTCCGGAAGCGGATTCCCCCTCCGGGCCGGGAGAGGTGCACCTGATCCATATCGAAGGGGCGATCGGGCCCGCGACAGCCAGCTACGTCGAGCGGGCCGTGCGACACGCGACGGAGGGAGGAGCCCGCTGCCTGGTAGTGCGGATCGACACGCCGGGCGGCCTGCTGGATTCCACCAAGGCGATCGTGCAGTCGTTCTACGGCTCGGGCGTGCCCGTCGTGGCGTACGTGGCGCCGACCGGAGCGCACGCGACCAGCGCGGGCTGCATCATCGCGCTCGCGGCGGACGTGGCCGCCATGGCGCCCCACACCAGCATCGGCGCCGCCCACCCGGTCGAACTGGGCGGCTCCGGCGAGGGGAAGCCGGACAGCATCATGACGAAGAAGTTGGAGAACTTCACCGTGAGCTACGTCGAGGCGATCGCCGCCAAGCGCGGGCGCAACGTGGAGTGGGCCGCGGCCGCGGTGCGCGACAGCGCGAGCGTGACGGCGGAAAGGCACTGGGCCTAAAGGTGATCGATCTCATCGCGCCCGACCTGCCCTCCCTGCTCGCCCAACTGGAAGGACGCGAAGCCGGTGGGGTCATGCTGCGTACCGCATCGGTGCGGATCGTCGAAATTCCCCGGCTGGCCCGCGAACGCGTACTGCAGTCCCTCTGGCGACCCGAGGTGATGTTCGTCCTGATGCTGATCGCGATCTACGGGATCATCGGCGAACTGAGCAACCCAGGCGCC
>CAXRGI010000178.1:0-11427 GCA_964229935.1 Opitutales bacterium
AACTCGTGGCGCTGCTTGAAGTCCGGTCCCTCGTACCAGTACGGGCCCGCGACGACGTCGGTCACTCCATCGCGGTTGAAGTCGCCGAACGTCGCACCCTCGGCGAGGAACTGGTCGCTGAGCTGGAGCTTGCGGTACTTCGCGATGTCGGCCGCGGATGCGGCGGCCGCCAGCGACAGGAATACAACGACGGACAGACCTACGCAGGGTGCGGTTCTCATGGGGTGAAGGGGTTCGGGAAGGTGGATGCCGGAGGGCGGGCGCGGCGGGGTGGCCGGTGGCGAGTAGACGTTTCCGGCGGACCGGGCGTCAAGGTCTCGCGCCTTTTCGACGGCAGCACCGGGCCGTTTCACCACGGAGACACAGAGGCACGGAGGTGGGGGACCCCGCCTTCGCCAAGGCTACGGCGGGCAGGCGCGGAATCCACGAAGAGCACGAAACAGTGGGTTTGCCCACGGAACACTCGGAAAGCGCGGAAGCGACTTTCCGGAGGCAGTTGCGCTGACTTGAAGTTCCAATCTCAGCCTGCGCGTTTTGCGCTTTTTTGCGGCCAACCGGTGAATGGCCGCGAAGAGGCACAAGAGGCGCAAGAATCGGGAGAAGCCTGATTGATGCGCGGTCAAAATTTTGAGTTCGATGACGATTTCCCTAATTCACTCTCACTTTCCCTCATCCCTCCCGGCGCGGTGCAGCCGCGCCGGGAATCCCGTTGACCGGCTTTTCCCGGCGCGGGTTAGGGTGGTGGGATGTTTTTTCCCGATCGCCGAATCGCGGTGCCGGCTGCGTCACGCGGCGCGGCCTAAACCGCCATGTCTCTCCCGCTGCTCGTCGCGATCGTGACGGTCGCCGCATTCGCCCAAGGCCTGACCGGCTTCGGTTTCGGGCTCGTCGCGATGGCGCTGCTACCGCTATTCATGGATTTCAAGGATGCGGTGGCCTTGGTCGCCGTGCTTAACCTGCTCGTGTGTCTCGCGACGTTCCTTTCAACGCGACGGCATCTGGTCTGGCGCCGCGCCGCTCCGCTGGCGGCGGCCTCTTTCCTCGGCGTGCCGCTCGGCGTGTGGGCGCTCGTCCGCTGGGACGCCCGCTGGCTGCTCGCGGTGCTCGGCGCATGGATGATCGCCTTCGCGATCTCCGAACTGCTGCTGGCGCGCTGGTGGCGGCCGCGTTTCCCGGAGTGGTCGGGCTGGCCGGTGGGCCTGGTGAGCGGGGCCCTCGGCGGAGCCTTCAACGCCGGGGGGCCGCCCGTGATCGCGTACGTTTACTCTCAGCCTTGGTCCAAGGAGGAAACCGTCGCGGCGCTGCAGGTCATCTTCGGCGCGAGCGCGGTGGCTCGCGTCGCCCTGATGGGCGGAACCGGGCTGGTGCCCGCTGACCTGGTGACCATCTGCGCGGTCGCGGCGCTGCCGGTGCTTGGCGGGATCGCGTTGGGCGCAAGCCTGCTGCGGCGGGTGCCGCAAGCCGCGCTGAAGGTCGTCGCCGCCGCATTCTTCCTCGTGATGGGCGCGAAATACCTGCTCGCCCCGTGAGCCGTGCCGGCGATCCTCGCCCGTCGCCATGAAAGTCCATCCCCTCTACCTCAACGGCGCCTTCGTCACCACCGGTCGCGATCTGCAGGTGCGCAACCCCGCCACCGGCGAGACGTTCGCCCGGATGTCCACCTGCGGTCGCGCGGAGGTCGCGCAGGCCCTCGCCGACGCGCACGCCGCGTTTCCGGCGTGGCGGGCCCATACTGGGCGCGCCCGCGGCGACATTTTGCTGCGGATCGCGGCCGAGGTGGAGCGGCGCAAGGACGAGTTCGCGCGGACCATCACGCTGGAGAACGGCAAACCCCTCGCGCAGGCCGCCGGCGAGGTGGCGATGACCATCGACCACCTGCGCTGGTTTGCGGAGGAGGCCCGGCGCGGCTATGGCCGCATCATTCCGCCGCAGGCCGACGGCAAGCGCCACCTCGTGACCAAGGTCCCGATCGGCGTGAGCGCGGCGATCAGCCCGTGGAATTTCCCGATCGTGCTCGGCGTGCGCAAGGTCGCGCCCGCTCTCGCCGCCGGGTGCCCCTCGATCCTCAAGCCCGCCAGCGCCACCCCGCTGTGCGCGGTGCTGTTCGCGGAGTGCGTCCACGCCGCGGGCGTGCCCAAGGGTGTGTTCCAACTCGTGGCCGGCGCGGCCGCCGAGATCGCCGGCGAAGTCCTCGCCAACCCGATCTGCCGCAAGATCTCCTTCACGGGCTCCACCGAGGTCGGCCGTTCGCTCGTGGCCGCCGCCGCCGAAGGCGTGAAACCGCTCTCGCTCGAGCTGGGCGGGCACTCGCCGCTGATCGTTTTTGACGACGCCGACCTGAACGTCGCGGTGGAGGGCGCGATGATCGCCAAGTACCGCAACGGCGGGCAGTCGTGCATCGCGGCCAACCGCCTCTATGTGCAGCGCGGGATCTGGGACGCGTTTCTCGCCGCGTTCACCGCGCGGGTCGCGGCGCTGCGGGTCGGTCCGGGTGTCGAGCCGGGCATCGACGTCGGCCCGTTGATCAATCCCGCCGCGGCCGATGACGCGCTCGCACACGTCGCGGACGCGCAGGCGCGCGGGGCGCGGCTGGTGCACGGCGGCCGCCGTCGCGCGGACCTCGGGCCGGCGTTCATCGAGCCGACCATCCTGACCGGTGTGCCGGCGGATGCGCTCGGGATGCGCGACGAAACCTTCGCGCCGGTGGCTTACGTGAACGTCTTCGACACGGAGGCCGAGGTGATCGCGCGCGCCAACGACACCCGCTACGGCCTCGCGGCCTACGTGTTCACCCGCGATCTCGACCGCGCGTTCCGGCTGATGGACGCGCTCGAGGCGGGCATGATCGGCATCAACGATCCCGTGCCGACGACGAGCAACGCGCCGTTCGGCGGCTCGAAGCAGAGTGGCTGGGGCCGTGAGCTCGGGACGGAGGGCATGGACGCCTATCTGGAGACCCGCCACGTGTCGCTGGTGGTGCGCTGAAAAGGGGGCCGCGGTGAAACTGGATTTCTCGGGTGAGCGCGTGATGGCGGTCGTGGCGCATCCCGACGACGCCGAGTTGCTCTGCGCGGGCACCCTCGCGCGGGCGCGGACGGAGGGTGCGGCCATCGCGATCTGCGTGCTGTGCCGCGGCGAGAAGGGCCAGCCGGCGAAACCCATCCGCAACCTCGGCGCGGTGCGCCGGCGCGAGATGCGGGCCGCGGCGGCGGTGCTCGGCGCGGAGCTGTTCACGGGCCGCTGGGGCGACGGCGAATTGATGGATGCCGACGCGCCGCGGGTGTTTCTCGCCGACATCTTCCGCCGCTTCCGACCCTCGCTGGTGCTGGCCCACGCGCCCAACGATTACCACCCCGACCATCGCGCGGTGGCGGCGCTGGTCGACGTGGCGACCTGGTTCTCGGCGTCGCGCGGCCGTGTCACGCGCTGGCCGGTGCTCCCCGCGCCGGCGGCGATCTGGCACATGGACACCATCGAGATGCACGGCTTTGAACCGGGTTTCTACGTCGACGTCAGCGCGTGGTTGCCGGTCAAGGAACGGATGTTGGCGTGCCACCGCAGCCAGCTTTCGCGCGCGGGAGACAGCGAATTCTCGCCCTTGCTGCCGCTCATGCGGGCGCAGTCGGGGATGCGCGGCGCGCAGGCCGGCGTGGCCGCGGCGGAGGCCTTCCGCATCCACGCCTCCTTCAAACGCTGCCGCGCCTGGTAGGCCGATCGCCATCGCCAACTCGCCCCGATGCCTCGCGCCGTCCGCCGCGTTCCCGAGGGAGTGATGACCAGCGACGAGATCCTGCGCCTCATCGCGCTGCCGTTGCCGGCGCTCCGGCGGAAGGCGCGGGTTCCGTTCCGCACCCTGCCGTCGATCCCCGCGGTGCTCGACGACATGGCCGACGCGATCCTCGAGGAGGTGCGCGCCGGGTCGCGGAAGGGGCGTCCGGTGCGGCTGATTCTCCCGGTGGGTCCGGTGGCGCATTACCGTCGCGTGGTGGAGGTCTCCAACCGCGAGGGGCTCAGCTGGCGGCAGGTGCACCTGTTCGCGATGGACGAGTTTCTCGATTGGGAAGGACGACCGGTGCCGGAGGACCATCCGCTGAGCTTCGCCGGGTTTCTGCGCCGGGAATTGATCGGCCGCCTCGACCGACGGCTGCGTCCCGCGGCGGACCGTTTGGTGGTTCCGCACCCGTTCCGGATCGACGAGGCGAGCGAGCGGATCCGGGCGGTGGGCGGAATCGACTGCTGTTTCGGGGGCATCGGCTACCACGGTCACATCGCTTTCAACGAGCCGCCGCTTTCCCGCTGGGGTCGGGTCTCGGTCGCGGAACTGAGAGAGTCGCGCACCCGGGTGCTGACGTTGGGAGACGACTCCATCCTGGTGCAAAGCATTGGTTCGGCGGGCGGTTGCTCGGCGGCGATCCCGCCGATGGCGGTGACGCTCGGCATGCGCGACATCCTCGCGGCGCGCCGGATCCGGCTGTACTGCGCGGGCGGCGAGCGCCACCGCACGATCTTCCGCGTGACGGTGGCGGGCCCCGTCGGCATCGAGCATCCGAGCACGCTGGTGCAGGGACACCCCGACGCCGAGGTCGTGATCGACGCCGCCGCGTCGGAGCCGGTACGGCCGGGGCTGCGGTAGCGAAGACAGCTATTCGTCCTGCAGACGCACGGGACGGCCCGGTCGCGCGGGGGTGATGGCGCCGTCCCGAATGACCGGCACGCCGTTGACGATCACATCGGAGAAGCCCTTCGCGTAATGGTGCGGATCGTCGAACTTGGATGGGTCCTCAACCTTGGCGGGGTCGAACACCACGACGTCGGCCACGAAACCGGGCTTCAGCTCGCCGCGATTGCGGAGGCGGAAAGTCTGCGCAGGCAACGAGGTCATCTTTCGCACACCCTCCTCGAGGCTGAGGAGACCGAGCTCGCGCACGTAGCGGCCGAGCAGACGGGCGTTGTTGCCGTAGCCGCGGGGGTGGGGCACCGCGTCGCCGAAGCGGCGCGGACCGGCATCGGAGGCGATCATCGTTTCCGGGAGCACGAGGAACTTCCGCAGGTCGTCCTCGCTCATGCCGTGGAAGACGCCCTGGGCGCCGCCGTTGGCGGTGATCTCAAGGATCGTCTCGATCTGCGCGTCGAGGGAGATGTCGCCGCGGGTGATGCGCGCCGCCTCGCGGATGGATTTGCCGTTGAGCGCGGGGTTGCGGCGGTAGCTGGCGATGACCGCGTAACCGTAGTCGCCGCGTTTGCCGGCGGCCACCGTCCGCTTCATCTCGTCGACGATCGCGGCCTTACGCCGCGGGTCGGCGATGCGCGCGCGGAAGTCCTCCGCCGTGCCCTCGCGGGCCTCGGTGGGAACGAGGGTTGAGATACTGGTCGAGGAGGCGGTGTAGAGGTATTGGTCGTGGTGAATCTCAAGACCCTCGCGGCGCGCGGCGGCGAGGCGGGAGACAACTTCGTCGGTGCGGCCCCAAGCGGAAGGCCCCGACAACTTGAGGTGCGAGACCTGGGCGCGGATCTTCGCCTCGCGGGCGATGCGCACCAACTCGTCGATGGCATCGAAGATTTTGAGCGTCTCGGCGCGCATGTGGCTCGCGTAGATGCCGCCGTGGGCGGCGGCGACCTTGGCCAGCTCGATCAATTCCTCGGTCTTCGTGTAGGTGCCCGGCAGATAGATCAGTCCCGTGCTCATCCCGACCGCGCCATCCTGCATCGCACGGGCGACAAGCTCCCGCATGCGATCAACCTCGGCCGGGGTGGGCGGGCGCATGAAGCTGCCGCCCATCACCTGCCCGCGCACGCTGCCCTGGCCGACGAGGGTGGCGACGTTCACGCCCGTGCCGGTGCGGCGGATCGTCTCGAAGAAGTCCGCCACGTCGACGCGCGAGGTGCCGCAGTTTCCGGTCACAATCGTGGTCACCCCCATGCGGAGGAAATTCTCCGCGAGCGGCAGCTGCGGGATGTCCTCGGAGTGGGTGTGTACGTCGATGAAGCCCGGGGCGGCGACCCGGCCGGCGGCGTCGATTTCCAGCCGGCCGCGGCCGGTCACTCGTCCGACGGCCGCGACGCGGTCGCCGCGGATGGCGAGGTCGCCCGTGGTCGCGGGCGCGCCCGTGCCGTCAACCAGCCGGGCGTTGCGGATGACGAGATCGAACTCCTGCGCGCCGAGCGGGGCGGCGATGAGAACAAGCGGAAGTAGGAATAAGCGGCGCATGGTCCGGCATCAGTTCGCCCGGCGGCCCGCGAGGAGCTCGCCCGCGAGGGTGTCCGCGCCATAGACCTTCCGCAGCGCCTCGATGATCGCGCGGCAGTCGACACTGATGGCCCGCGCCTGGGTGTCCTCGTAGGCGAAGTCGCCGACGAGGCTGTGGATGTTGCCGTCGAAGATGATGCCGACGAACTCGCCGGCCCGGTTGACCACGGGGCTGCCGCTGTTGCCGCCGATGATGTCGGGAGTGTGGACGAAGTTGAAGGGCGTGGCGGCGTCCAGGGATCCTTTCCGTTCGAGCCAACGCGCGGGCAGGTTGAACGGCTCGCGGTCGCGGTGCTCGGCATTGCGTGCGTAGAGGCCGGCGATGGTGGTGTAGGCCGGGATGCGGCGGCCTCCCTCCTCGTAGCCACGGACGGGTCCGTAGCTGAGACGCAGGGTGAAGGTGGCGTCGGGCGCGCGGTCCGGCCCCTCGAGCGCGAAGCGCGCCCGTCCGATCACAGCGTGCGCCTGCTGCTTGGTCTCTTCGGCGGCTTCCCACTGCTTCCGGAGTTCGCGCGCCTCGGCATCGACGAGTCGCGCAAGCTCGATGAGCGGGTCGTTCGCCGCCTTCACCGCGGTCGCGCCGCCGGAGTGAAGGCGTTTGCGGAACGCGACCTCCCGCACCTGGGTGCTATTGATCAATGCGGCGGCGCGGTTGGCGGGGGACTGGCCGGCGAGAACCTTCTGCACGAGGGGATCATTGAAGCCGGTGAGCTCCGCGAGGATCGTCAGGGCCTCGGTGAGCATCACCGTCTCGAGGTCGGTGTGGATCGGCTTGGCCGAGAACAGCTGGAGCTCAAATGACTCGCGGCGGGCGTCCCCGAATTCCCGCAGGCGTTCGCCGTTCGGCTTGGGCAACTCGTCGCCGGCGCGGAGCAGGCTGCGGGCGAGGCCGAACGAGTCGCTGGCGAAGGCGTGCCCGCCCTCGAGCTGACGGTAACGGGCGTAGATCCGGCGCTGCGTGGCCACCGCCTCCGCAATCCGGCCGTAAGCGGCCTCCACGTCGCGGCCCTCCGGCCGGGACGCCACCTGGCGACGGAAGGTCGCCTCGGCCGCGGCCTTCGGCTCCATGATCGCCGGCGAGAACAGCCCGGCCTGCCGGCCGTCGTAGACCTTGCGCGAGTTCTGGATGCCGAAGAGGTCGTCCTTCGCGCGGCGGGCGTTCTCCTCCGCCCGGGCGCCCCACGAGAGCAGCAGTACCTCCAGGCGCTTCAGTCGCGGCACGACGTACGGGTATTGCACGTCGCGCAGGAAGCCGAGCTCCGCCAGCGTGAATTGCCGGTTCGTGCTGCCCGGGTGGCCGGAGACGAACGTGAGATCGCCCTCCTTGGTGCCGGCGGCCGACCATTTGAGGAAATTCGTGATGCGCGCCGGCTTGCCGTCCTCGTACGCGCGGTACACCGCCGCATCGAGGTTGAAGCGGGGAAACTCGAAGTTGTCCGGGTCGCCCCCGAAGAACGCCGCCTGCTGCTCCGGCGCCCATACGAGGCGCACGTCGGTGTACTTCTTGAATCGATAGAGATGGTAGGCTCCGCCCTGGTACAGCGTCACGACGTCGCTGCGCAGGCCGGTCTTCGCGAGGGATTCCTTCTCGATCTCCGCGATCACCTTGCGGCGCGCCGCCGCCGCCTCGCCCCCGGCGAGCCCCGCCGGCACGCCGGCGTTCACGCGCGTCGTCACGTCCTCGATCGACTGTAGCACGTTCAGCTCGAGGTCCACCGCCTTGCGCTCCTCGGCGGGTGTCCGCGCGAGAAAGCCGTCGCGCAGGTAGTTGTTCCGCTCGTCACTCAGCTTCTGGATGTCGTCCGAGGCGACGTGGTGGTTCGTGATCACCAGCCCGTCGGCCGAAACGAACGACCCCGAGCCGCCACTGTTGAAGCGCACGGAGGACTTCATCAGGTGCTCGAGCCACGCGTCGGTAAGCTCGAAGCCGTACTTGGCCTTCACCTGTGCGCGGGGCGGCGCGGAGAAGAGCCACATGCCCTCGTCGGCGCGGACCGGCGCCGCGGTCAGCGCGAGGAGCAGGGGAGGGAGGAGGACGCGGAGTTTCATGGTGGCGAACAGGTGGCCGACGCCGGCCGGCGGCGCGAGGAGAAAGCCGGCCCCGGGGCGGGGCTGCGCCTTTCATTGGGCTTGCGGGACAACGGGCCATGAAATCGGCTCTCGCCGGGGCGGCCGCGGCCGGGCCGTGGGGCGCCCCGCCAAACCTATGAACCTACGTTCCCTGTGGATCCGCGCGGCCGGCCCCGTGGCCCTCGCCGTCGCTTGCCTCGTCCCGCCCGCCTCCGCGCAGACCGCCCCGGCGCCCAAGCCCCCGGCTCCCGAGGAGTCGCTCAAGCTCGAGAAGTTCGTCGTCACCGGCTCGCTCATCAAGCGCGTCGAGGGCGAGGGCGCCCTCCCGGTCGTCACCCTCAAGCCCGAGGAGATGGAGTTCCGCGGCATCACCTCCGTCGAGCAGATGATGATGGAGCTCAATATCAACAGCAACGGCCTCGACAACCTCGCGTCCAACGCCGACGTCGTCGCCGGCCAGCAGCGCGGCAACAATGGCGCCACCTCCGCCAACCTCCGCATGCAGGGCGCGGGCGCCACGCTCATTCTCCTCAACGGTCGCCGCGTATCCTCCCACGGTCTCAGTGGCGGCGTCGTCGACCTCAATCAGATCCCGTTCTCCGCCATCGAGCGCGTCGAGGTCCTGAAGGACGGGGCCTCCGCGATCTACGGCACCGACGCAGTCGGCGGTGTGATCAACTTCATCATCAAGACCAACTATCAGGGCCTCGCGGCCAGCGCCGCGGCGGACGTGACCGAGGACGGCGGCGCCAACATCTTCCGTTACTCGCTCGTCGGCGGCTGGGGCGACGTCAACCGCGACGGCTTCAACCTGATGACCACGGTGTCGCTCTCCGAATCGACCGCGTTGCGCGGCGACCAGCGTGATTTCGTGAACACCTTCCAGGTCAACCGCGGCCTCTCGCCCGATACCCGCGGCACGCAGATCGCGATGGCCTTCGCGATCACGACGCTCTACACCGCGCTGAGTCGCGACAACATCGACAACGCCGGCCGCAGCACCGGCCCCGCCGACCCGCAGAATCCCGCGCTGCGCGTCAACGGCATCAACTACGTCGATCTCCCCAACGGTCCCGGCTACGCGGGCCTCGACGGTATGGGACCGTACGACGAGGTGCTTTGGGCGTCGCCGGCCTCCAAGTATGGTTCGGCCTGGGACACCGGCCGCGCGGCCGTGCTGCAGCAACCGGTGAAGAACCTCAACGTCGTCTCGCGCGCCACGTTCAAGATCGCCGATCGCCACCGCCTTTTCGTCGAGGGCGTGTTCGGCCGCAGCGAGTCGACCAAGAGTTTCTCCCCCAACCAGTGGTCGAGCGGCACCGCCGCCAACACCACCGCGATGGACGGCCGCACCGTCGTGCCGAATCCGCTCTTTAACATGGCCTACCCCAGCACGGGCGCGAGCTACAACAAGGTGTTCAACACGCTCGCTGGCTACTTCCCGGCGCTTGCCGCCAACCGCGGGGCGCCGATCGCCTTCCGCTGGCGCTCGCTGCCGCTTGGCAACCGCGGCTTCACGACCACGACCGACACCTACCGCGGTATGGTCGGCCTCGAGGGACCGCTCGGCATCCTGTCCCAATGGGACTACCGCGCCGGCGCCTCCCGCGCCCAGAGCCGCGGCAACTCGCTCCTGACCAGCGGGTACGTTTACACGGTTCCGTTCGTCAACCTGATCAACACCGGCGTCGTCGACGTGTTCTCCTACACGCAGAGCCCCGAGGCGATGGCCGCCATCGACAAGGTCCGCGCCAACGGCGTGCGCCTCTATGGCGGCACCTACCGCACCGACCAGGCCGACTTCTCCGCGTCCGGTCCGGTCACGAAGCTGTTCGCCGGCACGATCCAGGGCGCCGTCGGCGTCGACTGGCGCGAGGAGAGCTTCTTCTTCTCGGGCGACACCCGCACGAACCTGAACTCGGCCGATGCGCTGATCTTCAACGCACCGTTCGACAACTCGCTCGCCACGGCCGGCACCCTGAAGCGCGTGATCAAGGCCGCCTACGCCGAGCTGCAGATCCCCGTCCTGCGCGGCCTGGACCTCAACCTGGCGGGCCGCATCGACCAGTACACCGGGTTCGGCTCCTCGAAGAACCCCAAGGTCACCCTGCGTTACGCGCCTTCCGACAAATTCCTCGTCCGCAGCTCGTACAGCACCGGTTTCCGCGTGCCGACTTTCAAGCAGATGTTCGACCCCGTGACGGAAAGCCCGCTTGCCGCCACCGGTTTGATCGATCCCGCCACCGGACAGCAGATCCCCGCCAACACGGTCACGACCCTCTTTGGCGGCAAGAGCGACCTGCAGCCCGAGGAGGCCAGTATGTACTCCGCCGGTATCGTGCTGCAGCCCCTCAAGAACGTCAGCGGCAACATCGACTGGTGGGAGGTCGACCGCACCGGCACCATCCAGAGCTTCGGCACGACCGTGCTCCTGCAGAATTACGCCCTGTTCCAGGACCGATTCACCCGCCGCCCCGACGGTACCATCTCCCGGGTCGATTCGCGCTGGGTGAATGCCGGCAAGACCTCGACCAAGGGCATCGACTTCGGCCTCCGGGGCGACACGGAGCTGGGCAAGGGCAAGGTCAGCGCCGGCTTCGACCTTTCCTACCTGCTCGGCAAGCAATCAAAGCTCCTGGCATCTGCGCCGTGGAGCGCGAACGAGGTCGGGGTCTTCACCCGTTCGAGTGAGATCGGCATCAAGTGGAAGCACACCGCCTTCGTTTCCTACCGTCAGGGGAATTGGAGCGTGCAGGTGAACAACCTGTACCGCGGCGGCTATGTCGACGCCGTGCTGCCGGGGGTCGCCAACGGCACCGTGAAGCCCGCCAACTGGCAGCCCAAGGTGAAGCCCTACAGCCTCTACGGGCTTTCGTTCGCCTACCGTGGTGTGCGCAACACCACGGTCACCGCCGGCATCAAGAATCTGTTCAACACCGATCCGCCGTTCTCCGCCGTGTACGACACCAACACGGGCGCCGGCAGCAGCTGGGAGCCCCGCGTGGCCGATCCCCGCGGCCGCGCCTACACGCTGCGGGTCGACTACCGCTTCCGCTGAGCGGTTTGGTTAACGCGCGTTTTCCCCACGGCCCGGGTCATCCCCGGGCCGT
>CAXRGI010000179.1:0-12877 GCA_964229935.1 Opitutales bacterium
CACGGGGGACGAACACTCCTCCGCAATCACGCACACCTCTTCAACTGCGCCTTCGCGAACGTCGATCGCGTCGAGTTTTTCCGCGGCTTTCTATTCCTTCTGCTCTGCGGCTGCGGGGTCGGATTCTCCGTGCAACGCCACCACGTGGAGCGGCTGCCCGCGCTTCCCACCCGCGCGCACGGAGCGACCCATCGCCATCGGATCGTCGATACCCCCCGCGGCTGGGGCAATGCGCTGCACGCGCTCCTCGCCAACGCCTTCGCCGGCCAGCGCGTTGTTTTCTCCAGCGGCCGGACCGCCGGCCGGCGCGAGCTTCGGTGCGCGCTCTCCCGCGTGGAGCGAATCCTGCGGGATGCCGCTGGCCGCCGGCTTCGGCCGATCGAGGTCTACGACATCGCTATGTTCGTCGCGTCGGCCGCCCGCGCTCCCGGGGACCGGCGTGCTGCGACGATCTGCCTGTTTTCGGCCGATGATGAGGAAATGATGCGGGCGAAGTCCGGGCACTGGATGAAACTCCATCCGCAGCGCGCCGCCTCGAATCTCTCCGTCGTGGTTCCGCGTGACGTATCCGCCGAGGATGAGTTCCGCCGCGCAATCCACGCGTCGCGGGAGTTCGGCGAGCCGGGCATCTTTCTGTGCGACCATCCCGACGCCGGTTGCAATCCCTGCGGCGAGATCAGCTTCGTGCCGGTCGTCGACTGGCGGCTGTCGCCCGCGGAGCGCGACCGGCTGGGTCAACTCGCCGGGCGCGGAAGGCTCTCCGGCTTCCAACTCTGCAACCTCACCACGATGAACGGCGCGGCGGTCCGAACCGCGGGCGACTTTCTCCAGGCGTGCGTGGCGGCGACGGTGATTGGAACGCTCCAGGCGGCCTTCACCCGCCTTCCGTATCTCGGCCCGGTTTCCCGGGTGCTGAACGAGCACGATGGGCTGCTTGGCGTTTCGATCTGCGGCTTTCTGGACCACCCGAAGCTGCTGCTTTCCCCGCGGCTGCTGCGACGCGGCGCCCACGTGTGCCGTGCCACCAACCTCCTCATCGCGCGCCTGATCGGGATCCAACCCGCGCAGCGAATCACCACCTGCAAGCCGGAGGGCTCAGCCTCTCTGCTGCTCGGCACCGCACCGGGCATCCATCCCTACCATGCGCGACGGTTCTTTCGCCGGATCGTAGTGGACCGTCGAGGGCCGGCCTACGCGTGTTTCCGCGCGGCCAATCCGGCCATGACCGCACCGTCGCTCCTCCGGCCGGAATCGGATGACGTGATCACCTTTCCCGACGAGGCGCCGCCGGACGCGATCATACGAGACGACCTCTCCGCCTTGGACTTCCTGCGGCTCGTGCTATTCGTCCGACGGAACTGGATTGTCCCCGGTACCAGCCCCGCTGCGCGCTCGGCAGGCCTTCACCACAACGTCTCACACACGTGCACAGTGCGGCCCGACGAATGGGAAGCGGTCCGGGCGTTTCTCTGGCGTCACCGGCGGTGGTTCTCCGGCGTAGCGCTTCTGCCGGAAACCGGGGAACACGCCTACCCGCAGGCACCCCTCACCGCGGTGCGCTCGGCGGCCGACCTTGCTCGCTGGCGAGCGCTGAAACCCCGGCCGGTGGACTACAGCCACGCAGCCGGCAGATGGTCCCTTGCGGGGCGAACCCCGGCGGCGTGCGAAGCCATGGAGTGCGTAATCGCGGCATGAAGCTGGTCATCAGGAGGCCCTGAGATGTCTCGCCGGCCGTGCGGATAATCGCTGCCCTCCCCCGCTGGGTTTTCCATCCGATGCGCGCTGTCCGCCTGTTTCCCGCCGCCCTTTTCACGGTCACGGTCCTCGCCGCCGAACCGGCGTCGCTCGAGGACGCGTTGGCGTCGGGCAAATTCTCGATCAACGCCCGCCTGCGTTACGAAGGAGTGACCCAGACCGGCCTGCGTGACGCCAACGCCCTCACGTTGCGCACGCGCCTCGGCTACACGACGGCCTCCCTCCGCGGCTGGCGGGCGCTGGCGGAACTGGAAAACATCACCGCGGCCGACCCCGACGCCTACAGCCAGGCGGGCCTCAATGCGGGCGGGGCCGGCCGGGCTTCCGTGGGCGATCCGGAAACGACAGAGCTGAACCAGGCCTTCCTTTCCTATCAGCGCGGCGAAACGATCGTTTCCCTCGGACGGCAACGGCTCGTGCTCGATAACGCCCGCTTCGTCGGCGAGGGAGCCTGGCGGCAGAACCTGCAGACGTTCGACGCCATCTCCGCGCAGGACCGCAGCCTCGCGAAGACCACGCTCACTTACGCCTATCTCAACCGAATCCACCGCACGGTCGGCGACCGTCATCCCCAGGGAAACTGGGCGTCGTCCTCCCATATCTTCAACGCCGCCTACGCCGGACTGCCGGGTGGCACCCTCGCGGGCTACGGCTATCTCCTCGACCTGCCCGGCTCCCGCGCCAACTCCTGCGCCACCTACGGCGCGAGCTTCAGCGGCTCGGCGGCCATTGCCGGGGATTTCCGCTTGATCCATCGCGTGGAGTTCGCGCGGCAGACCGACCACGGTTCCAGCCCGCTCTCCTACTCAGCCGGCTATCACTCGCTCGAACTCGGGATGGGCGTACCGGCGGGCAGCCTCGCCCTCGGGCAGGAGCGACTGGGAGCCGACCGTTCCGCGGCCTTCCGCACGCCGATCGCCACGCTGCACGCGTTCAACGGCTGGGCCGATGTCTTCACCACCACGCCGGCCGCCGGGCTGCGGGACGGTTACGCGCGCGCCTCGGTGAACCTGCGTGCGGCGGTGACGCTAAACGTCATCTTCCACCGCTTCACGCTCGATCGCACCGGCGCTCGAGCGGGGGACGAATGGAATGCGCAGTTGCTCCGGAAATTCGGTGCCGCGTGGACGGGGATGATAAAGTACGCCGACTTCCGGCGCGAAGCCCCCGCGTTTTCCAACGTGCGCAAAATCTGGTTCCAGCTCGAGTTCACGCGCTGAAGGGACGTCCTGAGACTGCTCGGCAAGGATTCGCCAGCCGCGACGGAACCCCGGCAGAGCCCGTCGCGTCACAGATTCGTTGTGGCCGCGGCTGAAGCCGCGGATGATGCCGCATCGCCTTACGGCCGAAGGCATTTCCGACGGCTCCGCGGTTTCAACCGCGGCTACACGACCGTTGCTTCACCAAGAGATCCTTTAGGTCAATCGGACCGCCGTCCGCCCATGCCGGAGGCGTGGGTCCGATGACCCCGGCCTGTCCGGGAAAAGCAAAACGCCGGCCCCGAGGGGGGCCGGCGTTGCTTAAGGGAAGCCCCTTCAGGTCACAGCTTCTTGGTCAGCTGCAGCGAAAAGCTGCGGCCGCGGGCGAGCGTGTTGTGCACCGAAGGCTCGTAGCCGCGGGAATCGGCGGAGAGCGGCGGCTCGAGGTTGAAAAGGTTATTCACGCCAACACGCACGCTGGTTCCGTTGAGCCAGCGATGGCCGCCGGCGAAGCGGTAAGAGACATGGGCGTTGTAGGTGATGGCTTCCTTGACGACGAACCGGTAGGAATACGCGCCGTTGTTGAAGACCGGCATGATGTAACCGGGGTTACCCAAGGAGTCCCAGGTGGCTTTTGTAGTCGTGGCATTCACGTCGGTGAAACTCCCGATGTAGTACATCCCAAGTCCGGCACCCCAACCCTCCTTCCGCCAGGTGAGCGTGGTGGCGCCGCGCCAGACGGGAGTGGCACCACCCACGTTGGAACTGTTGCCGTTGCGGTACTCGGTGCGCGGCGCACCGGGGGAAGTGTACGAGTGGTAGTCCTTCAGGTAGGTCCAGTTGGTCCCCAGGTTGAACTGGCCGACGGCAAACTTCGGGAAGCGGTAGTTCACGTCGAAGTCGAAGCCGTTGGTGAACTGCTCGGACTTGTTGAAGTAACTGGTGCGGAGGATGTCGATCGACCCCACCACCGCGCGCTGGTTGCCGGGCGCACGGGTCGCGTTGTAGGCGGCGAAGAAATCACGGTCGGCCTGCGTCGGGGCAAAGCGCACGACGGAGGGGTCGCCCTTGTACGCCCCGGTGCCGCTGCCGAGGTCGATCTGCGCGATGCTCTTGCCGGCGGCGAGTTCGGCCTGCGTGGCAGCGAGGAGCGCCGCCGTGTCGTCGGCGATGCCGCCGCCCGAGGCAATGATGCTCTTCTGGCGGATCTCGTAGTAATCGACCGAGACCGAAAGGCCCTTGATGCCGGGAACCTCGATGACGAAGCCGGCCGATTTTCCAGTGGCTTCCTCGGGCTTCAGCTGACGATTGCCCGAAGCGACGCTGCGACGGTTGGAGGGGCCGTCAGTGATGAGACCGGTGACGGGACTGCGGTAGGAGTCGGTGCTACCAGTGACAGTGCGGATGAGCGTGCCCGTGAAAAGCTGCGCGAGATTGGGCGCGCGGAAGCCTTCGTTGTACGAGCCACGGACCATGATCCATGAGACGGGCTTCCAGTTGACGCCGTACTTCGGCTTCGTCGTGTCACCGAAGTCGGTGTAGCTCTCGTAGCGGACCGAGGCGCTGAACTCGAGGGCCTCGATGAGAGGCAGGCGATTGGAGCGACCCACCACCGGGACCACAGTCTCGGCGTAGAGCGCGGCGACCTGACGTTTGCCGTGGGTGTCGGAGTTGGGCGAGAAGCCCAGAAAATCATTCGTGGACGGGTCCAAGCCGGAATCAGGCGGATTGAGCCCGGCGTACGGCGGACGGTAATCGCTGTAGGCCTCGAAGCGGTATTCGCCGCCGAACGCGCCGCTCATCTTCTGTCCCGCCCACAGGCTGAGCAGGTCGCCACTGGCGCGGAAGTCGCCGCTGAGCAGCCGAGTGATCCCGTTACGGATGAAGCTGGAGCGGAAGGTGGACTGCACGCTCTGGGGGTTCACGTACGGCCCGGTGACAACGAGCTGGCCGTTCTGCACCGCGAAAGTGCGCGTGAAGGGATTGAAGGCCTTGGTCGGGTCGCTCTGGTTGATGGCGGCGACCAACAGGCTTTTTCGCGAGGGCCCCTCCTCGTTCTCGACCACGCGGGAAACGGACCAGAGGCTGGCGGCCTCCCACGTCCAGGAACCCGCCAGCTTGCCCCTTAGGCCGGCGACGCCGCGGTAGACGGCGTTGTCGACATAGTCGGTGCGCGTCGCGAGATCGGTGAGACGCTTGTTGGTGATGGAAACCGCCGAAGGCGTGCCAGTGAGGCGCGGGGTGCCATCGCTGTTGGGCGCCCCGGTCGGGGACCAGAAGCGGTTGCCGAAGGGGTTCCAGGGATTGGTGACCGGAACAATGATGAACCCATCCGTGCTCTGTGTGATACCGTCGGGCTCACGGTAGGTGATACCCTGCGACTGGTAGAGAGACGCGTCGATGAAGGCGGTGAGACGGTCGGAGAGGTCATACTCGGCCGAGGCGAAGACGTTCGTGCGGCGGACCTTCGGCTGGATCACGCGGTAGGCGTTGTTATTCCAGTAGAAATCGCGGGTAACCCCGGCACGGGAAGGCGTGGCGGTGCCGAAGGTGACGCCACCGGAGCCGTTGGGCTGAAGCACGAACAAACCAGAGGCGGCGGCGAGCGTCGTGGGTATGCCGGCAGGGCGTCCACCGGTGAATCCGGTCACAAAACCGGTCGGCGCCGTGGCGGTGACGGTGCCGAGCAGGAAGTTGCCGTACTCGGTGGTAGCGGAACGGGCGTTGAAGGTGGTGGTGGTCGGCGCGTCCCAGGGAGCCGGCGCGAGGTTGGAGTGATCGGCGTCGGCCGAGAAGGCGCGGTCGCGGGTGTAGATGGGTGCGCGCCGGTAGTAGTCGGCGGTGATCATCGCGCGCCCCTTGCCCTTGGCGAAACCGAGGCCGTGCGTAAGCGTCGCGCGGAACTCCTGGCCGTCGCTCTGATCCGTCTGCGCGTAGCGCAGGGAAAGCTCCGTGCCGCGGAAATTGCGCTGCATGACGTAGTTCACGACCCCCGCGACGGCGTCGGTGCCGTAGACGGAGGAAGCGCCGTCGCGCAGCACCTCGACGCGTTCGAGTCCGCGATTGGGCAACTGGTTGATATTGGTGGAGAGCGTGGGGACTCCCGCTTCGTTCTGGCTGATGGCGTGCGGAACGAGGCGCCGACCGTTAAGGAGAATGAGGGTGTTGCTGGAAGCGATGCCCCGGAGGGAGACGCTGGCGTTGTCGCCGCGGGCGGTGGCACCGAGGGTGGCGGTCTCGTTGCCGGGCAAACCGGTGACCTGCGGCATCGCCGTGATCAGGTCGGAAGGCTGCGCGGCATCGCGGACCTCGATCGCGCCGGCGTCGATCACGGTCACAGGCAGGACTTTTTCCACCTCGAGGCGCTTGATGTTCGAGCCGGTGACCGTGAAGGCCTCCAGCTTGACGGTCTCTTCGCCGACTCGGGGAGGGGTCGGCGCGGTTTGCGCTCCGCCGGAAGAGGCCAGAGCGAAGGCCAGCGCAAGCGCGAGGCGGCGATGGAGGTCGGTACGGTTCATGGTTTGGAAAAAGAAGGCTGGGAACACCGAAGGGACGCAAAGACCCGGCTGCGGTGACACCGGATCAAGCTAGGAACGAAACAATTACCATGGCCGCCTTCGGCCCTCGCGCAACCCACCCTACCAGGCACAAAGGGTCATTTCATCGGCTCCACGTGGACAGTAACGTCGCTAATCCGGTGGGCGGGGGAGGCGACCAGGGCGTCCTTCACCGCGTGGGCGATGGCATGGCCGGCGGTGACCGTGAGGTTGCCGTCCACCCGCACCTGGATGTCGACCAAGTGCGTGAGACCACTCTTGCGCATCCGCACCTTGTCGAGCGCAAGCACCCCGGGGACAGCAAGCGCCAGTGCCCGCACTTCCCGCTCGAAGCCGGCCGGCACCGCCGCGTCCATCACGTCGCCCTGCGCTTTGAGCACCATGATGGCGCCATTGAAGGCGATCACCGTGCAGGCGAACAACGCCGCCCAATCGTCGGCGACCTCCCAGCCAGGCCCGCCCCAGAGGGCGAGCACGATGCCGACGAAGGCGGCAGCGGACGTCATGGCGTCGGACCAGTGGTGCAACGCTTCCACCCCCAAGGCGGTGCTGCCGGTGGCCTCGCCCGCGGAACGCATGCGGCCCGAGAACCAGAGTTTAACCGCGACCACGAGCGCGAGCACGAGCAACGTCCACCACGACGGCGCCGCGTGTGGCGTGATGATCTCGCGCACGGCGTGGTAGCCCACGACGCCTGACATCAGAAAAACAAAGGCCGCCACGCCGAGTGCCGCCAGCGCCTCGGCCTTGCCATGGCCGTACGGGTGATCGGCGTCGGGCGGCCGCGCCGCGACCCGGAAGCCTGTCCACACCAGCAGGGATGAGATGACGTCGAGCAGCGATTCCGCGGCGTCGGCCACGAGCGCGTAGGTGTTTCCGAACAAACCGCCGGCAAACTTCACGGCGGCGAGCGCGAGGTTCAGCGCCACCCCGCGCAACACCAGCCGCGCCGCTCCCTCCGCGTGGACGCGCGGCGCGGAGACGGGCGTTGGAGCGGAAGGCACAGGGAAAACGTGCGGATCACGGCATGCCAATCAAACCCCGTTGAAACAATCCAGGCCAGGCCGAGCGCGTCGTTGACCGGCGCCGGCCGGACCGGCATCTTCCGACGTCATGACCGCGCCGACCGCGACGTCTGCCCAGGACCCGGTAAAGCAATTCTCGGTTTTCGCGGAAAACCGGGTCGGTCGCCTGCACGATCTCACCGCGCTGTTTAAGCAGCATAACGTGCACCTGATGGCGCTGACGGTGCTCGACACCACCGACAGCGCGATCGTGCGGATAGTGGTGGATGATCCCGACAAGGCGCGGGAGCTGATGGTGAACAACGATTTTCCCTACACCGAGGGCGAAGTGCTGGCGGTGGAGATCAACGACGAATCGCAGCTAACCGGCGTGCTGGCGGCCCTGTTCGAGGCTGAGATCAACGTCCACTACGTCTACAGCTTCATCAAACGCCCCGAGGGGCGGAGCGCGCTGGCGATCAACGCGGAGGACACGGACGTGGCGGCTCAATCGCTGTCACGCCGCGGCTTCCGGGTGCTCACCCAGGGCGAGATCTCACGCTGAAGGCGCCGCCGGGGCCGGATCGGATCACCCCTGGACCTCGGCCATCTTATCGGCCTCGAGCTCGTAAAGACCGGTCATGTAGCCGTTCTCGAACATGGCGCCGACCTTGAGTTGGCCATAGAAGGCCACGGGAATATCCATCATCGGCGCGACGCCCTTCTTCATCTTCACGATCACCCACTCGTTCATGTTGGGAACCGTGCCAAAGCAGCAGGCGAGCGTGTTGCGCATCAGCAGAAACTCGACCACGAGGCCCTTCTCCATCTTCACCGGCACCATGTAACCGGTCACGACGGCCTTCTTGCCGTTCCAGCCCTTCACGATCGGCGGGATCTGCTCCTCGCCCGTGGGGGGCTTGGCGTTGGGATCGGCGGCGGGATCGAAGGGCGGCGGGGTGAAGACGTAGGAGGAGAGCTGGTCGAACCCGAGCTTGAGGTAACCGTTCTCAGACGGCGGATCCTGCGTGACGGGCGGCGCCGGATAGGGCGCGGGGATCAGGGATGGGTCGGGGGCCGGTTGCGCCAGCAGCGACGCGGCCGTGACGACGAGGGAGACCAAAAAGGAGCGCGCTCGCATGATGACGGGACCGTAGACGGGGTCGCCGGATCGTCAAAAGGGAATTGCCGCTGGAGCCTACCGCGGCGCACGCGGGAATCATCCGGTGGTCCGAAGCTCACGGTAAAGTTCGCCGAGAAGTCCCGCGTTCCCTCCGACCCGCCTTCATCTTGGCATGACTTCCCCTCCCCCGAAAACCCCGGACCTCGCCTGCTTGACGCAGGAACAAATCCGGCGACGTGAGAAGCGTTGCGGGACTAGCTCGCCGGCAGATCGTCGCGATCTAGGCCGCGGTTAAACGAGTCGAGCTATGTACCATTTGACGACATATCGTAAATTAGTATGGACCATTTTACGAGTTATCGGAGGATTGTTCCATGTCCAACCGGCCACGGTTCTACGACGCCCTGCTGCGGGATCACCTGGCCCGCCATCGCCAGATGGCGCTGGTGAGCGGCCCGCGACAGGTGGGGAAAACGACCGCCTGCCGTGCGGTGGCGGATGCTTACCTGAATTGGGATAATTTGGATGAACGACGCCTGCTGTTGAAGGGCCCGGCGGCGATAGCGACCGCGGTCGGGCTCGATCGCCTCCACGCCAGACCGCCGGTGGCGGTGATCGATGAATTGCACAAGCACTCCAAGTGGAAGGGGCTCCTGAAGGGACTCTTCGACACCTATGGTGACCGGGCGAAGTGGATCGTCACCGGCAGTTCCCGGTTGGATGTGTTTCGGCGTGGCGGTGACAGCCTGATGGGAAGGTACCTGCTTTACCGGGTGCACCCTTGGACCGTCGCCGAGTGCCTGCGGCCGGAGATCACGGAGAAGGCCATCCGCCCTCCCCGTGAGATCGACGAGGGAGATTGGCGCGCCCTGGTGGTGCACGGCGGTTTTCCGGAGCCTTTCCTGAAGCGAGACCCTCGGTTCACCAACCGCTGGCGCTCGCTGCGCCACGAACAGCTTTCCAAGGAAGATCTGCGCGATGTGACGCGAGTGCAGGAACTGGGGGCGATCGAGGTCCTGATGCGGGTGCTCGAGGAGCGAAGCGCGCAGCAGATGGTGTATTCCAATCTGGCCACCGAGATCGGCGTCGCGGTGGACACCATACGCAGGTGGATAGATCTTCTCGGCAGGCTGCACCTGGGTTTCCTCGTCCGGCCTTGGTTTAGAAACGTAACCAAATCCCTGCGGAAGGAGCCCAAGTGGTTCCTGCGGGACTGGTCGGGCATCGCCGATGAAGGGGCAAGGGCGGAAACCTTGGTCGCGTGCCACCTGCTGAAAGCCACCGAGGGGTGGACCGATCTCGGGTTGGGGCACTACGAACTCCGCTACCTGCGGGATAAACTGAAGCGGGAGGTCGACTTTGTCGTCGTGCGGGACGGCAAGCCCTGGTTCCTGGTCGAGGTGAAAAAGGCGGACGTAAACCTGTCACCGGCACTCGCCCACTTCCAGGCGCAGACCGGTGCCGAACACGCCTTCCAGGTCGTGCTCGATCTTCCGTACGAGGAGGCGAATTGCTTCGCGCACCGGAAGCCGATCGTCGTGCCGGCTCGGACCTTTCTCAGCCAGTTGCTGTGAAAAGTCCACGCGGGTAAGTGCGTCGCCGCGGGAGCGCGGGGCACGCGCGCGGGAAATTGCCGGTTGAACGCGCGCGCGCGCCTTCTTTGATCACAGACCACGGCGCCCAAACCGGGCCGCCGGGTCGCCTCGTCACCCGCCGCTACTCTTTCCCACATGCCCAATCCCTGGACCGGAAAAGGAAATCCCTACACCCGCGAGGAGGTGCGTGCGCGCCTCCAGGCCACGCTCGATAAAGGCAAGGCGATCATTGCCGCCGGCGCGGGCACCGGCATCAGCGCCAAGTTCATCGAGAAGGGCGGCGCCGACCTCATCATCATCTACAACAGCGGCCGCTTCCGCATGATGGGCCACGGCTCCACCGCGGGCATGATGGCTTACGGCGACGCCAACGCCATCGCGATGGAGATCGGCGAGTTCGAGGTGCTGCCCGTCGTGGAGGAAGTCCCGGTGATCTGCGGCGTGCACGCCACCGATCCTCGCCGCCGCATGTGGCACTGGCTCGGGAAGGTGAAGGAGATGGGCTTCTCCGGCGTGAACAACTTCCCCACCCACACCATCGTCGACGGACATTTCCGCGGCGTGCTCGAGGAGACCGGGATGAGCGTGCGCAAGGAGGACGAGATGGTCGCCCTCGCGCGAAAGATGGATCTGTTTTCCATCGTCTACGTCGGCTCGCCCGAGGAGGCCGTCGAGATGGCCAAGGCCGGCGCCGACGCCATCATCGCCCACGTGGGCACCACCGTGGGCGGCAGCATCGGCGTGCGCAGCGCCGTCGTGAGCTGGGAACACACCCTCAAGGTGACGCAGGACATCATCAACGCCGCCACCCAGGTGCGGAAGGACATCTTCTTCCTCGCCCATGGCGGGCCGATCAACACGCCCGAGGACGCCGACCGCGTGATCCGGCAGACGTCGGCCGTCGGCTTCGTCGGCGCCAGCAGCCTCGAGCGCATGGGCGTCGAGGAGTCGCTCACCGGCCTCACCCGCAAGTTCAAGTCCCTCACCGTGCCGCGCCGTTGAACGGTGCGCCGCGGCGGCGGGCGGCGACGCCTCCGCGGCTGCTTTTCGATTCTCGCCGCGTATCCGCGTCCACCCCCGCCGCGTCTCGCCCCGCCTCCTCATGAACCCCTCCGACCGCCGCTTCGTGCAGATCGACGACGCCCTGCGCGAACCCAACGCCTGGACCAACAACGAGTGGCTGTGCCGCCCCGATCTGGTCGCGGCCGAGAAGCTGCTGCTTGTCCGCGCCAACATGGATCCGATGCATTGCCATCCGTTCCATTATCATCCGCATCGCGAGGAAATCATCCACGTGGTCTACGGTCGCGCCGAGCAGTGGGTAGGCCAAGAACGCCGCATCCTCGGCCCAGGCGAGATCGCCCATATCCCGGCCGGCACTGTGCACGCCACGTACAATCCCCACGCGGAACCCCTCGTGTTTCTCGCCATCCTGTCCCCGGCCAAGCTCCCCGCCGGCCAGGCCGAGGTGCCGGATCCCTGCGACGTCTCCACCCAGGAACCCTGGGCCTCGCTCCGCCGCGGCCTACCGGCCTGCCGCACCCGCGCCTGAATATTTTCCACTCCTTCGTACCCTGCCGTCCCGGAACCATCTCCCCATGAAGCGCCTCCTGCTCCTCGCCCTCGCCTTCGCGTCCGTCGCTTTCGCGGCCGAGCCGCCGCTCCGCATCTTCCTGCGCTCGGGCCCCAAGTCGCACGGCCCCGGCGCCCACGACTACCCGCGCTTCAAGGCGGAATGGGTCCCGATGCTGCAGGCGCGCGGCGCGCAAGTCACCGCCGCCGACGCGTTCCCCACGCGCGAGCAGCTCGCGCAGACCGATGTGCTGGTCCTCCACGCACAGGAGGCCGGCAACATCCCCGCCGCCGAGGACCGCGCCAACCTGATGGAGTTTCTCCGGCGCGGCGGCGGCGTCGTCGCCATCCACGCCGGCATGGTCACGCGCGACCCCGAGTGGTTCAAACCGATCATGGGCGGCACATGGCGGCAGGGCGTCACCCGTTGGCTCGAGGCCCCGATGCATCTCTACTTCACCGACCGCGACCACCCGATCACCACCGGAGTCTCCAATTGGGCGATGAACGACGAGATCTACTACGACCTCGATCTCCTGCCCGAGGCCCGCGTCCTCGCCACCGCCTACACCCCCAAGGCGATCGACACCGGCGGTCGCGGCAACCGCGAGGCCCAGGCCCGCGCCGCCGAGGCCGTCGCCCTCCGCAAGGGCGTCAACATCTACGACATCCAGCCGCAGATATGGACCTACGAGCGCCGGCTCGATGGCGCCGCGAAGCCCTACCGCGCGTTCGTCTCCATCCCCGGTCACCTTTACGAGAACTTCAACCGCGCCAATTACCGCGCAATTCTCCTGCGCGGCATCGCCTGGGCCGGCCAGCGCGCCAACGTCGACGAGCTTTGCCGCCCCGAGGAACTCGGCGACACCCTCCGCTACCCGGCCGACGGCCCGACCCATCCGTCCAAGGCCGCCGCCAAGATCGAGGTCCACCCCGAGTTCAACCTATCCCTCGTCGCCGCCGAGCCGCTGGTGAACAAGGTCATGAACATGGACTGGGACGAGCGCGGCCGTTTGTGGGTCGCCGAGACCCCCGAGTATCCCAACGGCCGCCGCGTGCCGAATGTCGAGGC
>CAXRGI010000180.1:0-9503 GCA_964229935.1 Opitutales bacterium
CACCGGCGGCGGCCGTGGCCAGGGTGTCGGTGTGCCCTTTGCCCGTCACGCCGATGCAGGCGACCTGGACTCGACTGTTGGCGCCGCGCGCGGTGGCGGGCAGCAGATTGAAACTGAACGCGGCGGCGGCGCCTTGGAGAACCTCGCGACGGCCGAGGCGGCCGCGCGCGGCGGGAGGGGATGACCGGGGCATGACGATTTCGTCCCATGCGGACGGAGCGATGTCACCACGAAATCCCCCGGCTCGGCCCCGCCATAACCGAAGCACCGTCCGAGCTGCGCCGCGCGGGGAGTGATGGCCGTGCGAAGCCCCGGGCACGGCGCTTCGCGCGAAGTTTTCGTTTCCCTCGCGTGGCGCCGGACGTCATTCCCTCCCCACCCCCTCCCCGATGAAAACGAAACTCCTCCTGCCATTGTTCCTGCTGGCCCTCGCCAGCCCCACGCTTTTCGCCGCCGACGCCGCGGCCCCGCGCTGGAACATCCTGTTCGTTTTCGCGGACGACTGGGGGCGCTACGCGGGCGTGTACGCCGGGATCGACGGCAAGCCGTCGCTCAACGACGCGATCAACACGCCGAACGTCGACCGCTTGGCGCGCGAGGGCGTCGCCTTCCGCCGCGCCTTCGTGAACGCCCCCTCGTGCACGCCGTGCCGCAGCTCGATGCTTTCAGGGCGCTACTTCTTCAACACCGGCCGCGGCGCGATCCTGCGCGGCGCGATCTGGGATAGCGCGATCCCCACCTTTCCTCTGCAATTGCGGGATGCCGGCTACCACATCGGCAAGAGCTACAAGGTGTGGAGCCCGGGCACGCCCGCGGACGCTCCCTTCGGCGGCCAGGCGCACGCGTATGAAAAGGCCGGGCGCGCGCCCAACAACTTCTCCGAGGAAGTCACGGCGCGCGTCGCCCGCGGGATGCCGCTGGCCGCCGCACGCGAAGAGTTGCTGGCCCAGGTACGGGGGAACTTCGACGCGTTCCTCGCGGACCGGAAGGACGGCCGGCCCTGGCATTATTTCCTCGGTGTCACGACCACCCACCGCAAATGGGTGAAAGGCTCGGGCAAGGCGCTCTGGGGCATCGACCCTGACAAACTGAAAGGCCGCATGCCGGCCTTCCTGCCCGACGTGCCTGAAGTGCGCGAGGATGTCGCCGATTATCTCGGCGAGTGTCAGGCGGTCGACGCCTACATCGGCGAGTTACGCTCGCGCCTCGAGGCGACGGGCGAATTGGAGCGCACGTTGATCATCGTGAGCGGTGACCACGGCATGCCCGGCGTACCCTCGGGGAAATGCAACCTGTACGACCACGGCACGGCGGTCTCGCTGGTGGCACGCGTGCCCGGCGCGAAGGGTGGACGCGTCGTCGACGACTTCGTGTGCTTGCCCGATCTGGCCCCGACCTTCCTGGAGATCGGCGGCGTGAGGCCGCCGGCGAACATCTACGGCCGCTCGCTGCTCGGCATCCTCCGCTCCGAACGTTCAGGGCAGATCGATCCCAGCCGCAGCTGGGTGATCACCGGGCGCGAGCGCCATGTGGAAAGCGCCCGCGAGGGCTACGTCGGCTACCCGATGCGCGCCCTGCGCACCGCCGACTTCGTCTACATCCGCAATTTCCGGCCCGAGCGCATGCCGATGGGCGACGCGAAGACGGCCTTCGACCCCAAGGTGCTCGCGGGCAACGCCCTGACCGAGGAGACCCGGGTCGGCTTTGCCGACATGGATGCGAGCCCGACCAAGGAGTGGTTGGTGCGCCACCGGGACGATCCGCGTTGGAAACGGCACTACGATATCGCCTTCGGACCCAGGCCCGCCGAGGAGCTCTACGACCTTCGCCGGGATCCCGACCAGGTGAACAACGTCGCGTCCGATCCGGCCTACGCGAAGGTCCGCGCGGAGATGGGCGCGGATCTCATGCGCCGTCTCACCGAGGCAGGAGACCCGCGGGTAACCGGCGACGGACTGACTTTTGAAAAACCGCCCTTCGCGGGGCCGGTGGTCGAGGACGGCGGGAGCGAAGGCTCTCCCAAGAAGGCGGGGCGCAAGTCGAAGAACTGATCGTCCGCCGCCGGTCGGCCAACAAAAAGGCCCGGCGCTTTGCGCGCCGGGCCTTTGCATTGAGACCGGTAATCGCTCCGGATCAGGCTTTGGTCACCGGGATGGCGTAGGCACCGCGACCCGCGCGCTTGAGCAGCGGGTTCTTGTTCGCGGCGGCGACGAGAGCCTTGTCGGCGCCCGTGAAGGTCTCGGATTTACCGTCGATCTGCAGCATCGGACCGACGACGGTCTTGGTCGCGTCGGGGTCGACGTTATTGGCCTTGAGGTGCTCAAGGGTGCGGTTGAGCGACTCCTGGGTGTTCTTGTCGGCCTTCACTGCCTCCGCGAGGTCCTTGTTGGTCTTCTCCTTGCCCAACAGGTAGGAGACGTTGCCGAGGTGGCACAGCGCCGAGGAATAGTGGCACTCCTCGATCAAACCGTGGACGACCTTGCGGGATTTCACGGCCTTCACGAAGTTGGCACGGTGCTGCCCGAGGGTGTTCTTGGCGAAGCGCTGGATGATCTTCTTGTCGTTGCCGTAGACGAGGGCGCCGCCGTTGGAGCCGATCGTAACGTAGCCGTTCTCGCACTGGACGACGACGCCGACATCGGTGCCGAGGTATTTGTCCATCGCGCGCATGCCGGCCTTCATCGGGAGCCCGCGAACCTCGAAGATGAGCGGGGCGCTCTTGTAGCCGAAGACGGATACGAGCGTGTTGGGGGTCTCGGCGTCATCCTGGTAGCCGAAGCGACCGCCGAAGCTCATCACGCTCGGGGGAAGCCCCTTCTCGCCGAGGAACCAGCGGGCAACGTCCATCTGGTGGATACCCTGGTTGGTGATGTCGCCGCCGCCGTAGTTCCAGAACCAATGCCAGTCGTAGTGGACGGTGCCGTTGGCGGGCGAGTTGCGCCGCGGCGGGGTCAGGTCGGCCGGTCCGGTCCACTGGTCGTAATCGAGCGAATCGGGCACCTTCTGAGCGCCGGTGGTGCGGCCGATGCTCTCGCGCATCTTGTAGCAAAGCCCGCGCGCCCAGAGGATCTTGCCGATCTTGCCCGACTTCACGAACTCGATGGCGTCGACGATGTCCTCGGAGGAGCGATTCTGGGTGCCGGCCTGGACGATGTTCTTGGAGTACTTCCGGGCGGCCTCGACGGCCTGCCGGCCTTCCCAGACATTATGGGAGAGCGGCTTCTCGACGTAGACATCCTTGCCGGCCTGGAGGGCCCAGATGGTCTGTAGCGAGTGGAGGTGATTGGGCGAGGCGAGCACCACGGCATCGACCTCCTTGCTCTCGAGGAGCTTCCGGTAGTCGCCGTAGGTGGCAGGCTTGACGCCGACCTTCTCGCAGTCCGCCTTGCGGGCCGCGAGCACCGCCGAATCGGGATCGCAGATCGCCACCAACCGGGAACCCGGGAGCTTGGTGGCGTGATCGAGCATATGGCCTTTGCCTTGGGCGCGCAGACCGGCCACCGCGACGCGGATGTCGCCGTTGGCGCTTCCCTTGGCGGGAGCGGTCTGTCCGTACATCCGGCCGCCGGCGATCAGCGCGGCGCCGCCGCCGATGGCGGTCTTCTGGAGGAATTCCTTGCGGGTCCAGTTATTCATGAGGGTGCTTTGGGTTTTGAGGTTGAAGGGGAAGCGGACGATCCGGAGGGGAACCGGAAATCCGGAAGATTCCCGGGCACCGCTGGGAGGTCAACCCCGGGCTGCAGGAGACGTCACCGGACGGTCTGAGGAGACGTCCGAATGTGGCGCGGGAATCAAAGTCTCAGCCGGGTAAACGACGGATCCGCGAGCAAACGGTCGAGCTCCCGGAGGTCGAGGTAGGCCTTGACCTCGCGGTTGCCCTGCAGGCGCCGGGAGGCCTTCTCGAGCAGCCCGCGGGCGTCCTTTTCCCGACCGAGCAGCGCGAGGACGTGCACCTGCCTGAGCCAAGGCTCCGCCGGCGCGCCCGATTTCTCCGAGGCGACGGCGGCGAACAAGGAAAGCGCCTTCTCGTAGGCGGCCCTCGCCTGGGCCTTGTCGCCCCGCAAGACCCGGGTCGCGCCGATGCTGATCCAGATCTCGCCGTTTTCCGGGGTGAGTTCCGCCGCCTTCAGGAGCAGGCCCTCGGCTCGCGTCCATTCCCGGAGGTTCACGGCGAAGTCGGCCTCGGCGACCAAATGCTCCGACTGCTTCCGACGAAGCTCCGTCTCCTTCGGATCCGCTTGGCCGCAACCAGGGGAACACAGGAGGAAAACCGCCCCGAAGACGCCGCACGCGAACAACCGCGGAGAAGGGAGCGATTGGCGGAAGATCATCGTGCGTCCGAATTGCGGTCAGTTCCGCTCAAGGTCCTCGGGCTCGCCCGCGAGGAGCCTCCATTCCGCGCCCTCCCGTCCCAACACGGCCCGCCAGAGACTGTCGTCCTGCGGGTGGGAGAGCAGATCGCCCGGCACGTCGGCTACGATCCACGTGCTGGCCTTCATCTCGTTTTCCAGCTGGCCGGCGGACCAGCCGGAGTAACCCAGGAAGGCGCGCACGTGGGTATCCTCTTCGGAGAGCAATTCCGTGGCCTGGGCCGGCTCGATCCCGAAATGAAGACGAAAGCCGTCCGGACTCGACTGCCAGGCGGCGAGCACCAGACGTTCGGGCTGGACGGGGCCGCCCTGGAACACCGGCACCCGGGCGAGGGCCGTGAGCGCGAACTCGCCGCTCAACTCGGCGAGGCGCTTGCCGGCGGGACGGTTCAGCACCACGCCCATCGCGCCCTCGGCGTTGTGCAGCGACATGAGCACCACGCTGCGGCGGAAGTTGGGGTCGCGAAGGGACGGATGCGCGAGCAGCAGGGAGCCGGCGACGGTCTCCTTGGTCGATTCACGGGGGGCGCGCATGAGAGGGGCGGAAACGTTCAGAGCTGGAGGATTTTCACCCCGGCCTCCGCAAGCAAAGGGGCCACCAGCGGGTCGTTGTGGTAATCGTGCCGGTACTTGATGCGCTCTATGCCCGATGCGGCGAGGATCTTGGCGCAGTTGATGCACGGATAATGGGTGATGTAGGCGACGCAGCCCTCCACCGAACTGCCGCGCCGCGCGGCGTCCGCCACCGCGTTCTGCTCGGCGTGCACGGTCGCCTGTTCATGCCCGTCCCGCAGCAACGAGACGTGCGGAGTGGAGGGCAGGAACCCATTGTAGCCCGCAGCCACGATCCGGTTGCGTCGCTCGCCACCGGTGACAATCACGCAGCCCACGTGCAACCGCTCGCAGTTGGAGCGCGACGCGATGAGCACCGCGGTCGCCATGAAATACTCGTCCCAAGAAGGCCGGTGGGGGAAATGCGCCGCCGCGCCTTCGATCAGGTCGACGGGGGACTTACCCGCGGGTTCGGGAGACACGGCGGAACTCATGTGCGGCGGAAGTTGGCGGGCGGTTCCCGCTTGGTCAACCCGCCGGGCCGCGGGTTGACCGGCGCGCGCCGCGGCGCCTAATTCCCCGCATGGCCCGTCTCTCCGATCTCGTCGCCTACTGCGACACCCGCACGCGCCGCGCCGCGTTCAAGGACGCTCCCGGCGCGTGGAACGGACTGCAGGTGGCCAACGACGGCCGCGTCACAAAGATCGGCGCCGCCGTGGACGCGGGCGCGGAGCCCTTCCGCCTCGCGACGGCGGCGGGGGTGGACTTCCTGATCGTTCACCACGGGATGTATTGGGATATGCCCCGGCCGGTCACCGGTCCGGTCTACGACCGGTTCGCGACACTGATCCGCGGGAATTGCGCGCTCTACTCCAGCCACCTGCCTCTCGACGGCCATCCGGAGATCGGCAACAACGCGCTCATCGCCGCCCAGCTCGGGCTCCGCCGCCGACGTCCGTTCCTTGTGCGGGACGGAGAGGCCATCGGATGCTTCGCCGACGCCCGGTTGGAGCGCGCGGCGCTCAAAGCGAAACTGGAGTCTCTCTACCCACGGGTGACCGCGATTGCATGCGGGCCGGCGCGCATCCGACGGATCGCGTTCTGCAGCGGCGCGGGCAACAGCGCGGTGCCGGAGATGGCGGCGGCCGGCGCCGACACGCTCGTGACCGGCGAGTTGCGCGAGGAATGGTTCAACCGCGCGCAGGAGGAGGGCCTGAATCTTTTCTGCTGCGGGCATTACGCCACCGAAGTGCACGGCGTGCAGGCGCTCGCCGCGGAGCTGGCGAGCCGCTTCCGGCTGCCGTGGGAGTTCATCGCAACCGGCAACCCCCTGTGACGGCCGCGCGGAGCTTCCCGCTTGCCGCCCCGCCCGCCCCACCCTGACGCTGCGGCCATGAAGAAGATAGCGATCCTCAACGGCCCGAACCTCGACCGGCTCGGGAAGCGCGAGCCCGAGATCTACGGCCGCGCGACGCTGGCCGACCTCGAGGTGGCGCTGCGGGCGGAGTTTGGCGGGCAGGCGCAGCTGGAGTTCTTCCAATCCAACCACGAGGGTGCGTTGATAGACCGCATCGCGGCGCTGGCTGATGCCAAGTTTGACGGTCTGGTTCTGAACGGCGGCGCCCTCACCCACACGAGCGTGGCGCTGCGCGACGCTCTGCTCGGTTCGCACCTGACGGCGGTGGAAGTCCACATCTCGAATCTCTACCGGCGGGAGGAGTTCCGGCACACGTCGCTCACCGCCCCGGCCTGCATTGCAGTGATCACGGGCCTCGGGCTCGAGGGCTACCACGCGGCCATCCGCTTCCTGCTCAAGCGCTGATGCCAGAGCCTACAGAGAATCTCTGGCTCGTCTGCCACACCAAGCCCCGCTGCGAAAAGAAATTCGCCGCCCTGCTGCAGGCGGAGAAGTTCGAGCACTACCTTGCGCTGGTGCAGAGCGTGCGCCGCTACGGCACGCAGACGAAACGCTTCACCAAGCCTCTTTTTCCCGGCTACGTTTTCGCGCAAGTTCCCGCCGAGGTTAAGGCGCGGATCTATCAGCAGGACCTGCTCGTCCGCGCCATCACGGTGGAGGACGTCCCGAAATTCCTCCGTCAATTGGAGGACGTGAAGACGATCGTGTCGTCGGGCTTCGAGCTTTCGGTGATGCCGCTACTCACGAAGGGCCGCCGGGCGCAGATCGTGGGCGGCCCGCTGCATGGGCTGGAGGGTGTCATCGACAACCCCGCCAACCCGAAGGGCATCATCCTTTCCGTCGACGTGTTGCAGCAGGGCCTGCTGGTGAAGGTCCCGGCCGCGAACCTGCGGCCGCTGCCGTAGCCAACACCCGCGAGGCGGGTGTTGGCCCGAACTTAGGCAGCGCGGCTCAGGACTGACCCGAGGCGGCCGGTTTGCCTGGATCGCGGAAGAAAATCAGGAACACGACCAGCACGGCGACGGCACCGAGGGCCGGGGTGGTCCAGATGGCCTTCCAGTCGTAGGTGAGCCCACCCTGCGCGGCCGCAAGCTTGTTGGCCGCGAGAGTCTTTCCGGCGAGAAGCGTACCAACAAAGGAGCCGACGCCCCACAGGATGAACGCAATCAGGCCCTGAGCCGCGCCGCGGATGCGCTCGTTGGCCTCGGCGTCGACGTAAAGCTGGCCGGCGATGAAAAGGAAGTCGTAGCAAACGCCGTGCAGCAGGATGGCGCCGTAGATCATCAGTTCCTGCGCGGAGGGCATGCCCACGCTGCCGGCCAACAGGAAGTAGCGGGCGGCCCAGCAGAGGATGCCGATGAAGATGGTGACCTTGTAGCCGAACCGCCGCAGGAACGTCGGCAGCAGGAAAAGGAATACCACGTCCGACACCTGCGCGAGGGAGGTCTTCACCGCCATGTAGTCCCACTTCAGCTCGGTGAGGTAGATGCCGAGCATCACGAAGTAGAAGTAAAGCGGGATGCAGATGAGGAACATGCACACGATGAAGATCGCAAAGGAGGGCTTCTTCAGCAGCGCGAGGGCGTCGAGGCCCAGCACCTCGCCGAGGCTCACATTGGCGCCGGTCTTCTTGGGCGGGGTGTGCGGAAGCGTAAGGGAGAAGAGCCCGAAAAGGATCGAGACACCGCCGGCGAGATAGAACTGCACCGGCGACTGTTCACCCTTGATGAGGCTCAGGGTGAAGAGCCCGGCGATCCAGCCGATCGCGGAGTAGATCTTGATCCGGGGAAAGTCCTCCTTCGCGTTGACGAGGTGGTGCAGCGATAGGGAGTTCCCCAGCGCAAGCGTCGGCACGTAAAGCGCGCAGTAGGCGATGAGCACCGGGTAGAACGAACCGAAGTCCTTCAGCCCGGGAAGCAGGCACAGCAGTGCCCCACCCGCGACTCCCAGGAAGGCGAGCAGCTTCTCGGAGGCGAAGAAACGGTCGGCGATCAGCCCGACGAAGAACGGCGAGATCATCGCGCCGATGGCGAAGGCGCCGTAGGCGGCGCCGATCTGCTCTCCGCCGAACTTCAGCGTCGTGGCGAGGTAAGTGCCCATGCTCACGTACCACGATCCCCAGATGAAGTACTGGAGGAACATGAAGACGCTGAGCCGGGTTTTGAGGGAGGACGGATCACTCATGGGGTGCGGGGTTGCGGGTTGGGGACACGGTAAAAAGGGGCCGGTTGATCAGTGCATCTCGACCTGGCAACTGCCGAGGCCGCCGCGGTAGAAGTTGAACTGCACGTTGGGGTGGTCGGCGAGCAGGGACATCGGCACCGCACTATCGGCGATGCCCTTGGAGATCATCAGCGTGGTGAGCCGCTGGCCGAGGGCGTTGTCGTGCATGCCCGCCTGCCAGATGGAGACCTTCTCGGCTTTCCACGTCTCGACCGGTCCAACCGTGATGGCCTGCGTGGGCACCAGCGAGATGTTGCCGCCGCCCGAGGTGCGGGCGTTCTGCGCCAGCGTGACCGGATGCAGCTCAACCACGCGGGTTCCGAGCCGGCGGTACTCCGCGGGGGTGGGCGGAGCGTTGCGGTATTTACCGGCGCGACGCACGGGATCGTTGAAGGCCCAGTGCTTGATGTCGCCCTGCCCGCCCTGCATCACCGCGCACCGCACGCCGTCCCAACTGCGGCGATAAGCCTCCAGCTTCGCCTTGGGGAAATGCAGGTTCGACTCGGGCATCGCGAGTTCACGGCGGATGCGGTTGAAGCACAGTTCGCGGTCGGCGCGCTCGAAGGAAAGCGGGTGCGTGATCGGCACCTCGGCGCCATTGGCGTACCATTCGTCCATCCCCCAGAAGTGCGCGTGCCGCAGCGAAAGCCCGAGCTCGTTCACGAGACGCGCCACCAGCGGAAGCTGCTCCGTGGGCCCGATCGGACCGCAGATTCCCACCGGGTTGTCCGCCGTGGCCTGCCGCCAGGCGGTGATGTACTCCAACGCCTCGGCGAGATAAAAATCCTCGAGTGTGTCGTAGAACACGACGCGGAAGCCGTCACGCGACAGCCGCGCCATCTGGGCGGGCGTGAGGCGCGCGGCCTCCTCGATCAAATCGGTGTCCAACGTGGTGTAGTCCCACCAGTCGGGGGCAATGGTGCTGAGCTTGCGGGGCATGG
>CAXRGI010000181.1:0-9236 GCA_964229935.1 Opitutales bacterium
GAGGGTCGACGGCCTAAGGCGGTTCCGAACGCCTTTGCGAGCGTTCAACCACGGATGGACACGGATGGACACGGATAAATACGGCCCGTCCGTAGCCGGGGTCCGACGACCCAGGACATAGCGGAGAACCTACGGCCGCAGGCGGTTCCAACGAAGGTGAAATTTGACCGCGGATGTCGCTGATGGCGCGGATGAGAGGGAAAATCCGTGCGGTCGCCTGCATGCGATGAAGGCGTCGGAGCATTGTGCGCTCGCTCTCCGCTGCCTCGGTTGCCTCCTGTTTCAGGCCGTTCGACAGGAGCAAACGGAGGTAACGGAGGGTCGCTCCCCTCCATCCGTGTTGGCCCAGGCTCGTTTGCCAGAGCCCGGTTTCCGCGGCTCGTGCGCCTCTTCGCGGCGCTCCCGGTGCCGGGCCAGCACGACAGCGCAAAACGCGTGATCCCCTATGCGGCCACGGAGACGTGCGTGGCCGCGGGGAGAATTGGTTTGGCGCGCATCGGCCGCCGCGGTGAAATCATCGCATGTCCGAATCCCCCGAGCCACCCCGCGCCGTCGCGCGCGCTGTCTGGTCGGGGGATGAGCTTGTGGTGGTGGTCGAGGGGGTCTGGCGCGTGACCGCGCCGCGTCCGGTGTGGCAGACGCTGATCGAAGGGCGGGCGCCCGGGCTCGTGCGTTTGCGGGCCGGGGAGCTCGGCCGGTGGGACAGTTCGCTGCCGCTGTTTGTGTTCGCCGCGCAGCAATGGGCGCGGGAGCACGGGATCGCGTGCGACGCCGAGGCGCTACCGGCCAACCTGCGCGAGGTGCTGTCGCAGCTGTCGCGTTCCCACGAGACCAGCGTGCCGGTCGATCGCACGGAGAGTTTTCTGACCAACGTCGGCATGGCGACCGCCGACACGCTGGCCAAATCGCGCGCGATCCTTGATTTCGTGGGCGAGTGCGTCATCGGCGTGCAGCGGCTCGCGCGGCGCCCGGGCAAGTTTCGCTGGGGGGATTGCTTCGGCGAGATGCAGCAGTGCGGGGCGATGGCGCTGCCGATCGTGAGCCTCATCAGTTTTCTCGTCGGTGTGACGCTCGCCTACACCGGCGCGCTCGTGCTGCGGCAGTTTGGCGGCGACATCTGGATCGCCGACATGATCGGTTTGTCGATGGTGCGCGAGATGGGCGCGGTGATGACGGGTGTGGTGCTGGCCGGCCGCACGGGTGCGGCGTTCGCGGCCACGCTCGGCAACATGAAGGCGGGCGAGGAGATCGACGCCCTCGAGACGCTGGGCATCTCGCCGGTGGAGTTCCTGGTGCTGCCGCGGATCCTCGCCCTCGCGGTGATGATGCCGCTGCTCACGATGTACGCCAACGCGCTGGGTATCCTCGGCGGCATGGTCGTCGCCTACGGGCTCCTCTCGATCCCGCCCGCCGCCTACTGGGTGGAGATGCTCACGATCGTCGATCTGTCCGACATCGCCTCGGGCTTCATCAAGGCCGTCGCCTTCGGGGTGATCATCGGCCTGGCCGGCTGCCTGCGCGGCCTGCAGGCGGACCGTAGCGCGGCGGGCGTGGGCCAGGCGGCGACCTCGGCCGTCGTAACCGCGCTGCTGCTGCTCGTGGTCGCCGACGCCCTGTTCGCGGTGATCTTCAACGCGCTGGGGATCTGACCATGCCCATGACCGACAGCGCGCAGCCGACGGCGGGACCGGCCATCGAGGTGGAAGGACTCGAGTGCGGCTATGGCGGCGACGCGGTGCTGCGCGACGTGAGTTTCCGCGTCGCGCGCGGGGAGATCTTTTTCGTCATCGGCGGCTCGGGTTGCGGTAAAAGCACGCTGCTCCGGCACCTGGTGGGGTTGCACGCACCCGCGCGCGGGACGGTGCGCTTCCTCGGGCGGCCGTTCACCGACGCCGACCCCGTTGCGCGCCGCGAGCTGCTGCGGACGTTCGGGCTGCTTTACCAGGGCGGCGCGCTGTGGAGCTCGCTCACGCTCCGCCAGAACGTCGAGTTGCCGCTCGAGGAGTACACCGAGCTCGAGCGCCGCGAGATCGAGGAGATCGCGACGCTCAAGCTCGCCCAGGTGGGATTGCTGGGCTTCGAGGACTACTACCCGTCGGAAGTGAGCGGCGGCATGCGCAAACGCGCCGGCCTCGCCCGCGCCCTCGCGCTCGATCCCGAGATCGTGTTTTTCGACGAACCCTCGGCCGGTCTCGACCCCGTGACCTCCCGGCGGCTCGACGACCTGATCCGCCACGTGCGCGACACGTTCGGCACGACCATCGTGGTGGTTTCCCACGAGCTCGCCTCGATCTTCGATCTCGCCGATCGCGCCATCATGCTCGATCGCGCCGAGAGAGGCATCATCGCGGAGGGGGCGCCGAAGGCGTTGCTGGAGACCAGCCGCGACCCGCGCGTGCGGGAATTCCTCACCCGGGGCGGCAAATGAACGCGCTCGCCACCGTTCCTCCCGCCGCCGATCCTGCGCGGGTTTTCCCCCGCGTGAACCCGTTTCGCCAGATCCCGTCCCCCGCGCCGCGCCGCCCGCGCGCGGTCCGCGCCGCATGAAGACCAAGGTCAGCCCCGCGGTGATCGGCGCGTTCGTGATCGGCGGCTTCGCGCTGCTGGTCCTCGCGCTGATTTCATTCGGCGGCGTGAGCTTTTTCTCAAAGCCGCAGCGTTTCGTGGTGCTCTTCGACGAATCCGTCCACGGTTTGGATCTTGGCTCGCCCGTGAAGCTGCGGGGCGTGCGCGTGGGCCGCGTGGTCGACCTCAATCTCCGTTACGACGCGCGCTCGGGGCGCTCGGTGGTGGCGGTGGTGTGCGAGATCGCCAAGGACGCGCTCACGGACGGCCGTGGCGCCGGCATCGACGTCGCCAACCGCGGGGAGTTGCAGCGCCTCGTCGACCGCGGGCTGCGCGCGCAGCTCGGTGTCCTCGGCCTCGCGACGGGCTTGCTCTACGTGGAGCTGGATGTCGTCGACCCCAAGGAGTTCCCGGCCGAAAAACCGGCGCCCGACAGCGGCCTCGTGGTGGTGCCCGCGCTGCCCTCGGCGATATCCGCGTTCCAGGCCAGCGCCTCGGAGATCCTGTCGAAGATCAAGCGGGTAGATTTCAACGGACTGACGGAGGAGCTGAAGGCGCTCGTTTCGCAGACGCGGCGCCAGATGGCCGAGGTCGACGTGCGCGGGACCGTCGACCAATGGCGGAAGACGGGCGCGGCCCTCGAGGCCCTTGCCGCCGACCCCGCCATCCGGCGCACGCTGGACGAGCTGAACGGTGCGGCGAAGGATGTCCGCGCGGCGGTGGCGCGGCTCGACGCGCAGATTGAGCCGGCGGGGCGTGAAGTGGCGCAGACGATGGCCGAGGTGCGCCGTTCGCTGCAGGCGTTCAACGCCGCGGCCGATTCGACCCGGGGCTTCATCGCGGCGCAGTCGGGGCTCGGGGCCGACGTGGGTGTCACGCTCGGGCGTCTCAACGAGGCCGCGGAGGCCGTGGCGCGCCTGGCCGAGTTCATCGAACGCAATCCCAACGCCTTGTTGACGGGCCGTCGCGCGCCCTGAGCCGACTTTCCCAGCCATGAAGACGTTCCGCCGTTTCCCGCTGGCCCGCGCCGTGCTGGCCGTAGTGACTTTACCGTTCGCGGGGTGCTCGCTCCTGCCGGAACCGCGGCCCGATCCCACGCGTTTTTTTGTGCTTCCCGCCGAGGTTGCCGCGACCGCGCCCGTAGTGACGGCCGTGACGCTGCGACCGATCGAGGTCGCGGGGTATCTGCGGAACCGACCCATGGTAGTTCGGCGGGGCGCGAGCGAGATCGAGTTTCGCGAGCATGCGCGGTGGGGCGAGCCGCTCGAGCAGGGCGTGGCGCGGGTGCTATCCGCGGGATTGCGCGCCCGAGGGATGAACGTGGTCCCGGCGGGCGCGGCGGCGCCGGTGCTGGCGGTACGGGTGCTGGCATGCGAAGGCGCGGCGGATGGCACGGTTATCTTCCGCGCCACGTGGGAACTCACTGGCGGGACCGCGCCTTCGGTGGGAGATTTCTCGGCGTCGGGCCTGAGATGGGACGTGAAGTCGGAAGCTTCGCTGGCCTCCCAGCTCGGCGCAGCCGTGTTGGCCCTGGCGGATGAAATCGCCGCAACCGCCCCGACCAAGGGGTCAGGGCGTTAAACGTTTGGGTCGCCCCGGGCGCAAACGTCCAACGCCCTGACCCCATCGGGCGGGGCTGGCGTCTGGTCGGGTTCGGAAGCGGTTGTTCACCAAAATTTTATTCCCGCAGCCGGTAAAATTCCCCCGAACGTTGCTCCCGATCCAAAGGCCCTCCGGGCCAAAGGGGTCAGGGCGTTTTTTGTTTTCTGGGAGGAAAAACCGCGACGCCGACAACGTTTAACGCCCTGACCCCATAGGTGGGGGAAGGTTTGGTTTTTATGTAGGTCTTCTTGCTATAGGGTCATGGGGTTTTATACCCACGGGTCGCGCGTCGGTATTTCCGGGCGTCGCTTCTCTTTCATCCGCCGCATGAATTCATTTTCCCGCCTCGTCGTCTTCCACGTGGAGGACGCGCGCTATGCGGTGAGGCTGGAGGATGTGGAGCGGGTGGTGGCGGCGGTGGAACTGGTGCCACTGCCCGACGCCCCGGATTTGGTGCTCGGGGTGTTCAACCTGCAGGGCAACGTGGTGCCCGCGATCGACACGCGTCGCAGGCTACGGCTTCTCGCCCGGGAGATCGGGGTTTCGGATCAGTTTCTGGTGGTGCGCGCGGCCGGCCGCGTGCTGGCGCTCGTCGCCGACCGGGTGCAGGGCATCGTGGAGGCCGCGGCTCCGGAGGTCACCGCGGCGGATCACGTGGTGCCCGGGCTGCCGGGAGTGGAAGGGGTACTGCGGCTGCCCGATGGCGTCGTGGTGATCCACGACCTGGCGCGTTTCCTGTCGGCGGAGGACGGCCTGCGTTTGGATGCCGCGCGCAGGAGTCTGGTGGCGCCATGAGTAACACCGCGCTACCGCCCCGGCTCGAGGAACTCAGTCTGCTGATCGCAGGCCGGCTGGGTCTGCATTTTCCGGCGGCCCGGCTGCGCACGATGGAAAACGCGTTAGGCCAGGCCGCGCGGGCCGCGGGTTTCGCTTCGACTTCGACCTTTGTCGACGCGCTGCTGCGGCCATCGCCCTCCGACGTCCTGTTCGACGCGCTGGTGCGCGAGTTGACCGTGGGAGAAACTTATTTCTTCCGCGAACCCGCGGTTTTCACGGCGATCACCGAGCATTTCCTGCCCGAGTGGTCGCGGCGCTGGTCCCACCGGATGGCGCTGCCGCGTTTCTGGAGCGCCGGCTGCTGCAGCGGTGAGGAGGCTTACACGCTGGCGATCGCGCTCGAGCGCGGAGGCTTCCCGGCGCCGGAGCGCGCGGAGATCCTCGCGAGCGACCTCAACCCGCACTTTCTGCGCCTGGCGCGCGAGGGGATCTACCGGCCCTGGTCCTTCCGCGGCGCGCCCGACTGGCTGCGGGCGGGTTATTTCCGCGCCGTGGATGGCGAACGTCTGGAGATCCGCGGCGACATCCGGAGCGCCGTGCGTTTCCAACGCCTCAACCTGGCCGGTCCGGGTTTCCCCGCGACGGACAACGGCACCGCGGCGGTCGATCTGATCCTTTGCCGCAACGTCCTGATGTATTTCACGCCGGAGCGGTTCGCGCGCGCCGTGGCCCAGCTCGCGGACTGCCTCAATGAAGGCGGATGGCTGGTCGTTGGCGCCGCGGAGACGGGACACATCGACGTGCCGGGTCTCGCGCCGGCGCGATTCGGTGATCTGACGGTTTTTGTGAAGGGCGGAGTCCGAGCCCGGTCAAAGCCGCAGGTCGCGCCGCCCGCCCCGGGGATTGAGCGGATCGCCACCGTGGCTTCCGTCCGGACGACGATCCCGGCGCGCACATCACCGGTTCCGCCTTCCCGGGAAATCCCGCCTCCTGCGATCGACGAGGTGAGGCGGCTCGCGAGCGCCGGCGAACGCGTGGCGGCCCTCGGGATGTGCGATCGCCTGCTGCGGGACGACCGGATGAATGCCGTCGCGCATTTCCTACGCGCCACGATCCTGCTCGAGCAGGGCAACCCCGCCGAGGCCGAGGCGGCTTTGCGCCGCGCGCTCTACTTGGAGCCGGATTTTGCGGCCGCCCACCTCATCCTCGCGCAGACGGCGCGGGCCGCGGGGCTCACCGCCGTGGCGGATCGTCATCTGCGGACGACGCTCCGGCTGGTCTCCGCCCTCGCGCCCCACACCGTCGTGCCCGAGACCGACGGGATGACGGCGGGCCGGATGGCTGAAACCCTCGCCCTGCTCGTCGCCGAACGGCCCGGTTATTCCCGCCGTTCCGCTCCGGTAGCCACCGCCGCATGAGTACCGCTGCTTCACCCGATTCCGCCCGGCGGGCGATCCTGCGCCGCCGGGCCGCCGAGTTGGCCCGTGTACCCGCGGCCGCCGACCGCGCGGACAACGCGCTGGAAGTCGTGGAGTTTTCCCTCGCGGGGGAACGTTACGGCGCGGAGTCGGCGCTCGTGACGGAAGTCCTGTCCTTTTCAAACTGCACGCCGCTGCCCTGCACCCCGTCCTTTGTGCTGGGCCTCGTCAACGTGCGCGGCCGTTTCGTGCACGCGATCGAGCTGGGTCGTTTCCTCGGCTTGCCCGCCCGCGGCATCGTCGACCTGCACCACCTGCTGCTCGTGAGGCACGGCGGAATCGAGCTCGGCCTCGTCGCCGATCTCGTGGCCGGCCTGCGCCGCGTGCCCTTGGCCGCCCTGCAGCCGCCGCCGGCCGCGCTCGCCGGCCCTCTCCGCGGTCTCACGTCGGAGCGCCTTGCCGTGCTCGACCTCGCGGCGATCCTTTCCGACCCCCGGCAGATCGTCGACGAGGAGGTCGAGGCCTGAGCGGCCGCCGTCTTTTCAAACCAACCGTCATCAACCCCGTCCCATGAACTGGATCCACCACCTCACCACGCGCGCCAAGCTGCTGTTCGGCTTCGGCGTGATGCTGTTCCTGCTCGCCGCCGCTGTCGCCACCGCGGTCTGGTCCCTGCGCGAAATCGAGGAGGCGCAGCGCGTGCTGATGGACCGCGACCTCGCGGTGCTGGAAACGATTTCGGAAATGCGCGACCGCCAGGACTGGCAGCGGATCCGGATGCTCGACGCGATGATCTCCGAGGATGCGCGCGACCGGGAGCGCAACCTGCGGCTGGTGCAGGAGGGGGCGGAGGCCGTGAACCGCGCTCTGGAGAAACTCGCCACCCTCCTCGCCGGTGACCCCTCTTCCCTGCAACGCGTCTCCGAACTGCGGTCCGCTGTCGACGATTACCGCCGCGGCCGAGCGGACCAACTCACTCAGATCAACGCCGGACGCCTCGCGGAGGCGCGGCAGCTGGGCGGAACCCAGCAGGAGCAGCGATTCGAGAAACTCGGCTCCATCCAGGACACCCTCTACGTTGCGGCCCAGGAACGGGCGCGGAGCTCCGCCGCACGGATGAATGCCATCGCCGCCAAGGCGCGTACGACGATGCTGGTCAACGGGGCGGTTGCGCTGGTCATCGGATTAATTCTCGCCGCCATCCTGAGCCGCTCCATCGCCGACCCGCTGCGGCTCATCGCCAGCGCCGCCGAGCGGCTGGCGAAGGGCGACCTTTCCGGGGAAAAGATCGAACTCGACCGCCGCGACGAGGTCGGGGCGCTCGCGCGTTCCTTCAGCGGTTTGGCCGAGGGCATGCGGGCGCAGATCCGCAGCATCACCGAGGGCGTGAACGTGCTCAGCACGGCCGCGACCCAGATCTCGACCTCCACCACGCAGCTGGCCGCGACCTCCGCGGAGACGGCCGCGGCGGTGAGCGAGACCACCACGACGGTGGAGGAGCTCCGCCAGACTGCGATCGTCGCCAGCCAGAAGGCCAAATCCGTCTCCGAGACCTCGCAGCGGGCCGCGCAGGTCGCGCAATCCGGCCGGCAGTCGGTGGACGACACGGTCGCCGGCATGCGGCGCATCCGCGAGCAGATGGACTCGATCGCGGAGCGCATGGTGCGCCTCAACGAGCAGTCGCAGTCGATCGGCCAGATCGTGACGACCGTCGAGGACCTCGCGGCGCAATCGAACATGCTCGCGGTGAATGCGGGCATCGAGGCGGCCAAGGCCGGAGAGCACGGGCGCGGTTTCGCGGTGGTCGCGCAGGAGGTGCGCAATCTCGCCGAGCAGTCGCGGCAGGCCACGGCGCAGGTCATGGCGATCCTCGCCGACATCCAGAAGGCGACCAGCGCGGCGATGATGGCCACGGAGCAGGGCGGCAAGTCCGTGGACGCCGGGGTTTCTCAGGCGTCGCAGGCCGGGCAGTCGATCGCGCAGATCAACGCGAATGTTTCCGACTCAGCCGCGGCGGCCGCGCAGATCGCGGCGTCGAGCCAGCAGCAGCTGGTGGGCGTGGACCAGGTGGCCGCCTCGATGGACGGCGTGAAGCAGGCCAGCCTGCAGAACGCCGACGGGGCGCGGCAGCTGGAGGCGGCGGCGCGCAACCTGAAGGAGCTGGGCGACCGCCTGCAGCGGGTGATCCAGCATTACCGCCTCTGATTTTTCGCCGCGCGCCGCGATGACCCCCCGGGAGCAGGAATTTCTGCGCCGCCTCCGCGCCACCTTCGAGGTGGAGGCGGCGGAGCATCTCGGCGTGATGGGGGAGGAGCTGCTCGCGCTCGAAAAGCTGCCACCCGGGCAGGATCCCGCGCGGTACGAGACGATCTTCCGCACCGCCCACAGCCTCAAGGGCGCGGCCCGAGCGGTGAGCGCGCGTGATGTCGAGACGCTGTGCCAGGCGATGGAGGGCGTTTTCGCCCGCTGGAAGCGCGGCGAGGCGCGCCCCAACCCCGCCGCATTCGACCGCTTTCACCAGGCTTTGGAACTCCTACGGACGCTGATTGCCGGGCTCCAGTCCCAGCCCGCGGGCGCGCCGCCCCATCCCGGCTTGGCGGAGGCGGTGGCCGGCCTGCAGGTGATGTCGGCGGATGCCTCGCCGCCGCCCGTCGCTCCGGCTACTCCGGTGGCGGTGAAGGAAACCGCCGCTCCGGTTGTTCCTCCGGTTCCTGCTCCGGCGGCACCGGTCGCCCCCCCGCCCTCCGCGGCTCCGGCCCAACCTCCGGCGGAGGTGACCGCTCCGGCCGCCACCGTCGCTCCCGCGCCAGCGCTTTCCCCCGAATCGCGCCCGGCCGCGACCGTACGCATTTCGGTGCAGAAACTCGACCGCCT
>CAXRGI010000182.1:0-12322 GCA_964229935.1 Opitutales bacterium
GACGGGGAGCAGGCGTTTTTCTGTGAGAAGGTGGAAATTGATGGAGCCACGCGCCGTGCGCACGGGAACGTGTAACCGGGTGGGGTTCCACGTGGCACGCGGCGTGTGGGTGAGCACCGGAACGTCGACCTCGGAATCGAACGGCGTCTGGAAGCGCCTCGACGAGGGCATGCTAACGAGCACCAACCGCCGCCTCGTGTTCGACGGCCAGATGGGCACGCGGAATCTCGACCTCGCGAAACTGGTTTCGGTGAGCCCGCGGGTCGACGGCATCGAGGTCGCGGTGGAGAACCGCCAGAAGTCCTCGGGCTTCACCTGCGCGAATCCGCTGAAGCCGTGGCTCGTGGCGAACGTCTGCGCACGGGTTCCGGATCCGACGAAGTTCGACGCCAAGGCGATCGACGTGGACTTCGCCTCGATCGAGAAGGCGATCTGAACCCCGGGCCGCCGCGGTCAGAACGCGAACGTGTTCGACAGTATCCAGCGGGTCTCGTTGGGGATGCGGATCACGGCGACGCGGCCGTCGGGATTGGCGGTGACCGGGATGTCGGAGCCGTTGCCCCAGGCGTTGCGCACGTTGAGCTGCAGGCGCCAGTCGATGCGGCCGAAGACGCGGCGGCGATAACCGGCCCAGACGTCACCCGCGAGTTCCGCCGGCCCGTAGAACGGGTTCGCGAGGTCGGGAAACTGCGTCTGCATGATGGGGTCGGAGTCGGCGATCTTCGCCGGGTCGGGGTAGCGCTTGTCGGTGGCCGAGATCTTTTCCTTCAGGGCCTTGCCGGTGAGGAACGGCGCCCCGATCGCCACGCGTCCCTGCCACCGCACGGAGGCGCCGACGCTCATCGCCTTGAGGATCGGGTGGTCGAGGCCCTTGAGGTCATAGGTCGAGGTGAAGTTGGCGCGCCACTTGCGCTGCTCCGGCGAGACGGCGCCGTCGCGGGCGAGTGTGGCGGCGAGCGGGTTGCCGACATTCGAGGCGAAACGGGTCGCGGCGGTCTGCCGCTCGGGCAGCGCGGGGCCCTGGTCGATGCCGAGCAGGTTGAACTTCACCAGGTTGGCGTAGACGGCGTCGGCCACCTCCTTGGTGAGCCGGGCCGAGCCGCTGACGACGGTCTCCTGCCTGGCGACGTTGAACGACACCCGCCAATGGCGCGTGACGTTGCCGACGAGCTCGGTCTCGAGGCCGCGGGCGTCGAGGTTGCTGGTGTCGGTGAGACCGGCGATGCCGTTCGAGAGGAGCCCGGTGCCGGCAGCGTTGAGGCGGAGATTCTTCACGGTGCGGGCGGGCTCGGGCAGCAGCTGGAAGAAGGCGTTGTAGAGCTGCTGGTAGGAGCTGTAGCCCGCGGCGGTGACACCCGGGATGGTGTTGAAGGGGATACCCTGCGTCTGCGCGGTGACGTAGCGGTCGGCCATGAAGTTCGGGAAGTTGAAGATGCCGGACGTCGCGCCCTGGGCGCCGTTGGAGGCGTCGGTCTGCTCGGTGTGGAACGCGTTCACGCGCAGGGACACGCGGCGCTCGAGAAACTCGACGAGGACGCCGTATTCGCGGGTGGTGCCGGCGGGGGCGGGGATGATCTCGCCGTTGAGGTTGGTGCGAACGTTCACCGGGTTGAAGTTGCCCGAGGCGTTGTAGAAGCCGCCGATCTCCATCCCGAGAGGAAGCGGACGGGTGAACCGGCGGGGCAGGCGGCCCACCGCGCTCCATGTGAAGTTGCGCCCGCGCTCGTCGAGGTTCGGCGTGGAGTCGAGACGCAGCGCCGAATTGTCGAGCGTGTCATCCGGATTCCGCCGGTTGCCCACGCTGGAGAAGGTCCGCAGGTGGTCCCAGCGCCAGCCGATGACGGTGACCAGGTGGCTCGAGAGGAAGTCGCTTTTCACGCTGATCGAGCGGGAGTCGATGAGCTGGCGGCTGCGGGAGTTGCCGTTGAGGAACCGCAGGACGGAGAGCGGCTCGGTGACGAGGCGCTTGTTGGTGAAGTCGAAGAACGTCACGTTATGGGTGTCGCCCGTGCGCGGGATCGGCGCGGTGACGACCTCGTTGATGCGGACGTCGTTGATCGAATTCGCGTTCAGCACCGAGGGCCCGAGGTACTGGAGGACGAGCGGGGTCGTGCGGAAATTGCTGCCGATGGCGGCCTGGAAAACGTCGGTGTTCAGGTTGCGGGTGGGGCTGGTCCAGCCCGTCGCGTAGCTCATGGTCTCGGCGTCGTTGCGGTTCCGCGTGTAGAGACCGGTGATCACATGGTCGCCCAGATCGAGACCGAGCAGGCGCGGGCCGCGGGCGGCGAAGTTGAGCCGGTAGAAGCCGGTGGCGCGGAATGCCTCGCGGGTGCCGCGCTGGGTGCGGTCGGTGATGCCCTGCTGGTCGATGAAGGGGCGCCCGACGTTGGGGTTGGGCTGGTCGTTGGAGAGGTAACGCGCGACGTCGATGGAGATCGCGCTGGCCGGGGCGCCGCCGCCATTGTTGCCGAACGAGAACGGCAGCAGGCGGGTGGAGCGGGTCTTCTGCTGGTCGAACGCGAGCTCGATCCCGCCGCGGCCGCCCAGCAACTCCTGGGTGAGCGCGGCGTTGCCGACCTGGAAGACCTGATCGACGTGGTTGAGGCCGCCGCTGAGCAGGCGCTTGCGGTAGTCGAAAATCGCGCGGTTCTGGAGGGTCGGGGAGACGAATCCGGTGGGCACCACGGTGCCGCTGTAGAACGTGTCGATGGCCGGACGCCCGTTCGGGTTCTGCGCGTAGCGGATCCGGCCCATGATGCCGGCGATGCCCGCCAGCGCGGGGTTGTTGGAACTGGCGTAGCCCGGCCGCTGTTGCCCGGGGCTGTCGTACACCAAAGGGATCTGGATGAAGTAGGGCACGCCGATGCCCGGGTTGGCCGCGACGAGATCGGCCGAACTCAGCCGGTTATCGACCGTCACGCGCGGCCGCCAAGAGAACGTGGGGGAGCCGGTGACGAGGCGCGCGTCGAGATTGGTGCCGGGCAGGCGGGCGATCTCCGGATTGGGCGGCTCGAAGAAGTTGAGCATGGTGTTCACCGGGGGGATCACGTTCACGGGGTTCGATTGGCTGTCGCCCATCTCGCCCGACACCCGCACCGCCGTGCGCCCCAGCCAGCCTCCCGCGCGCCCGTCGCGCAGCACCCCCTCCACCGAGATGAAACCGCGGCGCTTCCGGTCGTAGGCGGGCTTCTGCTTGAAGTTGTTATGCTCGCTCACGGTCGCGACGCGCAGCGCGAGGCGGTCGCGCACCAGCACACGGTTCAGGTCGAGCACGCCGCGGTAGGAGTTCTCCGACGAGAAAACGCCCGTGACCGAGGCGCGGTTGCGCTGCAGTTGCGGCCGGACGATCGAGCCCTCGATGATGCCCGCGGGATTGCCGATGCCGAAGAGCAGGGAGTTGGGGCCGCGGCTGATGGTGACGCCCGAGGAATTGTAGGCGTCGAACGGGATGTCGGTGAGGAAATAGTCGCGGGTGGTCGTCGCCGCGCCGATTCCGCGCACGCGGTTGTTGGCCTGCGGGTTCTCGCGGCTTTCCGACATGTCGGGGCGGCCGGAGTCCACCGCGCCGCCGGCGAAGTTACCCGCGACGCCGCCGACCTCGGTGGCGGTGGTGAGCGAGAGCAGTTCCCCGAGGTTGGTCGCCGCGGTGTCCTGCAGGAATTCCGGGGTGATGATGCTGATCGCGGCGCCGACGTCGCGCAGGGCGGTGTTGATGCGGGTGCCCGCGAGCGTGCTGGCGGCGGAATAGCCGACGGCGTCGTTCTCGCTCACGACGAAAGGATTCAGTTTCACTGTCTCGGCGGGCGGTGGAGCATCCGCGGCGACGGCGTTCGCGACGGAGCAGACGGCGGCCAGGAGGAGTCGGGTGGCAAGAAGGCGGGGCATGTTAAAGCGGAGAGGGGGGAGTCGGGAATGGCGCGAGCTTCCGGATGCAAGCGCGCGGCGGGCAGGAAAAATGACGTTTGAGAAACCGCCGGTCATCAAGAGCCGACCGGCGGGCGGCTCGGCGGGCAAGCGGAACGTTGGAGGCCGCCTCGAATCGACCGATGCGGCGCGAGCGCCGTCCTTGCCACATCGCTCCGCGGGGACCATCACGCGCCGCACGACTTTTCGGTCGTCGACGTGGGGTTGGACACGAAGGCCCCGATTTGGGCGGCGCGCGTACTCGAGAACGACTACGCGCCGGACCTGCTGATCAACAACGCGGCGGTGATGAACCGGCTCGCGCCGCTCCGGGAGCAGGATGACCGTGAACTCACCTGGCTGGTGGATGCCAACATACGCCGCGTGCAGACCTTCAGCACTGGGCGATCGAACGCCTTGAGGTCGGAGGTCGAAGTGAAGTTAGCGCGCCACTTGCGCTGCTCCGGTGAGACGGCGCCATCGCGGGCGAGCGTGGCGGCGCAGGGGCGGGGTGACGCGGCAAAAGGCCGGACATCACGCTACGGCGCGGGTCGGAGGCGCGCGCCGGGCGCCGGCTTCTTCTTGGTGAAAAAATTCCGGAGTCGCTCCACGGCCTCGCCCCCCTCGCCGAGGCACCGCTGGGAAGCGGCGGACTCGAGCGCGACGTTCTCCGCGAGCCCCGTACTCACGCATGATACGAGCAGCCGCTTCATTTCTCGATTGGCGACGCGGGAGTTGGCGGCCGCGGCCGCGAGGAATTCCCGCAGGTGGAGTGCGAGCGCTTCGGGCGTGCCTGACCATTCGGCGACACCGAGACGAACCGCTTCATCCGCATCGAAGATGCGACCGCTGAACGCGAGCTCCTTGGCCCGCGCCAAGCCCACGCGACGTACCAAGCGGTAGCTGCCACCCCAGCCGGTCACGAAGCCGAGTCTGGCTTCGGTCTGGCCGAACTTCCCGTTGCAGGAGGCGAAAATGAGATCACAGGCCATGGCGAGTTCCAGCCCGCCGCCGAGCGCATAGCCCTCGACCCGCGCGACGACGGGCACCGGGAGCGCTTCGAGCCGGTTCATCAAGGCGTGCCCCCGCTCGACCCACGGCCCGATCGTGTCGCGGTTGATCGTCTCGAGGACGTTGATGTTGGCGCCGGCGCAGAAAAACTTGGGCGACGCACTTTGGAGCACGACGGCGGAGAGTTCGCCCGCGCGTGCTTCAATCTCGGCGAGCACGCGGTCAAAGGCATCCATCACAGCGGGATCGAGGGTCGGTGGTTTTCCCTCGGGCGGATGCAGCGTGACCGTGCAGACGGCTCCGGCGTAGGCGGTCGTGAGGCAAGTGCTCATGCGAGAGTCCTCAACCGAGGGCGCCGGCTTGGCGCAGTTCAGCGAGACGAGTGTCGTCGTAGCCGAGTTCACGGAGGATTTCGACGGTGTGTTCCCCGAGTTCGGGGGCAAAGCGCCGAGGCACCGTTGGAGTGCCATGGAGTCGGACGGGCGTGCCGGGCAGGCGCAGTCGGCCCGCCTTGGCGTGGTCGATCTCGATGACCATGCCGTTGGCCGCGAGCTGCGGATCATCGATGGCTTCCTCGAGGGTGTTCACCTTGGCGCAGAACACGCCCTTGGGCTCGAGTTCGGCGAGCCACGCCGCGGTCGGTCGTCCGCGGAGTCGCTCGGCGAGCAGCGCGTTCAGTTCGGCGCGATTCGCCTGCTGTTGCGCGTGGGTCGAGAACTTCGATTGCAGCGAAAGATCCCCGAGGCCCAGCGCGACGGAGATATCGCGCACGGCGTTGTCGGAGAACACGGGCGAGATCTCGATGTAGCCGTCGGCGGTGGCGAAGGCCTTGTCGATGATCGATTCGTTGGCGCTCACGCCGCTGACCTCGGTGACGCGCGCGGCGTTCATCGCCGCCGGTCCCTCCCAGGAGTGAGCGTGAAACGCCACACTGAGGAGGTCGGTCGTGACGCATTGACCTTGGCCGGTGCGGGCGCGGGCGAGGAGCGCGAGCAAGATGCCCTGCATGAGCATCAGGCCGGCGGGGTAGTCGGCCGAGATGCCCGCGGGGAAGGGCGGCTTCGCCGGGTCGGGTTGGGTAAACCAGCCGGCTTCCGCGCGAGCCATGAGGTCGTGACCGCCGCGTGCGCGATCGGCCGATGGACCGTGGTCACCCCAGCCGCCGGAGGAAGCGTAGACGAGGCGCGGGTGCGCGGCCGCGAGCTGGGCGTAGCCGAGTCCAAGTTTCTCCATCACGCCGGCGCGAAAATTGTGCACGACGACATCGGCGGTGGCGATCAAGGCCCGGATCGCGGCGAGGCCTTGGGGAGATTTAAGATTGAGCGCGAAGCTGCGCTTGTTCCGGTTGAGCCCCGCGTAGGGCAGGCTCACGCCATGGACAAACGGTCCCCAGCGACGGCTCCAGTCGCCGGCGTCGGGGCGCTCGACCTTGATTACGTCGGCGCCGTAGTCGGCGAGAATCTGCGTGCCGACCGGACCTTGGTACACGTGGCTGAAGTCGACGACGCGAATGCCGGTCAGGGCCGAGGGGCTGGACATGGGATCGGTTGAAACAAAATGGTCGGCGGGATTCCACACCGGGCTTCAGAGTCGCCGCGGGATGCGATTCAGCGTGTAATAGCCGTCGGGATGCGCGAGCGCCGCACCCCCCGCGGAGCGCACGCCGGTGGCGCGGATTTCGTGCACGTAGTGCGCCCGGAGTCCGTCGAGCTTCAAACGCACGCGCCGCCGGTCCGCGCTGACGGTGGCGCTCGTCACGGTCAGCCCAAGCGTGTCGATTTCGGCGCTACCATAGGCGTTGGAATAGAGGTAGGTGTAACTCTTCACTGCGTAGGACGCAGGGAGCGCCGCGGTGGCCGGGTCGATCTCGGAGGTGAAGACCAGCTCGAAGCCGTCGGGCTGCGCGCGCAGTTCCTGAATCGCGAATGGGTTCGTGCCGTTCCAGCGCACCCGCTGCAACCCGTAGGCTTGCGTGCCGAGCGACGACCAGCCGCGGCTGCTCATGCCGACGAGCAGACTGCCGTCCGGTGCGAAGAGCAGTCGCACCACGCCCGACGCGAAGCCGGAGAGGAACGGAAACGCGGCACCCTGATATTCGCCGTCGATTTTCTCGAGGAAAACGCGACCAACCTTCGCGTCGGTGAATTCGCCGACGAAAAGTTGTCCGCCAAAGGGGCCGAACTTTCCGTCGGCCGCGCAGACGACGAGGTCAGTCCCGCTGCGGCCCATTTTGTTGTAGGGCAGCCAGACGGCGGGCGGCACCATTTCCGGCAGGGAGCGCAGTGCGGCGGGATAGGGCACTTTGCTCGGCACGGGCGCGGAAAGTTTCAGCGGCGCCTCCGGGCGCTCCTGCGAGGCGATACCCTCGGGGTTGAGGAAAAAAACGCCCTTGCGCAGGTGGTAGATCGGCGTGGTGGGAATCCAGGTGCCTTGCTGGTCGACGCAGAACATGTCGCCGGCGAGGTTGGCGCCCAGCCCGCACGGCGAGCGCAGGCCGGCCGCCATCGGCACAAATGAACTGGCTGCGCCGATCAGGCCGCTCCAGCCGCGCCAGGCGGCCTTGTTGTCGGAGCGGTCGCCCATATCGAGATTCAGCGCGACCCAGAGGTCGCCGCGGCCGTCGCGCTTTGGGCCGTACGCGTAGCCGTGATAGGAACCGGAGACGTTCCAGCCGCGGGCGGCGGTGAGGTACTCGTCGGCCACGCCGTCGCCGTTGGTGTCGCGCAGCCGCGTCACCTCGGTGCGCTGGGTCACGAGCAGGCTGTCGCCGTCGCGCAACACGCCGAGCGGTTCGTGCAGACCGGAGGCGAACAGGGCGTAACGGACTTGGTCAGGAGCGCCGAGCACCCCGTCGATCAACCAGACCTCGCCCTTGCGGATAGCGACGGCGAGTTTTCCATCGGCCATGAAATCCATGCCGCTGACTTCGAGCGTGAGGCCGTCGCCTGGTTTCCAGTTGGCGTGGCGCGACGACGTGGGCGAACTCCCCGTGAGGATCGTCTGGATCGCGTAGCCTTCGGTGGCCGCGAGACGGAGTTCGGGAGCGAGAAGCGCGACCGCGAGCGAAAGGAAGCGTTTCATGGCCACGTGTAGATGAACTCGCTTTTTCCTGGTGCGCTCGCGGTGGTCTCCCGCACGGTGAGCCCGGACGGATGGGACAGCGGGAGCGAGCGCAGGGCCTCGGGATTCCACGTGAGGCTCCGCCGCAGGCCGCCGTTCTCGCTCGGTTCGAAACGCTCGGCCACCGGCACGCCGCCCACGGAAAAAAGAAACGTGGGCACGCCGCCGGCATCGAGGCGGTAGCCTTCGAATTGGCGCGCGCCATTGGCTTCGGCCGGCCCGGGCCACGCCGCGACGGTTTCGCCGAGCGGTTTCTCGAAGGGGGCGAAGCGACTGAACCACGTGCCGTAGGCGTCGAAGAAGCGTCCCTTCCAGACGAGCGCCGGCCGGGAGTCGCGGCCGTCGTAGGCGAGGTGGATCCCCGCGGGGAAGCCGACGAGGATCGCGTGCGTGCCGACGTCCGCCATGAATGTGCGCTGCACGATTGGGCGTGAGCGCGGAATCAACTCGAACTCCCGCGCGGCCGTCGTCGGAAATCCCTCGGGTAAGCCTTTGCCGTCGCGGGCGAAGGCGAGGATCGATGCGATCTGCCGATCGGTGTCGCCGCCCAGGATCTCACGGTTGGCGGCTTTTCCCTCGGGCCAGAACGACGGCATCAAGGTCCCGGGCCGATAGGCGGCCGGGTTGATCAGGTACTCGTGCAGCCAGTCGGGCCGCAGTCGCCGCGCAAGATTCGAAAGATCGAGTGCTTGAATACCGAGCGAAGCGCGGTCGGCCCAGCGGTGGCAGGTGATGCAGCTTACGCCGCCGAGCGGGCCGAGCAGTTTTCTGCCCGCCTCGACGTCGCCCGGCGGCAGGGCGGTATCCGGGCGCGCGTCGCACGTCGCGAGCAGCGCCGGCAGGGCGGCGACCGCGGCGCCATACACCGGCATCTGTGTCTGCAGATACGGGCGCTCGCGGTTCTTTCCGGCCAGAGTCTGCGTGAGCCACTCCGGCTGCAGCTTGCGGCCGATGCCGGTGAGCGGGGGCGGAAAGCGGCCGGTGTCACCGAGGTTGTGGTCGCCGAGAAAGTAGGGTTTGCGTGCGGCGTCCGGCCCGCCTCGGCCGTCGCGTTCGTGGCACGCCACGCAGTTGAGCGCCGCGAGGGTGCCGTGGGCGGCTTGCGCGGGTGTCACGGGCGCGGTGCGGTCCGCGAGATAGGCGCGCAGTGCGCTCCGTTGGGCCGGACTGAGCGGGTAGCGAGGCAGGCCGGGTGCAGGGGTTTCATCGACGCAGCCTCCGGTCGTGCGCCCGAGAACGATGGGCTGGGTCGCTGGAACCGAAGGCAAGGTGTGGCACGCGGCGCAACGTGCCGCGGTGACAACCTCGCGGCCACGTTTCGCCAGCGCGGCATCGGGCGCAAAGGCCGGCAACCTTGGCACCGCTTCGCCATCGCTGCCCGTGATGCCGAGCAAGTAGGCGGCGATATCGCGCGCATCCTGCTCCTCCATTTCGATCCGCGGCATGCGGCCGTCGGGGCGCGTGGCGAGGGGATTCCGCACGAAGGCGGCGAGGGTGCTGACGTCGTATTTTTCGGCGAGCGCGGGAAACGCCGCCGCGCCGTAGCCGAAATCGCCGGCCGCCGGGCGGCCGTCCGGTGGCGTGTAGTCGGCCTGCGGCGCATGGCAGGCGACGCAGCCGCGGGTGTGGTAGAGACTCCTGCCGAGTTCCGCGTTGAGATGGGCGATCCGCGTCGGCCGCGGCGGGTTCTTGGGCGCGAGGGTGCCGAGGAAGTGGACCACCGCCTCCGCGTCGTCGGCGGCGGTTGCCGCTGGGAGATTCGGCATCGCGGTGCCGCTGCGGTGGCCCGCCGGATCCGCGATAAACGCCCGCAGCCACTGGGCGCCGGCGCGAGTCGTCACTCCGGTGAGATCCGGGCCGCGTCGGGCGGGGAGGCCGGTGTCGCCGCCGTGGCAGTTGACGCAGCCGAGTTCGTTGTAGAGCAGGCGGCCGCCGGCGGCGTCGGGCGAGGCGGCGTGAAAACGCTCGAACCCCGCGACCCACGGCTCCGCGCTCGCGCCAAGAATACTCAAGAGCGCCGCGAAGCCGAAGCGCAGGCCGCAGCTCACCCGAGGACCTCTCGCCGGCAGCGCTCGAGGTAGTCGCGCGACCGGTTGATCGCGGCCGTGATCTCTGCGACCGTCGGCAGAATCGGAATCCCGCGCGGCGTCGGATGCATGAAGATCTCCACGAGGCCCGTGTAGCGGATGTCGGCCAGCGCCTTGATGACCGGACGATAGTCGAGCCCACCGCCAAAGCCCGGCAGTTGCCGCAGCTCGATCTCCTTGGCGACTTTTTGGGAGATGCCCGCCGAGTGCTCCTGGAAATACATGAACGGAATCTGCTTCGCGCCGAGGTCGCGGATCAATGCTGGAAGCTGCTCGATCCACGGGTGCAAATGATGCGGCGCGAGCGCGACGCCGAGGTGGGAGGAGCGGTTGAAATCCGCGAAATAGCGCAGCGAGTCCGGATGGTGGAGCAGCGAACTGCTGTGGTTCTCGATCGCGATCGTGACGCCGTTGGCCTCGGCGGCGGCGACGTGGGGCTTCATCCGCTCGAAGAAGCCCTGCATCGCGGCCTTGAGTTCCGCAGCCGGCAGCCCCTTCGGGCCGCCGCTGCCGGTGACGATGATGCCGCCGCCGAATTTCTTCATCCATTTCATCTCCTCGCCGAGCCCGGTGGGGCCGAGCGGGTAGCGCGTGCTCACGCCGAGCTTCACGCGGTGACGGGAAAGCAACGCGGAAAAGGCGTCGTCGCCCATTTCGGCGATCTGCTCGCGCTGGTTGCCATGCACGCGGCACCAGATGTCGATCGACTCGCTGCCGGTCTTGGCCACCTCGGGCAAAATCACCTCGAGCGGCATTTCTCCAAATAGCGCGGAGGCGAGGACGTAGCGTAGGTCAAACGTCTCGCGCGCCGCGGCCCGGGCGACGCAAGAAAGCGTCGCGGCCGCGGAGAGCGATCGGAGAAACCTGCGCCGGGGTATCATGGGCTAATGAGCAGTTATGCAAGGGCCGCGCGCGCGGCCTCGAGCATTTTGATCCAAGGTGCGAGGTAGTGGCCGTTGTCGCGATAGGTGCGGCCGGAGACCAGATTGCCGTCCACCACGCAAGGGGCGTCGACGTAGATGCCCCCGCAGACTTCGAGGTCGAACTGGCATTTCGCCACCGTGGCCATGCGCCGACCCTGCACGCAGCGCGCGTAGGCCGGAATCTCCACGCCGTGACACACGGACGCGATGGGTTTGTTGGCCGCGAAAAAGTATTTCGTGATCCGCACGAGGTCCGGGTCGTAGCGGATGTATTCCGGCGCGCGCCCGCCGGAGAACATGATGCCGAGATAGTCCTGCTCCTTCACCTCGGAGAACGGCACGTCGACGTCGATGGAGTAGCCCTCCCATTCTTTCGTGATCGTCCAGCCTGGCTTCACTTCGTGCATCACCATTGGGTAGCGACGGCGCTCGGGGCCGGTGACGACCGGCTGGATGCCTGCCTCGATGAGGCGGTAATAGGGATAGAGGGTGTCGAGCGTCTCAGCCGCGTCGCCCACCACGATGAGAGCCTTGCCGTGGAATGGAGGAGTCATGGACTCGCAGCATAATAGGTTTGGCAGTCGCCGTCACTGCACTCCTTAGTCAGGAGACCTCAGTTTTTTCCTCACCCCGGTCTTCATGGCCTCCCGCCGTCGGCGTCCTCCCCGCGTCGCGCTTTTGGTCGAGACCACGCGCACCTACACCCGCGAGCTCCTTGCCGGCGTGCGGCGCTACGTGGCGGCGCACGGCCCTTGGTCGTGCTTCATCGAGTTGCGCGCGCTGGAGTCCGGTCCGCCGCCGTGGCTGAAAAACTGGGACGGCGACGGGATAATCACGCGCACGTTCACGCAGGAAATGGCCGACGTGATCGCCGCGACGGGGCTCCCGGCCGTCGAGCTGCGCGCGACCTACCTGAAGAGCGATTTGCCGTTTGTCGGCATGGACAACCAGCTGATCGGCCAGATGGTCGCCGAGCATTTCTTCGACCGTGGCTACCGGAATTTCGCCGCCTACAGCCTGCACACCGAACGCTTCTTTGAGGAGCGCGTGCGGAACTTCGTCACAGTCGTGGAGGGGCGTGGCGGCTCTTGTTCGTTGCTGCCCGAGCCGATCTCCGATCGCGCGGCCGACTGGGAGAGAGGCCAGGCCCGGCTGATGGAGTGGCTCGCGGCGCTGCCCAAGCCGGTCGGAATCGTCGCCGCCAACGACCAACTCGGCGTGCGCGTCCTCGACGCCTGCCAGCGCGCCGGTATCCCGGTGCCGGAGGAGGTCGCGGTG
>CAXRGI010000183.1:0-4932 GCA_964229935.1 Opitutales bacterium
TGAGGCCGTTTTTCTCCAAGGCGCGCAGCACTTCACCGACCGACCAGTCGATTTCCATGATGACGTCGCCGTAGAGCCCGCGCTCCGACTTGCCCTTGAACTTGTCGCTCACGAAGAGCGGCACGTGCGGCTGCGGGTGAGCGAGATAGAAGAAGAACGGCCGGTCCTTGTTGCGCTCGAGGAATCGCACCGCGCGTTCCGTCAGGCGGGTGGTGAGCTCCTTCTGGTCCTCCGGTGTGACCTCCTCGTCGATCACGCGTCCGTCCTCGAGGAGCGGAAGCTTCGGGTAGCTGCCGGGCTTGGCCTCCGGGTGGTGCGGCCACATGTCGTTCGAGTAGGGAATGCCGAACGACTCGTCGAAGCCGTGGCGATTGGGCAGGAAAGGCGCGAGGTGGCCCAGATGCCATTTGCCCGCCATACCCGTGGCATAGCCGCGCGACTTGAACACCTCGGCGAGCGTGGTCTCGTCGGCGTGGATGCCGTGCGTGGACTGCGGTCCGAGCGCGCCGTGGATACCGATCCGGTTCGGGTAGCATCCCGTGAGAAGGGCGGTGCGCGACGCGGAGCACACGGCCTGGGCCACGTGGAAGTTGGTGAACTTCACGCCGGCGCGCGCCATGCCGTCGAGGTTCGGCGTCGTGAATCCCTTGGCGCCGAAGACCCCGACGTCGCCGTAGCCGAGATCGTCGCAGAAAATTACGACGACGTTGGGCGGCCGCGCGGCGTAAGTGCCGGACGCGCTCGCGGCCGCAAGGAGCGCGGCGAGCGATACGATCAGACGACGGAGACGCGGGGCGGGTAAGGCGGTGCGGGGCATGACGCAGGTCTGCCGCGTCGCAGTGCCTCGCGCAAGTCCGTCTCCCGAACCGATGGGGCGTGACCCTGCCCCGGTTAAAATCACCAATTTCCCCGACGACCCGCCATCATCGCGACGAGGCTCGACCTCGACAACTTGTGCGGCGTGCAGCTCCACCGCCGTGCCTATCGGGAGTAACCGCGCGTCCTCGCGTTCACCGTCCGCGTGGGTTTCCGAGAGCCGCTCGGGCCGCCGGGTGGGGAGGGCGACGGGGCGCTCGCGTGGCGCGTTTAGAAAAAAGTCCGGGCCAGCCCGGCTTCGCGCCGGGTTTGATTCCGCGCGGGGCACGCCTTGCGCCCGGCTTTTGATCGGAGAGATTATTCCGTGGACACACCGGAACGAGCAGCCTCCGAACGTCCGAAGTCGCCGCCGCCGGGCGTCGCTGAATGGAAAGCGATCGTCGCGCGGTTTCAGGAGCCTTCTTTGCCCCGTGCGTCCTGGCAGCTCGTCAACACGTTAGGCGGTTACGTTCTGCTTTGGGTGCTGATGTACTGGAGCCTTCCGGTTTCCCGCTGGCTGACGGCGGCGCTGGCCGTGCTGGCGGGTGCCCTGCTCGTACGGGTTTTCATCATCTTCCACGACTGCGGGCACGGCTCCTTCTTCGCGTCCCGCGGGGCCAACGATACGGTGGGCTTCATCTGCGGTATGCTCACCTTCACGCCTTACCATCATTGGCGCTGGGAGCACTCCCTTCATCACGCGAGTTCCGGTGATCTGGATCGCCGCGGCGTGGGTGACATCTGGACCATGACCGTGAGGGAGTACCTCGGTGCCTCGCGGTGGCGGCGCCTCGCGTACCGGCTCGCCCGCAATCCCGTCGTGCTGTTCCTCATCGCCCCCGCCCCGCTCTTCCTGATCCGTGAACGCTTCCCGTCCGCGAAGGCGAGGAAGCAGGAGCGCAGGGCGGTCTGGTTCATGGACGCCGCGATCGCGGTGATGGTCGTCTCGCTGGTCTGGTTGTTCGGCTGGAAGCCTTACTTGCTCATCCAGCTCACCATCTCGGTTGTCGGCGGCGCGTTCGGCGTATGGTTGTTCTACGTCCAGCACCAGTTCGACGAGGTCTACTGGGAGCGCGGCGAGGAATGGGACTACACTTCGGCCGCGCTGAGGGGCAGTTCATTCTACCGCCTGCCGAAAGTGCTCCAGTGGTTTTCGGGGAACATCGGCTTCCATCATATCCACCACCTCAGCCCGCGGATTCCAAATTACAACCTGGAGCGGTGCCATCGTTCGCACCCGATCTTCCAAGAGGTGCGCCCGCTCACGTTCCTGCGCAGCCTGAAGTCGATCCACCTGAACCTCTGGGATGAGCGGGATCACAAGCTCGTCAGCTTCCGTGAAGTGAAGCGACGGCGGGATGATTTCCGCGCGCCCCCGCCGCTCAGCCACGCGGCCTGAGCCTTAGGGTGGGGTCCGGAGCACGGCTCGGACCGGCGAGCCATCGGCGCCGCGGAGGCGCAGGGGCAAGGCGATCAGTTCGTAGGGGCCTGGCTCGACGCCGCGGAGATCAAGGCTCTCCAGAATCAGCAGGCCAGCGGCGAGCATCAGCCGGTGGCGGGTCATGTCCTTGCACGTCAGTTCGTCCACCGAGGGTACGTCGAGTCCGACCAGGCGCACGCCGCGTTTCGCCAGCCACGCCGGCAAACCCGGCTCCATCAATGGCCACGCGTTGGGGAAGAACGCCGGGTCGCCCCAAGCGTCGGTGCGGAACAGGACTCGCGGAGCGGCCGCGAGTTCATGGTCCGTGACGCCGGCGAACAGGTCTGCGGTCAGCGCCGTCCGGCGGCGGGCGTCGATCACCCGCGCCGGTCCGACGAACACCTCGGGGTCGAGCGCGTCGATGGTCGCGCCGCGGTCGTCGTAGTGGAACGGCGCGTCGGCATGGGAGCCGTTGTGCACACTGAGCGACAGCTCGCCGACATTGCATGAGGCGCCTTCCGCGATGCGCGCGTTCAAGCGGAAGGCCGTCGGTCGGTCCCCGGGCCAATGGGGTGAGCCGGGAAACAGGGGACGGGAAATATCGATCAGCATGGGATGATTTCAGGGCACGAGGGCCGTCGCGTGGGGTAGCCGGAGATGCGCGCCTTTTTCAACGATCCGACGCAGGCGCGAGATCGCCTCCGCGCAATCAGCGAAACGCGTGTACAGCGGCGAAGGCGCGAGGCGGATGAGATCGGGCCCGCGGAAATCAGGCACCACACCGGCGGTCTTCAACGCCTGGCAGATGCGCCAGGCGTCGGGGTGGGCGACCGCGATATGGCCGCCACGGACCGGTTGGCCTCTCGGTGTAACCACCGAAAATCCATGCCCCGCCAGTTGTTGGTCCACCAGGTCGAGGAGGAGATCCGTCTGCGCGAGGGACTTGGCGCGTAACGCCGCGATGCCGCCGGCCTCCGCCACGATCTCCAGCGACCCCAGCAACGGCGCGAGCGAAAGGATGTGCGGGGTGCCGATTTGGAGCCCCGCGGCGCCGGCGGCGGGCTCATGCTCCGGCGCCATCGCAAAGCGCCGGTCGGGCCTTACGCCCCACCAGCCGGCAAGGCCGGGCGGGCGGGCGGCGTGACGCGGATGCAGGAAAAATCCGCCCACTGCGCCGGGGCCCGCGTTGAGCCATTTGTAATGGGACCATACCGCGAAATCCGCCCCGTCGCGCGCGAGCTCGTGCGGCACCGCGCCGATGCTGTGCGAAAGATCCCAGCCGATGGTGATTCCCGCCGCCTTCGCGTTGCGCGTGAGGGTCGGCACGTCGAGCAACTGGCCGCTCGTGAACAGCACCGCGGGCAGTAGCACGAGCTGCACTTCGTGAGTGAACGCGGCGAGGATGTCGTCGATCCGCAGGATCCGGCCGTCGCGCGAGGGGATCAGCCGCAGGTACCGCGCGGGATCGAGCCCGCGTAGGCGCAGATGGCTTTGCAGCGCGTAGGTGTCGGAGGCGAAGTTCAGAGCGTCTGCCACGATTACGCGCGCTGGCGCCGCCGGATCGTAAAGTGTGGCGAGGAGCTGGTGGAGGTTGGGCGTGGTTTGTCCGCCGATGCCGACGTCGCGCGGCTCCGCGCCGACGAGCGGCGCCACGCCTTCCGCCGCGAGTTGGGGCAAATCAAGCCACGACGGCTCCGCCCGCGTCCATCCGTCGATCCCGAGTGTGCGCCACTGGTCGACGACTCGCGCGAGCGCCGCCTCCGCGCGACGTGACAGCAATCCGAGCGAGTTGCCATCAAGGTAAATCACGCCCGCGGGGACCCGGAACTCCTCCACCCAACGGTTCAACGGATCGCGGGCGTCGAGCTCGGCGGGTGAAATCATGGATAAGGCGGAACCTGAAGTGCCCCGCGAGATTCGGCAACGCGGCGCTAAAGAACACCCGCTGACGACCCCGTGGTATCACCCACCCCCGCAAAACGCCCAACGCCCTGACCCCTTTAAAAGGGGTCAGGGCGTTGAGTGTTTTTGAGCTGCTGGATCACCCTGCGATATCGGGAGCGAAGCTGAGTGGGATGGGGCCTCAGGCGCGGGGACCAGGCAGGTTTTCGAGGATCGTGGAGGTTCCTCTAACAACAGAAAACGCCCTGACCCGATTGAAGGGATTGCCGTTGACGGTGCGGAGGGGTGGGCGCGTCATCGCGGACGATTTTTGCCCGCTGATGCCGGTCACGCCCCGCTGGTTTCTGATCTCTTTGTTTGTCGCCCCTGGGGCGGCAGCAGGCTCCTCGGCGCGCGATGAGGTCCCGGCTGATTTGCGGGCTTATTTTTCGCCGCCGGCCGCAATCTCCGCCCCCGCATCGGAACTGCGTTCACCGCTGGTTTTCAATGACGGTAGACCGGTGAAATCGGTGTCGGATTGGACAATGCGGAGAGAGGAAATCCGGCGTTACTGGCACGAACGGATGGGGCCGTGGCCGGCGTTCGTGGACCGTCCCCGCCTCGAGATTTCGGAAACCCAGGATCGCGGCGGGGTCATCCAGCATCGCGTGGAGATCGAGGTTGCCCCGGGTGTTATGCAGGGCGGCTACCTGCTGCTGCCGCCCGCGAGTTTTCGCGGGCCGCGGCCCGCGGTGGGGGGTCCGTTCTACGCGCCC
>CAXRGI010000184.1:0-17289 GCA_964229935.1 Opitutales bacterium
CGGCGAGCGCGAGGTACTCGCTCTCGGAACGGTTCAACGCCGCCAACGCCCGCGCGTCATACGCGGCTAGCCGGCAGCGGGCGAAATAATCGTCGACCTTCGCGCGCACGGCGGAAACCGCCGCGGCGGCCGCGCCGGTCGTCCCCCCGAGGGGGGAAGCCTCCGCTTCCTTGGCCGCCCACGCACTGAACGCAGCGAGCTCTTCATGGAAGGCCGAGATCTGCTCGCGCGTGACACCCGCGGCGCCTCCGCGATCCGCCGTGCCGCCCAGGCAGGCGATGATATCGACGATGACCTGCTTGGTATCCTCGTCCTCCGCAGCCTGCGGCATGATGACCCCGTCGCCGTTGTAGGGCGTGGCGGCCAGCAGCTTGGCGGCGTCGGCGGCCTCGGCGACCGTGATGGTGCCGGGCGCGGCGCGTCCGAGACGCGCGACGATCTCGCGGGCGCAATCCGCGGCGGCGCGGCCCTCAGGGGTAGCGGAATTGATCGCTTCAACCGGCAGACCGTCGGTCCCGGCGAGCAGCACGCCGGCGTCCTTGAGCCGCACGGCGGCCCACTTGATGGCGGCGATGATCTCGGGGACGCGCACGCGGCCGTCACCATCGGTGTCGATGAGCGCGAGCGTCTTCTCGTCCAGCTCGAGTCCCTTCACCGGACAGGAAAGCGCCACCCAGAGTTTCTGGTCGAGGTGCTCGAGACCGAGCAGGTCGGCACCGGAAGTCAGGGCGACCTGGTCGAGGCCACCGGTACGGAAAAAAGTCCAGCTATGGGGGGAAGTGGATGCTGCCATGGTCGCGAGTGTCGCCAGCATCGGCTGCCTCGCAATCCCGGGCGTGGTCCCAAAAGCGCACAATCACCCCGGGTGGACAGGCGCGCTCACGCGTTCGGGCAGCACGGTGGAAACCACCCGTTCAGGCCGCGCGGTCTGAATATCCACCAGTAAACCGAGCGGGAGCCCGGCGCTGCGGACAAAGACCCGGAGGCACCCTTCGCGGGTGCGGCGGTCGTCGCCCGCCGCCGCGAGATTCAGCGCGATGGTCTCGTCCGCGAGCAGATCCACGGCCACGCGGGTGTTCAGCCGCACGCCGCGGTGACGCACCAGCCACTCCACGCGCCGCCGCGAACCGATGCCGGCCGAATCGAGCTCGAAGACCAGCGCCTCCTCGTAGAGCCGGCGCGGGGCGCCGGGCCCGAGTTCGCGGTGCAGGTCGAGGCAGATGACCGTGAGCCGGGCGGTGAGCCGGTTGATCTCAAGCTGGGCGAGCGCGGCCGCTCCGAAAGGATCACAGGAGATCATCTCAGTTTCCTCCCAGCAGACGGGTGAACTCGTCCTCGCCGAGCACCGGCACGCCGCGCTTGCGCGCCTCGGCCAGCTTGGCGCCCGGATTTTCCCCCGCGACGAGGTAGTCGGTGCCCCGCCCCACCGACCCCGTCACCCGGCCCCCCTCCCGCTCGATGCGGGCGGACGCCTCCGTCCGCGTGAAGCCAGCGAGCGTTCCGGTGAGAACAAACGTCTTCCCGTGCACCACGCCGCGATTGCTCGGGACTTCCGGCGGACGCACCCCCGCGCGCATCAGGGCGAGGAGCGGCTCCCGCAAAAGGGGCTCCGCCGCCGCGATCGCCTCAAGCGAACCGTGCCGCCGAACAATTTCGCGGGCCGCGGATGCTCCCACTCCGGCAACTCCGAGCCCGGCCACGAAGCGCCAGGCCTCGGCGGAACGGCTGCGCGCGATGGCCTCGAGGATCCGATCCGCGGCCGCACCGGCTCCCGCCGCGAGAAGGTCCTCCCGTCGCAAGGCATAGATATCGGCCGGTTCACGGACCGCGCCGCGCGCAACCAGCCCGTTGATCAGCGCGGGCCCGAGGCCCCCGATACCTGCACCGGACTTCGATGCGAAGTGCGCGAGGCGGCGGCGCAACCGCGCCGGACAGGCGTCCGACGCGCACCGCCACGGGCCGGCGCCGCCGTCGGAAACCACCGCCGTACCGCATTCCGGACACTCCACGGGGAACGTGAAAGGCCGCGCTTCCGCGGGTCTTCGCTCGAGATTAACCCCGGTGATCGCGGGCACGACATCGCCGGCCCGCTCGACCCGCACCGTATCGCCCACGCGGGCATCCAGTCGCGCAAGCGCCTCGGCGCTGTGCAGCGTGGCGCGGGAAACGATTACACCACCTACCTCGACGGGGGACAGCTCGGCCACAGGCGTCAGCAACCCGGTGCGTCCGACCTGCACCGTGATCGCCACGAGACGCGTCTCCGCACCTTCAGGAACGAACTTACAAGCGGCCGCCCACCGCGGAGCGTCGGCGCCCTCGCCCGCCGCCGCCTGGAGGGCGCGTGAGTCGAGCTTCACCACGGCGCCATCGGTCGGGAAGACCAGCTCCGCCCGCCCCCGCCCCAGTTCATCCACGGCCGCCAGGAGTTCCTCGAACCCTTGCACCGACCGGACGCGATCAACCACCGGCAGGCCCCAATCACGGAACAGGAGCGGAAGTTCCCTTTGGAATCCCGGTAGCGCCCCGTCGGGCTCGCAGGCACCGACTCCGAAGCACACCAGCCGCAACGCCTGCGTCTCATCCGAAGACTTTCCCGAGACGCGACGCGCGAGGCCCGCCGCCAGCGCCCGCGGGTTGGCGAAGGGTTCCAAACCCGCCTCGATGCGGCGGGCATTGACCCGCGCGAACTCCGCGAACGGCACGTGGAGCTCACCGCGGATCTCGATCCGAACCGGAGCGTTGCCGCCACGCAATCGGACGGGCACTCCCGCGACCGCGCGAACGCGCGCCGTAATGTCCTCTCCCTTGCGGCCGTCACCCCGCGTGAGCGCCCGCACCAGCCGCCCGTGCTCGTAGATCAGGCTGACGGCGATCCCGTCGTACTTGGGCTCCACGACGTAGGCCAGGGCGTCGTGCCCGAAACGTCGGGCCAGCCCGTCATGGAAGGCGCGGAGCTCGGATGCGGTTCGCACTTTGGCGAGACCGAGCATGGGAGCGTGGTGCGCGTGCTCCGGCAGTTTGCCGGTGCGATCATCGGGAACCGCCGGTAATCCGGCCCCGGCAGCGAGCGCCTCAACGGGATTTTTCTCCTCCAAACCCGCCAACCGCGCGCGCAGCGCATCGTAGTCGGCGTCGGAAATCTCGGTCTTCCCCTCGCGGTGGTAGAGCTGGTCGTGCCGCGCGATCTCCTCGCGCAGCCGGCGGATCTCCGCGCGGGGTTCGGGGACAGATAAATCAGCGGGGAACGCGGATCCGGCGAATACGATGAACGGCAGGAGTGATCGATGAAGGCGCATGGACATGCGCCGACTCCGTCCACTCCGACGCCGTGCGTCCACGGCCCCGCATACCCGAAACTGGGGGCAGGCCCGACCGCCAATCGCCGGGGTTCAGGGGCCGTGCACGCGCCGGCCGTCGACCCACGTCTCGAGCACGCGCGTTGTGCGCAGGTCGTCCTCCGAGCAATCGAGCAGGTCGCGGTCCACGATGATGAAATCGGCGCGCTTCCCGGACTCGAGCGAGCCGATCTCCTTTTCCCAGCGGATCACGTGGGCGTTCAGGCGCGTGTAAAACTCGATGGCCTGCCGGCGCGTAAGGGCCTCCTCCGGATGCAGCCTTCCCTCATGCCACTTGGCGCGGCGCGTGATGGTCGTCCACATGCCGAGGAACGGATTGTACGGATTGATCGCGCGCAGGTCGCCGATCTTGAGCATGTGGTCGGAACCGCCGCCCGCCACGCCGCCCGCCGCGAGGATGCTGCGCAGAGGTTGGAACCACCGCAGCCGCTCGTAGCCGAACTGCGCCACCAACGTGCGCGTGTCGAGGTACAGCCAGATCGGTTGGATATCCATCACCACGCCCAGGCGCGCCGCGGCCGCCACCGTCTCCGCAGTCATGAAATTCGAGTGGGAGATACACGGTCGCAGGTCGCGGAGCGGAAGCTCACGCGCGATGTCCGCGTAGGCGGCGAGCAGTTCCTCGCTCGCTCCGTCGCCGACGGTGTGCGCGGTGAACTGCAGGCCGTGGCCGGCCACCCGGCGGATCATCGCGCGCAGGCGATCGCCGGGCACGTTGAGCACGCCGCGGTACGTGTCGTCGCGGATGCCGTAGTTCTCGTTCCTCCCCCAGGGCTTCACCATGTAGGCGCTTCCGGTGAGCATGCCGCCGTCGAGCCAGATCTTGGTGCCGATCAGCCGCAGCCAGGGGTCGTCGCCACGCCAGGGACTCTCCGCGATCTGGTCGATCGCCGTGAGAATCGAGCTGAGGCTGCCGACCGTCGGGAATGTCTGCGAGAGCGCCACGCGCGTCGTGAGGGCGTTCTGCGCGCGGAGGCGCGCGTACTGCGCGACCGATCCCACGCTGGCGCCGCGGTCGGCCACCGTCGTGAAGCCGCTGCGGTTGTAGTCACGGAGCAGCGCCTTCAACCGCGTCTCCTGCTCGGCCTCGGTCGCGGCACGGGGACCGGGCGTGCGGATGAACCGCTGCAGGCCGCGCGCGAGGCCCGTGGGCTCACCGGCCGCGTCCTTCTCCAGCAGGCCCGGCCCGCCGTCGGTCACGGTGAAATTCCGGTCGAAACCGCACTGCTTCAATCCGAGCGAGTTCAGCATGTTGTCCGGCCCGGTGCGGAAACTCACGGGGTGCAAGGGCGCCGCGGCGTCCAGCTCGGCCCGCGTCGGATAACGCGACTCCTTCAGCCGGGTGATGAACACCTGCGAGGTCTGGATCCACTGCCCCGCTGGCACGACGCGCGCGCGCCCCGAGATGTAGGCGAGGACGTCGGCGATCGTCTCCATGTCGGGCACCTCGTGGTCGTGTTCGAACATCGCCGCGGCCGGCGCGTGCACATGCGAGTCGATCAGCCCGGGCAGTACCATGCGCCCGCCCAGCTCTTGCACCTGGGTGCGCCCGGGCGCCGCCAGCGCGCGGATCCGCGCCGTGGTGCCGGTGGCGACGACGCGCCCGTCACGCACCGCGAACGCCTCCGCGATCGAGAACTGCGGGTCGACAGTGAGCACCTTGCCGCCGACAAACACGGCGTCGGGCGGCGGCTCCGCCGCGAACAGGTTGGCGAACGCGAAAAGAAACAGCGGGGCGAGGAAGCGGTGTGTGCTCATGGGGAGGAGAGGGCGATGAGTCGGGAACGCGTGAACGGGGAACGAGCGGAAGGAGGAGCCGCGGAAGAATTCTGGTACTGCGAACGCGCGCCCTTGTCACGTCGGGGCGTGCGGAGGTGAAGGGGTATGATTCAGCTTAAAGTAACGGTCCGCGCGAGCATCCGCGGCTACATCGAACCTGCTCTTCCAAGCGGAAACGTGGAAGACCCGGTCCGTTCCTCCCGTTCCTGATTTCCAAATTTGCCCTGCTCCGCCTCCGGCCTCCGGGCGTTCCCCATTCCCGCCCGGAGACTCCGTGACCTCGGATCGATCTCCGCGCGCTCCGTGTCCAAGGACCGGCTCCAGCCGGCCTTTCCGTCCGCCGCTCAGAGCTCGGCGATGCGGACGTTCCGGAATTCGCACTTCATCACGACGTTCCCGTGGATCTGCAGGCCGAGCGGGGCGGCGCCGTTGAACTTGGCGTCGGTGAACTCCGAGGCCTTCTTGCCATTGATCCAGCACATGAACGTGTCGCCCTTGGCCTGGATGCGGAAGGTGTTCCACTCGCCTTCGGGACGCAGCAGCTCCTTCGCGTTCTTCGCCTGGCCCGCCTCGGGATACGCGGGCTTGCCGCCGGTGTAGAACGAGCCGGTCATGTCGACGCGCAGACTGCCCGAGACGCCGAGCTGCAGCTGAATGCGCGGCTTGCGCATCTCAAGACCCGTGTCGACGCCGCGGGGCGTGGTGCCCTTCCAGCGGGCGTCGAACTCGATCACGAAGTCCTTGTACTCCTTCTTCGTCCACAGCACGTGCCCCTTCAGGGCGGCGTTGTTCTCGCCGACCAGCACGCCGTTTTCGATCCGCCAGAACTCGGCCGCGCCGTCGGACTGGAAATTCGTGAGGTCCTTGCCGTTGAACAACGGGGTGAGCTTCGGCTCGGCCCCGAAAGCGGGGACGGCGAAAGCGAACGCGAGCAGGACGGAGAAGCGGGAGCGGAGGGGGTTCATGCGGCGAAGGTTGGCGCGCGACGGGAAATGAGGAAAGCGTCATTTCATATCCCGGCGCGGCGAAGCCGCACCGGGAGGGAGGAGGCAAAGTGAGAGGGGGTGAGGGAGCAGCGGGATGTTGAAAATCCGGGGAATGCACGAACCACCTTCGGCAGAGGGTGGGTCCTAAAAATCCGAGGCTAGCAGCCTCGGCTACACCAGGCGGCCCGGATCATTCGTGTTGCTTCGTGTCCATTCGTGGTTGGCCCGCGCGCGAAGCGATACGGGAGCCCATGACGATGGCCTTTCGTGGTCTCAACCCTCCGAGCCTCCGTGACTCCGTGGTGATAATTCCCGTTACGACCACCGTGTGGGGGGCTGCGTCACAGGAGTCGGGCGAAGCCCGCCGGCCTCCTCAGCCGCAGGCCTCGAGCAGACGTGCGTGCACGTCCGTGGCCTCGAGTTCCGCGCCGCCGCCAGTGCCGATCAGCACGGGCCAGTCGGCGGAATCACGCGGGCACACGCCGTGCGAACCTTTCACCAGCGACGGATCCAGCGGGATCACGTCCATGAGCGCGCGGAATCCGAGTTTCCGCCGCAACAGCGTCGAGCCGATGCGCAGGCGGGGAAACGCGATCGCGGGGTCGAGGAACAGTTCCACCGGATCGTAGCCGTATTTGCGGTGGATATCGACGCAGCGCGCGAAATCCGGGGCCCGGCGATCATCCTCCCAATAATAATAATTGAACCACGCATCCTCGGTCGAAAACGCCACGAGGTCACCCGACCGCGGATGGTCGAGGCCCGCCGCGCGTTTGCCGTCGGCATCGAGCACGAGCTCCACCCCGTCGACCGCCTCGACCGCCGCCCGCACCTCGCCGAGAAGCGCGGGGTCATTGACGTAAATGTGCGCGATTTGGTGATCGGCGATCGCGAAGGCCCGGCTCGCGCCGCAGTCGAGCAGCTCCAACCCGAGCTCCTCCTTCACCGTGAGCCAGCCGCGGGCGCGGAAGATGCGGTTCAGCGCGATCGAGCGCCGTACCGGGGTGATTCCGTACTCCGAAAGCACCACGACGCGCACGCCACGGGCCGCGTAAAAATCCATCAGCCCGCCCGCGACGCGGTCGATCGCGCGGAGGTCGGCGCCGACCCGAGGATCGGCGGGCCCGAGGCGCTGCAGGTTGTAGTCGAGGTGCGGCAGGTAGACCAGCGACAGGTCGGGCCGGTGCCGTTCCTCGATCCATTCGGCCGATCGCGCGATCCACTCGGAGGAGGCGATGCCGGCGGCCGGACCCCAGAAGGCGGGAAACGGAAAATCGCCGAGGTCGTGCTTGAGCGCGTCGCGCAGCGGAAGCGGATGCGCGGTGATGTCGAAGACCTTCCGCCCGTCGGACGGGTACATGGGCCGCGGCGTGACGGACCAGTCCGCGGTGGAGTACATGTTGTACCACCAGAAGAGCTTCGCGCAGGTGAAACCGGGGCGCGCCGCGCGGAGTTTCTCCCAGAGCCGCGGGCCGCGGATCAGGCGGTTGGACTGTTTCCAGAAATGGTGCTCCGCGAGGTCGCGGTCGTACCAGCCGTTGGCCACGGCGCCGTGGCCCGAGGGCGGCAGGCCGGTGAGGTACGTGCACTGGGCGGTGCAAGTCACCGCCGGTAGGACGGGCCGGATGCGACGCAGGCCGCCCGCCGCGGCCGCCGCGGAAAGCCGCGGCAGATCAGGCCCGAGGTGGCGCGCGGATAGACCGACGACGTTAAGGATCGCCGTGCGCTCAGCCATAGCGCGTCCGCAATTCCTCGAAGGAGGCCTTCACCACGGCGCCATCCATCTCGTGGACCTCGAGGCGGTCGCCCGGCGCGCGGATCATCGGAATGGTGAGCCGGCCGCCGAGGTGCTCACGGAACTCCTCAAGCCCGTCGAGCATGTCCTGCCGTCCGCTTGAGGAACGGATCTCGCGCACCGGCGCGAAAAGCTCGAAGCCGAGACCGCGGATGACCCCGAGGATCCGCTCGGCGGCGGCCTCCGGCAGCAGCCCGGTGCGGCGCGCGTAGATCAGGTCGATCGCCATCCCGACCGCGACCGCCTCGCCGTGGCTCACGCGGAACTCGGAGAGCTGCTCCAGCTTGTGCGCCGCCCAGTGGCCGAAATCCAACGGCCGCGCCGAACCGCGCTCGAACGGGTCGCCGCCTGCCGCGATGTGCTCCAGGTGCTGCCGGGCGCTCTCGCGGATCACGGCCTCGTACGGTTCGCGCTCAAAGCGAGCGAGCGCGGCCACGCGCGCGGCGATGAACTCGAAGAACGCCGCGTCGCGCACCAGCGCCACCTTGAGGGCCTCGATGAGGCCGGCGCGGCGGTCGCGCGGCGGCAGGACGTCGAGGAAGGCGAGGTCGTTCACTACGGCGTGCGGCACCACGAACGAGCCGAGCCAGTTCTTCTTCCCGAAGTAATTCACGCCGTTCTTCACGCCGAGGCCGCCGTCGGCCTGGCTGAGGCTGGTCGTCGGCAGCCGCACGATCGGGATGCCACGGTGGGCCGTGGCCGCGCCGAAGCCCGCCATGTCGAGCACCGCGCCGCCGCCGATCGCGATCACGAACGAGTGGCGGCAAAGTTTCGCGGCGTTGATCTCGGCCCAAACCCGCTGGAGCTGGCTGAAATCATTCTTCACCGGCTCGCCGCCCGGCACGCAAACCGGCGGGGCCTCGAGGGAGACTTGTCCGGAGCGCGCCGCGAACCACGCGCGGATGTTCCCCGCAAACCCCGGGATCGACCGTTCCAGTCCCGCGTCCCAGATCACGAGCGCCCGCGCCCGGCCACCCGGCTCGCGCGGGGAGAGCAGGCGCGCGAGGGTGTCGTTCGCGGGCGCGAACACGTCGCGCGTGAACACCGCCCGGTGGTCGTAACGCAACGTGATCGGGAACGAGAGCGTGTCGGGGTCGGCGGACATCGGGGGCCGTCAGACAAGCGCGCGCGCGGGCTTAATCAACCCGAAGCCGCCGCAGGGCCTCCGCGGCGGCGCCGAGCGTCGGATCCAGGCGTAACGCCTCGGAGAACGCCGCCCGCGCGGCCGCCGGATCCTTGAGCCGCTCCTGCAGTTGGCCGAGTCGCCACTGCACGTACGCGTGGCCGGGGACATTCTTGCCGGCGGGCGGCGTCAGCTCGAGACAGCGGCGCAGGCAGGCGAGGCCGCGCTCGGGCGCGTGGCCGGTGGAGGCGGCGAGCCGGCCGAGGTGGTAGAGTGACACGTAATCGTCGGGCGAGGTTTGCAGAACCTCCTCGAACTGCGCGAACGCCTCCGCGGGTTTTCCCTCCGCCAGGTGCAGGGTGGCGAACACGACGCGGCCGCGCGGAGGATCCAGCCGCTTGATCGCCTCGGCTTGCGCGACGGCCTTATCGCGCCCACCGCCCACCACGGCCGGGGCCTGCCGGTAGAACTCGAAGAGGCTCTCGCGGAACTCCGCGACGTCGGGGGCCAGAGCCACCGCGCGTTCGTACGCCGCGAGGCATTTCCGGGCGTGGCCGAGTTTCGAAAAGACCCCGGCCTTCTGCGCGCTGCGGCCCTGCGCGTGACCGTAATGGTAATGGTAGCGCGCCTCGCCCGGCGCCGCCGCCAGGGCCGTCTCCAGATGCCGGATCGCCGCCTCGGTGTCGTCGCGCAGGTACGCGAGCACGCCGAGCTGGTAATTCACCTCGGGGTTCCGCGGCTCCGCGACCGCCAATTGCTCCAAAGCGGCTTGCGCCTCCGCCGGCCGGCCCGCCTCGCGCAGCGCCAGGGCGGCTGCGATCTGCTCCGGCGTCACCGCGAGAGCGGCGCCGGAAAGCAGCAGGGTAAGAAACGGTACGGCGCGGACCATCAGCCCGCAGGAAGCCGCCTCCGCGGTCTTTTGCAACGCGGCGCGCGGCGGCTCGACCTCGCGTCGCCCGCGGCCCACGCTCGAGCCCTCCCCATGAAGATCCGCCCCAGCACCCGCCGCTCCTTCATCCGGTCGGGCCTCGCCGGCATCGCCGCCGCCGGAGCCGCGCCCGCCTTCGTTCCCGCCCGCCTGCTCGGGGCGGACGCCCCGTCGGGCAAGATCACGCTCGGTTGCATCGGCGTGGGCGCGCACGGGTTCGCCGTGAACCTGAAGCAGTTCCTGCAGGAGGACGATTGCCGCATTGTCACGGTCTGCGACGTCCACGCGGGCCGCCGCCAACGCGGCCGCGAGGCGGTCGACGAAAAATACGGCGGCAAGGGCTGCGCGGAGACCGCCGACTTCCGCCAGGTCCTCGCGCGTCGCGACATCGATGCGGTCGTGATCTCCACGCCGGACCACTGGCACGTCACGATGGCCCTGATGGCGCTCGACGCCGGCAAGCGGGTCTTCTGCGAGAAGCCCACGCTCACGATCGCCGAGGGCCGCGCCCTCGCGCGCGCCGTGGCGGAGAAACGCCTGCTGTTCGCCACCGGTCTCGAGGACCGCTCCGTCATCCAGTATTACAAGATGGCCGAGGTGGTGCGGAACGGCGGCATCGGCCGGCTGCGCCGCATCCAGGTCGGCCTGCCCGTGAAGCCGATCTTCCCGAAGGAGGAGCCGGTGCCCGTGCCCGCCGGCCTTGACTGGGAAATGTGGATCGGGCCCGCGCCGTTCCGGCCGTACACCAACTCCCTCACCGACCCCCAGGTGTGGCGCCAGATCCGCGACTTCTCCGGCGGCTCGCTCACCGACTGGGGCGCCCATCTCGTCGACACCGCGCAGGTCGCCAATTTCGCCGAGGATTCCAGCCCGGTGGCGGTACGTGGCACGGGCGTCATCCCGCCCAATTCGGTCAACACCGTGCCGCAGACCTACGAGATCACCTACACGTACGCCAACGGCGTCGTGCTCGAGGTGAAATCCGACCAGCCCTCGATCCGCCTCGAGGGCGACGCCGGCTGGGTGGGCAACAAAGGCTGGCTGGGCCGCCTCGAGGCGCACGACCTCGACGTTTTCCGCCGGGCCTACGATCCCGCCACGAGTAAAATCTGGCGGATGCGCCCGCGGGAGCACCGCGATTTCCTCGACTGCTGCCGCAACGGCCAGGCGCCCATGTACACCGCGGAGGCCCTGCACCGCCTGAGCACGACGCTGCACCTCGGCGCCATCGCGATGGAGCTCGGACGTCCGCTGAAGTGGGATCCGGTGAAGGAAGAGTTCAACGACCCCGCCGCGAACGCCCTCCGGAGCCGCCCGACGCGCGACGACTGGCGCCGCCGTGGCTGAGGATCGGATACCGAGGAAAATCCTTGGTCACGGAGCTAACGGAGCCCGGCGAGAGCGTACGGAGATTTAGGCTCCGCGATTTGCAGCAAACGAAAGGACGACGGGAGCCCGCCCTTGCCCGGGCTGCCGCGGATAAACCACCGCGATTAAGCCGGATCCGCGGTCGAAAGCTCGCTACGCCGGGTTCAATCTCCCGTTGATCCGTGTGCATCCGCGTCCATCCGTGGTTCACCTGCATCCTTTCCGCCGGAACTTCATTACCGCCATGCCCCGACTCCTTCTTTTCGTCGCCCTGATCGCGTGCGCCGCGCTGCGCGCCGCCGAGCCGTCGCTCATCACCGTCGCCGACTTGCTTCAGTTGAAGCAGCTCGACGCGCCCGCGCTCTCGCCCGACGGCCGGCGCGTGGTCTATGCGGTGAAATCCATCGAGCCGCGCGCCGACACGCCGGGTGAATGGGATTACCGCACGCACCTGTGGATCGCCGCGACCGACGGCTCCGCTCCGCCGCGCCAGCTCACCTTCGGCGCCGGCAACGACGGCGAGCCGGTCTGGAGTCCGCAGGGCGATCGACTCGCGTTCACGCGCTCCGCCGAACGCGGCCGGGGACAGGTTTATCTTTTGCCGCTCGACGGCGGCGAGGCCGCGCCGCTGACCAAGGCCGAAACCGGGGCGGCCCGGCCCCGCTGGTCGCCGGACGGAAAGCGCATCCTCTTCAGCTCATCGCTCACCCCCACGCAGGTCCGCGCCGCGTTGGAAAGAGCGGGCGCCGACGCCGCGCCCGGTTGGGGCACGGAACGTCCGGGCCGGAAGCCCAACGACACCAAAGCGCAGGCGTCGCGCGGCCGCGGCGCCGAAACTCCCGCGCGCAAAGGCGGCTCGACCAAGGGATCGGGCGCGCGCGGAGGTGGCGGCGGTGGTGGTGGCAACGCGGCTCCGTCGTCCGCCAACGCCACCGGCGGCGAAACCGCGAGCAACGCGCTCGCCGGTGCCGACGGCACGCTCACCGAGCGCCGCGAATGGCTCGCCCGTAACGAGGCGGCAGGTGACCCGCGGACACTGACGCGCCTCAACTTCCTCGACGAACGCGATCTCAATCCCGACCTCACGTTCACCCACATCTTCGTGCAGGACACCGACCCCGCGGCGACGGCGAAGGATCTCACGCCGGGTTACGTGAGCTACCAAGGGGCCGAGTGGATCCGCGACGGCGCGGCCATTCTCGCCAGCGGTCCGTCCCGCACGGACCAGCATCCCGACCGGGTGGAGACCTCGCGCCTTTATCGCATCGACGCCGCGGGCGGCGGCGTGGGCGTTTTTCTCGAGATGGCGGGCCACAGCCTCGCGAATCCCCTGCCCTCGCCCGACGGAACCCGGGTCGCCTTCACTGCGACGCGCGGGGAGTCGTTCGGCTACGCGCCCGCCGTGGTGGGCGTGGCGCCGGTCTCGGGCAGCGCCGGAGCGAAGCTGCTCACGGAGGCGCTCGACCGTAGCGCGAGTTCGCTCCGCTGGCGGCCCGACGGATCGGAGATTCTTTTCGTCACGCCAGCCAACGGCGGTTTTCCGCTGCAAGCTGTGCCGGCTGCGGGAGGTCCGGTGCGCCGGCTGACCGGGAGAAAGGACGCCGGCGTCCGGGCCTTCGACGTCGGCCGCGAAACACTCGTGCAAGTCGTCACGGAACCCGCGAATCCCGCCGAGCTGCACGCGGGCGATGCGAACGGAGCCGGCGCAAAACCGGTGACCCGGCACAACGCCGCGTGGATCGCGGGCCGCCAGCTGGCCGCCTACGAGGAGCACTCGCTGAAGAACGACCGCGGGATGGACGTGCAGTTCTGGACCATGCGGCCCACGCGCACCACGCCGGGGAAACGTCATCCCCTGCTGCTCCAGATCCACGGCGGGCCGTCCGCCATGTGGGGCCCGGGCGAGGAATCGATGTGGTTCGAGTTCCAGTATTTCGCGGCGCGCGGTTTCGCGCTCGTGTTCGCCAACCCCCGTGGGTCGGGTGGCTACGGCGAAGCCTTCCAGCGCGCGAACCACCGGGACTGGGGTCGCGGCCCGGCCGCCGACGTGCTCGCGGCGGCGGACTTCGCGGCACGCCAAAGTTTCGTGGATGCGGAGCGCCAGGTCATCACCGGCGGCTCCTACGGCGGTTACCTCACCGTCTGGGTCATCGCGCACGACCAGCGCTTCAAGGCGGCGGTGGCGCAGCGCGGTGTTTACGATCTACCGACGTTCTTCGGCGAGGGGAATGCGTGGCGCCTCGTGCCACGGGCGTTCGGCGGTCTGCCGTGGGAACCGGATACGCGCCGGATTCTCGAACGGGAGTCGCCGCTCACCCATGTCGCCGGCATCCGCACCCCCCTCCTCATCCAGCACGGCGACAACGACCGCCGCACCGGCTTCGTGCAAAGCGAGATGCTCTTCCGCAGCCTGAAGGTGCTCGGTCGGGACGCGGAACTCGTGCGCTACCCGCGCGCCTCCCATGAGATGAGCCGCAGCGGAGAACCCCGCCATCGCCTCGACAGCCTCGTGCGCTATGAGGAGTTCTTCCGCCGCTACGTGGGCGAGGATTGAGCCGCCGGGCGACGGCGATCGAAAACAGGGTTGCCTCGTCGTCGCGCCACACCCACGTTCCCGCCCCTTTCCGGACGCTTAGCTCAGTTGGTTAGAGCACCTGCTTCACACGCAGGGGGTCCGCGGTTCGAGTCCGCGAGCGTCCACCATCCTTTGCTCCGAGGAGCTTCGGATGCCGAGCCCGGGCAGCTTCCAAAGGTGCGGTCTTCTACCGGGTCGGCCTGTACCGGGAACGGCCGAGGCGCCTGCGCAAACCCGCCGTCAAACCGGTGGCATACCCAAATTCGGGTATAGCTTCGTCTCGCGCGCACCGGGACCACCTGAAGCGTCAGCGCTCTCCTCCCTGCCCGGGGCGCGGCGCCCCGACCGGAACGGTCCGCCACCCAACCGCCGAACCTCCCGCATGTCCGGCTTCCACTACGTGTACCTTCTCGACTCCCTGACCCGCCCCAGCCGCCGTTATATCGGCGTAACGCAGGAGTTCTCCGCGCGCCTCCGGGAGCACAATCTGGGCGCCGTGCCGGAGACGGTCCGCGATCGGCCATGGAAAATCCGCGCGGTGGTGGCGTTCCGCGACCCCGGTCGCGCGGAGGCGTTCGGCAACTACCTGAAGACCTCCGCCGGCCGCACCTTCGCGCGGCGCTGGCTTTAGGCCGGGCGGGCGGGCGCGATCCTTGACCCACGGCGCGACGGCGCGCCCAAGACCACGCTTGTCGGGGCCGGCACGGCTGGGCACGGTGCGGACCGAAAACCCCGTCGCCCCGTCTCGCCCCGCACCATGAAACGTCGCGCCTTCCTGCATTCGGCCGCCGCCGCCGGCGGTCTCGCCACCCTTTCAATCAGGACCGCCGCCGCCGAGAAATCCGGCCGCCGCTTCCGCACCGCGCTCATCGGCTGCGGCTGGTGGGGAGGCAACATCCTCGGCGAGGCCATCGCCAGCGGCGCCTGCGAGATCGTCGGGCTCTGCGACGTCGATGCCCGCCAGATCGCGGCCACGCGCGAACGCATCGCGAAGGTCACCTCCGACCAGCCCCGTGAGCATCGCGATTACCGCGAGCTGCTCGCGAAGGAGAAGCCGGAGATCGTCATCGTCGCCACGCCCGACCATTGGCACGCGCTGCCCGTGATCGCGGCGGTCAAGGCCGGCGCCCACGTCTTTGTCGAGAAACCGATCGGCCACACGATCGGCGAGGGTCGCGCGATGCTCAACGCCGCGCGCGCGGCCGGACGCGTCGTGCAGGTCGGCACCCACCGCCGCACGTCGCCGCACACCATCCAGGCGCGCGAGTTCATCCGCTCCGGCAAGGTCGGGAAGATCGGCATGGTGCGCTGCTTCGTGAACAACGCCGGCGGTGGACCCGAAAAGCCCTCGCCCACCCTGCCGGTGCCGGACGGCCTCGATTGGAACGCCTGGTGTGGTCCGGCGCCGCTGCGCCCGTACTCCTCCGCCATCCACCCGCGCGGCTTCCGCCAGTATCTCGACTACGCCAACGGCACGATCGGCGACTGGGGCATCCACTGGTTCGACCAGCTCATCTGGGTCACGGACCTCAAGTGGCCGCGCAAGGTCTTCGGCACGGGCGGACGGCCGATCAAGGGTGCCGCCGTGCTCACCGCCAACGAGCAGACGAGCGACGCGCCCGACCATCAGATGGTCACCTACGATTTCGACGGTCTCACCGTCACATGGGAGTCGCGGCTCTTTGCCGGCCACAACGTGGAGAAAGGCGAGAACGCCGGCTGCCATTTCTACGGCACCAACGGCATCTTCCACCTCGGCTGGCGCGGCGGCTGGACGTTCTACCCCGCGAAGGCCGGCGAGCCCGTGTTGCACGAGGACGCGAAGCTCAACGCGCCCGACGGGCAGAACATCCGGGAGCTCTGGGCCGACTTCCTCGACGCCATCCGCACCGGCCGGCGCCCGATCTCCGACATCGAGCAGGGCCACCTCGCCACGAATTGCTCGCTGCTTGGCGTGATCGCGATGCGCCTTGGCCGCAGCCTCGTGTGGGACGGCGCGAAGGAACGCTTCGTGGGTGACCCCGAGGCCGACCAGTTGCTCACGCGTCCGTACCGCCCCGGCTGGACCTACCCGACCGCCTGAGGTTGCGGCGCCATGCTCGAGAAACGTGGTTTTGGCGCAAATCCACCTGGTCACGCCCTCGTCGCATTCATCCGCGCTATCAGCGAAATCCGCGGTTAAGAATCGCGGGCCTTTGGAAACGCCTTCGATCGTACAGTCGCCGACATAGTCCGGGATCACCGGACCCCGGCTACAAACGAACCTCATTTATCCGTGTCGATTCGTGTCCATCCGTGGTTGCCCCACGCGGAGCGATACGGGCGCGCGTCACAACGAGCCATCCTTGGGAAAAAAGTCGGGAAGTTCGGAGAGACTTAAGGACCGGCCCCTCATCCGCGCCATCTGCGAAATCCGCGGTTAACCCAGCGGAGCCCTTTGGAACAGCCTTCGGCGGTCCGGCCTCCCGCATAATCCGCGGCTGGCAGCCGCGCGCTTGAACTCAGCTTCCTCCCTTGCCGGCCGCGCGGGCGGGCCCTTGCCTCGCGGGGAAATCATGTCTTCCCCCGCTGCCATTACCATCGCGCGCGTCGGTTCCAACTTCGAGCGGGAGCCGCTCATCCGCCCGTTCGGCTTCAAGGGCGGCTACCAGACCGAGACCTGGCAGAGCGTGGCGGTGCTCGAGTCCGCCTCGGGTCGCCGCGGCACGGGGCTCTGCACGCAAGGCGTCCTCTGGAGCGACGCCCACGTTTTTGCCGGCCACACCGAGAGCGGCGGCAACGCGCTCATGTACGCGGTCACCGAGTGGGCGCTGCAACGCCTGCGCGGCCGCACCTTCACCGATCCGGTCGAGCTGCTGGAATCGGTGCGCCACGAGGTTTACGAGCACGCGAAGCGGATCACCGGCCACCCGGGCCTGCGCGAGACGTTCGCGCTCAACGCGCTGGTCGGCGTCGATTTCGCCGCGTGGCGCCTCTACGCGGCGGAGAACGGCATCACGTCTTTCGACGACCTGATCCCGCCGGCGTACCGTCCGGCGCTCGCCGCGCGCCAAGCGCGCGTCGCCTGCATCCCGCTGATGGCCTACGCGGTGCCGGTGGAGGAGATCCGCGGCGCGGTCGACGACGGGTTCTTCTTCATGAAGATCAAGATCGGCCAGCCGGGCACGCAGGCCGAGATGCTGGAGAAGGACAAGGCGCGCCTCACCGCCATCCACGCCGCGATCGGCGGCGCGCGCACCCCGTGGACCGCGAACGGGAAGCTCCCGTATTACTTCGACGCCAACGGCCGCTACGAGAGCAAGGACACGCTCCTGCGCCTGCTCGACCACGCCCGTGCCATCGGCGCTTTCGACCAGATCGCGCTCCTCGAGGAGCC
>CAXRGI010000185.1:0-16577 GCA_964229935.1 Opitutales bacterium
GCTGGCGCGGGCAGCGGGTGGCGGAATCGGACCCGACCGCGGAGCCGGTCCCCTTTTCCGGAGGCGGCGATGCCTGATCCAGACGGCGGAGCCGCCCGGAGGCGGCTATTGGGGCACCGGGGCGCGGTGGTCTGGCTGACCGGATTACCCGGCGCCGGGAAATCAACCCTCGCACGCGGACTGGAGCGCGGACTCCTGGCAGCGCGCGTGCTCCCGGCGGTGGTCGACGGCGACGAATTGCGACGCGGACTGAGCGAGGACCTGGGTTTTTCGCCCGAGGCCCGCCGCGAGAACATCCGGCGCGCCGCCGCCCTGGCGCTGGCCCTCGCGGAGGCGGGGCTGGTGGCGATCGTCGCGTTGATTTCACCCTACGCGGCGGACCGCGACGAGGCGGCGCGGCGTTTCCGCGCGCGCGGCATTCCCTTCGTCGAAGTCTACGTCAACGCCCCGCGCGAAGTCTGCGAGCAGCGCGATCCGAAAGGATTGTACCGGGAGGCGCGCGCCGGGCGCCTCGCCGGGCTCACCGGCCTGGATTCGCCCTACGAACCGCCGCCGCACCCAGCGTTGGAACTGAGGACCGGCGACCAGGACGAGCAGGCCTGCGTGCAGCGACTGAAGGAGATCGCGCTGCGGATCGCCCTCACCGGCTGAGAGCCGCCGGGCTGGAAATCTCCGGTCAAAAGGTGGTCGTGGCAGCTCCTGGCCGGAAAGTCCTCGGAGGGCCCCGCCTCAACCCGCGAACGCCTGACCCGCCTCAAACCACCGACCAGATCCACGCGCCGAGGTGGAGCGTCGCGCAGGCGGCCAGCGCGGCGGCGACGTCGTCGGCGACCACACCCCAGCCTCCCGGGAGTTCCTGCAGCCGGGCGATGCCGAGAGGTTTAACGATGTCGAACAGCCGGAAGAGCGCGAAAGCCGCGACGGCCGCGACCCAGAATGGCGGCGACCCGGCAAGAGTGCTCCAGCTCAAGAGGCAGAGCGGCATCACGACAAATTCGTCGAGGACCACCTCGCCCGGGTCGCTTTTACCAAGGACGCGCTCGGCCTCGCCGCAGATCCCGACCGCTAGGTAACCCACGACAGCGGTGACGGCCAGAATCAGCCCGGCGGAGGCGCGGGGCAGGAAAACCGCGAAACACGCGAGGCCGGCCAGCGAACCCCAGGTGCCGGGAGCGGGGAGCTTCCGGCCGAGAGGACCAAGCGTCGCGCACGCCGTGACCAGGCGGGCGGGGAGCAGCGAGGGCCAGCGCAGCGGGCGGAGGCGCACGGCCCGTTCCTCAGGAAAGCACCCGCCAGTGCCGGCGCAGATAGACGACGCCGGACCAGACCGTCAGGACGGCCGACAACACAAACAGCGACATGCCGAGCGCGCGCACCCCGACCACCCAGACGCGGCCATCGCCGGCGAAAAGCTCCGGATAATCCTGGGAGAGCATCCGCGCGCCCATCAACCAGCCGATCGCGTTGAGCTGGACGAAGGTCTTCACTTTGCCGCCGGTGTCGGCCTCCACCGTCTCACCCTTGAGGGCCGCGGCCATACGGAGGCCCGAGATGGCGAACTCGCGGCACAGGATGCACAGGAGCAGCATCATCGCCGGCAGCGAGTAGCCGGCGAAATAGTCCCCGTTCACGAGCGCGATCATCATCCCGATGACGAGCACCTTGTCCAAGACGCTGTCCATGAAACGTCCGAAAGAGGAAACCACGCCCATTTCGCGGGCCATCTTGCCGTCGAGCCAGTCCGTCAGGGCCGCGGCGATGAACAGCCAGAAGGCGAGCGTGTCGCACCACGGGAAATTGGCGTACATCAGACCGACGACGATGAACATCAGCGGCACGCGGGAGAGCGTGAGGAGGTTCGGCAGATTCAGCGTCATCGGGCGGGACAAAGCAGGACAAGGCGGGCCGGATCGAACGCAAGCGCGGACGGGCCGGCCCCGGTATTCGAAAAAAATCCATCGCCTCACCGGGTGGCGGGCGCTTGTCTCCGCCCGGAGTGCCGACCCGCCACTGCATCTACCCCGGAACCTTCGACCCGATCACCTACGGGCACGTTGACGTGCTTTCGCGCGCGGCGCGGCTGTTCGACCGAGTGACCGTGGCGGTGGCGGTGACGGCGGGGGGCGGCAAGAGCCCGCTCTTCTCGGCGGAAGAGCGCGTGGCGATGATCACGCCGAACCTCACCGACCTGCCCAACGTGACGGTGACGACCTTCACCGGCCTGCTGGTGGAGTTCTGCATGGAACAGAAGGCCGACGCGATCATCCGCGGCCTGCGGGTGCTCTCCGACTTCGAGTTCGAGTTCAACATGGCGCTGATGAACCGCCATCTCGAGCCGCGGATGGAGACGCTCTTCGTGATGCCGAACGAGGAGTTCAGCTACACGAGCTCGACGCTGGTGAAGCAAGTGGCGCGTTTCGGCGGCGATGTCGCCCGTTTCGTGCCGCCCAACGTGGCCGAGGCGCTCCGTCGGGCCTACGGGGTAGGCACCGGGCCGGTCCCGAAAGTCAGCTGAAGGTCTTCCGCAGGTGCTCTAGGCTGAGGGAGGCGATGACCTCCGGCCCCTCGTCGAAGCGGAAGACCTCCACGGAAACCGTGCCCTCGTAGCCCGTCTCGCGCAGCGCGGCGGCGATGGGACGAAAGTCGACCTCTCCAAAGCCGGGACCTTTGAGATTGCGGTCGTTGGCGTGGACATAGGCGAACTCGCCGCGGCTGGCGCGGATGATGTCCGGCACCGGAGTCGCCTCGTGGCTCATGGCTCGCACGTCGAGGATGACCTTGAAGCGCGGGGAGGCCTGTTCGCGGGCGAAGCGCACCGCTTCGGCGGCGGTATTGATGAAATTGGTGTCCTCCTCCGGCAGCGGCTCGAGGCAGATCGTCACGCCGCGCTCCTCCGCGCGTCCGATCGAGGGACGGAAAGTCTCCGCCATCCAGGCCCATCCCTGTTCACACGTGACGCCCGGAGCGAGGCTGCGCTGCTTGGGCGAGCCGACCACGATCACCTCGCCGCCGAGATCGGCGCAGAAGTCGACCAGGTCGACGAAGTAGCGCGCGGTGCGGACGCGGGTGGCGGGGTCGGGCGACGTGAGGTGCAGGCCCTCGGTCTGCACGAGCACCCAGTGGATGCCCGAGATGGCGATCCCGGCTCCGGCCGCGGCCGCCCGGATGCGGGCGCGTTCGGCGGCCGGGATGTCGGTGACATGCGGCGCCAGCGTGAACGGCGCCACCTCGACCGCGTCGTAGCCGAGACGCGCGCAGTGCGTGAAGACATCGTCGATCTTCCAGCCCTGGAAGATCTCGTTGCAGATCGCGAACCGCATCCGCGCGATCAGTGCGCGCCCATGCGCTCGTCCTCGGGCAAGGGCTTGTCCTTCGTCTCGGGAGCGAAAGGCAGCACGATCAGGCCAAGCAGGAAGACCGCGCACATGGTGAGGGCGGCGGGCCGCATGGGCTCGGGGTACGCGGCGTAAACCTCGGTCTTGAGCAGGCCGATCAGCGGCACGCCGGCCGCGGCGAGGAAACGTCCCACGTTGTAGCAGAACGAGGTTCCGGTGCTGCGGAGGTGCGTCGGGAAGAGCTCCGGCAGGTAGATCGCGTACACCGCGAAGACGGAGAGCTGGAAGAAACCCATGATCGGGATGAGCCAGAAGGTCTGGCTGGCGTCGCGGTAGAACTGGAACGCGCACGCCGTGGCGACCATGGCCGTGGTGAAAGCGATGGCGAAGGCCCGGCGGCGACCAAGGCGGCCGGCGACCCAGCTCGCCGCGAGCATCCCGAAGAAGGCACCGATCTGCAGCGTCAGGAGACCGTAGCTGGCCCACTTGTCGACCAGCGGCCCGATCTGTTCCTTCGGCATGCCTTGGGCGGCGTAGGTCTTGGCCAGCACCGTGCGGATCAGCTCGGGGGTGAAGAACCCGATTCCCCACAGCCCGATCACGCCCGAGCACACCAGCAGCATGCCGATGATGGCGTTACGGCGCCAGCGGGGGTCGCGGAAAAGTTCCGCGTAGGTGAAGGCGCTGTGGCGATCGAGCTCGCCCGAGTCCTTCATCCGCTGCCAGCGCTCCGGCTCTTTCATGCGGGCCCGGATGATGAGAGCGAGGAACGCGGGGATCGCGCCGATCACGAACATCCAACGCCAGGAATTGCCCAGGGAAATCACGCCGGTCTGCTCCAGATTCGCCATACCCATGCCGATGAGCGCGGCCGAGATGTTGCCGATCGCCGAAAGCGCCTGCAGGGCGCCGAGCGCCCCGGAACGGGACTTGGCCGGCATCACCTCCGCCAGAAGGGCAACGCCCACCGCGAATTCGCCGCCCACGCCCAGACCCGTGATGAACCGGTAGAACGCGAAATCCCAGAAGGAGGTCGAGAGCGCGCTGAGACCGGTGCAAAGCGAGTAGATGAGGATGGTGATCATCATCGTCTTCGCGCGGCCGATGCGGTCGCCCAAAACGCCGAACACGAGTCCTCCCGTCGCCCACCCGGCGAGGAACACCGAGGTGGCGTAGCCGCCCCAGAGCACCGGGTCGCTGCCCGCCGGCAGCAGCGCCTTCATCGCGGGCATGCGGGACAGGGTGAACAGCTGCTGGTCCAGGCAGTCGAACAGCCAGCCGAGCGCGGCGACGGTGAAAACGAACCAGTGGTAGCGGGTCAGGCCGTGCCACCAGCGTCCGGAGGTTTGGTCGGTCGGGGAGGAACTCATAAGGGGATGGGTGGAAAGAGTGGGCGGAGCGCCGCTGGGGAACGCAAGCCGAAGCCGGGGACGCGTCCCGGCCTACATGTCGGGCGGGACGTTGGCGAGGGCCTCCTCGAGGGTGGTGAGTCCATCGCGCACCTTGAGCAGGCTGTCCTGGTGAAGGGTTTTCATGCCGCCGCGCATGGCGATGCGCTTCAGTTCGGCCGCCTCGGCCTCGGCGTTGATGGCGGTGACCAGCTCCTCGTTGGTCACCATGAGCTCGTGGATGCCCACGCGGCCCTTGTAGCCGCTGCCGCCGCACTTGACGCAACCGCGGGGGGCGGCGCGGAAGACCGGACCGCTCCAGCCGAGCGCCTTCTCAAGGATCGCCTTTTCCCGTCCCTCGGGGGTGTGCGGCACGCGGCAGGACTTGCACACCCGCCGCATCAGGCGCTGCGCGCACACGCAGAGCAGCGACGAGGAAATCATGAAGGGCTCGATGCCCATTTCCGTGAGACGCGAGACCGTCGTCGGCGCATCGTTGGTGTGCAGCGTGGAGATCAGCAGGTGCCCGGTGAGCGCCGCCTCGACCGCGATGCCCGCGGTCTCCTTGTCGCGGATCTCGCCGACAAGGATGATGTCGGGATCCTGCCGCAGGAAAGCGCGCAACGCCGTCGCGAACGTCAGCCCGATCTGCCGGTGCATCTGCATCTGGTTCAGGCCGGGCAGCGTGTACTCGATCGGATCCTCCGCGGTGCGGATCACGATGTCGGGCGTGTTGATCTCGTTGAGCGCCGAGTAGAGCGTCATCGACTTGCCGGAACCCGTCGGCCCGCAGTGCAGGATCATGCCGTAGGGCTGGCGGATGCACTCGCGGTACTTCGCGAGGTTTTCCTCGGAGAAACCCAGGGCCGGTAACGGCAGGGTCGTCTTCTGCTTGTCGAGGATGCGCATGACGACGCCCTCGCCGTGGTTCAACGGCGCGGTTGAGACGCGCAGGTCGAGGTCGAGGCCTCGCTTGGAGTACTGCTTGAAGACGATCCGGCCATCCTGCGGCAGCCGCCGCTCCGAGATGTCCAGATTGCACATGATCTTGAGGCGCGCGACCAGCGCGGGGCCGACGCGTTTCGGCAGCCGGAGCTTCTCGACGCAGACACCGTCGATGCGGTTGCGCACGATCACCTCCTTCTCCTGGGGCTCGATGTGGATGTCGCTCGTGCCGGAGAGGTACGCGTCCTCGATGATGCGCGTGGCCAACTGGATGATCGGGGCGGAATCCTCGCTCACCTCACCGCCCGGGGAGAGGGCCTGGCCCTCGCCCGCGGACTCACCGTACTCGGCGTCGAGCTTCGTCACGACGTCATCCAACCCGGCCGGCCCGGTGGCGGCGACCGACTGCGCCGACAAGCGGTCGCGGATATCCTTCTCGCGGCCCAGCATCCGCACCACCGGCCGGCCCGCCACTTCCTCGATCCGCGTCGCGAGGTTCGCGTCGAAGGGATTGGCGCAGACCACCAGCAGCGAGCCGCCGATCTCACCCGCGGGCAGCACAAGATGCTGGCGGCAGAAGTCTTGCGGGATGCGCTCGAACGTCTGGGCGGAGATGCGCAGGCGCGCAGCGTTGAAAGGCGCCAGCCCGAGCGCGCGCGCCTTGGCGGCGAGCAGAGCGAAGGACGCCACCTTGAACTCCTCCTGCAGCAGTTTCTCCAGCGCCTCCCCGGTGAGATCATCCGGCCGCGCGGCGAGGGCTGCGCGGCGCGCCTCATCGATCGCGCCGAGAGTCGCGAGTTGCGTGACGATCTGGAGCTGGATCTTGCCGAGAGGCATGGTCAGGAGCCGCCGGCCGGCGCGGCCTTGTCCAGGAAATCGGCGATCCCGCCGAGGGTGGTCCCGTACCACAGCACCGGGCCACCAGCACGTTTCTCCCAGTGGGCGCGCACGGCCGGGCTGAGGTGATAGGCGGACGCCACACAAGTGAAGCCACCTTCACGATCGAACGGCACCGTCCACGTCGCCCAGCACTCCCCGGGGTCGAACTCCCGGCGTAATTCCTCCGGCACCTCCACCGCGCGCAAATCGGCCAGACCGATGCCATCAGCCTCCACGGATTTCCGCAGCACGTCGGCCTCCGCCACGACCTTGAGCTCATGGGCGAGCACGCCCAGCAGGGTGCACTCGCGCGGCTCGCCGCGGGCGGTCAGCTCCAAAAGACGCTCCGTCGCCCGCTCCAGATCCTGCAACGAGATCAAATCACGCTCCACCAACACCGGCCCGAGCAGGCGGTTCGCGCGCATCATGAGGTGGCGGTGGTCCTTGGCTAAGGCCATGCTTGGGCAACGTCAGCGGGCGGCGGCAGGCACCGCGGATTCGATGCGGCGCGGACGCCCCGCGCGACGGAGAAGGTCCCGCTTGAGCGCGTCGAGCCCGTCGCCGGTGGCGCAGGAGATCTCGGCGACATCCACGCCGCGGTGGCGCCGGCGGAACTTGGCGAGCCACGGGCCCGCCTCGGGCAGGTCCATCTTGTTGGCGACGACCAGCCGCGGTTTCTTCAGCAGCGCGGGATCGTAGAGCTCCAGCTCGCGGAGCAGATGGCGGTAATCCTCCCGCGGGTCGCGGGCGTCGGCGCCCGCCATGTCGATGAGGAAAAGCAGGAGAGCGCAGCGCTCTATGTGCCGCAGGAACCGGTGGCCGAGGCCGCGGTTCTCGTGGGCGCCCTCGATCAAACCCGGGATGTCGGCCAGCAGGAGCCGCCGGTGGCCGCGCCGCTCGTCGGGGAAGTCGATCACTCCGATCTGCGGGTGCAGGGTGGTGAAGGGATACGGCGCGGTGCGCGGCCGGGCGCGCGTGAGGCGGCCGGTCAGTGACGACTTTCCCGCGTTGGGGAAACCCACCAGCCCGATGTCGGCGATGCTCTTCAGCACGAGCCGGTAGGTGCCGGCCTCACCGGGCTGGCCGGCGTTGGCGCGGCGCGGAGCCCGGTTGGTGGACGTCTTGAAATGGGTGTTGCCCCAGCCGCCGTTGCCGCCGCGGCAGAGAATGATGCGTTGGCCGTCCTCGAGCACCTCCGCGACCGGTTTGTCGGTGGCGAGGTCGATCACGACGGTGCCGAGGGGCATCTTCAGCTCGCGGTTCTCACCCTCACGACCATTGCAATCCGCCCCTTCCCCGTGCCCGCCGCGGCCCGCGCTCCAATGCGGCTGGTACTTGTAGTCGACCAGATTGTTGGTGTTCACGTCGCCGACCAGGATCACATCCCCTCCCCGGCCGCCGTCGCCGCCATTGGGGCCGCCCCACGGCTCGTATTTCTCGCGGCGGAAGCTGACGCAGCCGCGCCCGCCATCCCCGGCCGCCAACTTCACCGTGCATTCATCGACGAACATCGGGACGAGGATGCAGAACGGGGCGCGTTTGCCAAGCGGCCCGCGCGGGACGCACCTCAGGGAGGGAGAACCGCGAGGACCGCGCGCGGCTCGGCGGGCGCCAGTCCCGCCAGCCGCAGCCCGCGCCTGACCTCGGGCGCGCGCATGAACGTCCGCCAGACGCCTCCTCCGCGCAGGTTCTCCGCCATCACCACCATGATGCCCACGTTGATGCCGATCACATCCGGTGCGATCCAGCCGGTGTGGGGATTGAAGGCGTCGGCGAACCCGTAGCGGCCCCACACCGCCGGGCCGCCGACCTCCCGCATGCGCCGCAGGGCGTCGAGGCATTCCCGCGGCGCGAACGGCAGCGAACCGCCCGGCGCGCAGGGCACCACGGTGCCGTCGCTGAGATCCTCGTCGGGACCCGGCGTGCCCCAGGCGACGTATCCACGCGCACTATCCGAGGCCGTAAGACCCCACAGGTCCTCCGACCAGAGCGGGAAACGCGACCGCTGCGCAGCCGACCACTCCCGCTGGGCCAGCGTGGCGTCGACCGAGTTGCGCCAGTAATCAATCCCGTTGTCGCGACGGCCCCGGAAATCGAACCACGCGTGCGCGTACTGGTGGGTGAAGAGCGGGCCGCACTGGATGAAGCGCCGGCCGCCGCGCTCGACCCAGGGCCCGCGCCGCCAGGCACGCCAGGCAGCCGGGGGCAGCGGCCTTGACGGAGCGCCGAGCCCGAGCAGGTAGAGCCCCATCAATTCGGCGTAGCTGTCCCACCGGTGCGGGATGAAACCGTTCTCCGGCCGCCAACCGTGCGAGAGCGCGGGGCCGGCGTTGAGCGCCCACGTCCAGTCGATGCGGGCGTAGATGCGGTCGACGAGCCCGGTGATCTCCGGATCCCTCAGGTGTTCGCGGGCGTGCAGCGCACCCTGCAGCAGGAGCGCGGTGTCGATCGTCGAGGCCTCGCTGCGCCAGACGCGACCGCCCGTGGCGGGATCCACAAAGTGGTAAAGCCACCCGCGTTCGTGCGCGTGGCGGTCCGCGATCGTGCGCAACGCGGTGAGCGCGCGGCGACGCGCTTCGCCGGGGGCCAGCCAACCGCGTTCCTCGCCGATACACCAGACGGTGAGCGCAAAGCCCGTGGCGGCGACGCTGGACGGCGCCTTCGACGGACCCGCGCCCTCGCGCCACGGCGCGCGATCCCGCGTGAGCCCGCTCGCGGGGTGGGACTGCTCCACGAAATAGGCGACGCCGCGGCGCTGCACCTCGTCCAGCAAGGCCTCGTCCTCCGCCGAAAGGCGCGACCCGGCCGCGGCGGCTGTTGCGGCGAGAAGAAGAGCGACGGCAAAGCCCGCGGCTCGCCACGGGCGGCGGCGGGCCGGGGGCTCCTGCAGGGGTTGGGTGGCAGGGAGCGATCGCATGAAGCGGGCGACCGCCGACCACGATGCGACGCGCCGCGCACGCGGCGAGTGGAATCAGCCGGAAGCGGAAAAAACTTCGCCGCTTGCGGGCGCGGCCGGCGCGCGGAGGCTCGGGGGATGACGGACGATCCGATGCGGCCCGGATTCTGGGACGAGCGTTACGCCGCGGGGCTCACTCCGTGGGACCAGGGTGGCGTGCCCCCGGAACTGACGCGCCGGCTGGTCGCCCCACGGGGACGCGGGCTGCGGGTGCTCATACCCGGGTGCGGTCACGGCCACGAAGTGGCGGCGTTCGCCGCGGCCGGCCACGAGGTCACCGCGATCGACTTCAGTGCACCGGCGGTGGAGCGCGCACGGAAACGCCTGGGGCCCGCGCTGGCGACGCGCGTGCAAGTGGCGGATTTTTTCACGCATCCGTTTTCCGCCGGCAGCTTCGACCTCGTCTACGAACGGACCTTCCTTTGCGCGCAATCTCCTGCGACATGGCCGCGGGTGGCGCGCCGCACGGCCGAGCTGCTGCGTCCCGGCGGCACGCTCCTCGGCTTCTACTTCCTTGGTGGCAAGGAGGACGGTCCGCCCTTCGGCCTCGATCCGGAGGAGCCGGAGCGCTTGTTCGGCGCCGACTTCATCCTCGTGGAGCGCGCAGCGGTGCCCGCGACGGAGAGCCTGCCGCTCTTCGCCGGCCGCGAGTTCTGGCACGAATGGCGCCGGGGGGCGTGATTTTCCCGCGCTTGCGCGGAACATTTTCCCGGCGCAAGTTTCGACACTCCCGCATGGCCCGTCTCGCCCTCGTCCCGCTGCTTCTTGCCGGCCTCGCGGCGCCCGGCGCCACGGCGCAGACCGCCGCGACTCCTTCCGCCCCGCCGTCACCGCCCGTTTTTTCCAACGGCACCCCGGGCTCTTCATCCTCCGCCCCCTCGCGCCGGTCCCGGGCCATCTCGGGTGAGGCCGCCGCGGCCCTCGCCGCCTTTGCTCCGAAATACGAGCCGCCTCCCCCGCCCCCGCCGCCTCCCAAGCCCGAGGAGGAACAGCCCGACTTGCGCGAGGTCGATAAACCGAAGAACACGATCGTACGCCTCCCGAAGTACATCGTGCAGGAGAAGAAGCCGCCGATCTTCCGCGAGCGCGACATCAACACCAAGAAAGGCCTCACCGAGCTCGCGATGCGCCGCTACATCTCCGACGCCGACCGGGCCCTTAACCGTTGGACCCTGCCGCTCTTCGGCACCTCAAAGGAGTCCCGCGCCCTCGCCATGTACGCCGAGGAGGAGCGCCTGAAGAATATGGAGGATCTCCGGGACGCGGCCGACAACGCCGCGAAATCCGATGCCGCGGCCGGCGACTACATCCGGCGCGAGTCGCGCGAGACCTACCTTCGTTCCGGCGATTTCGGCTGGAGCAACCGAAACAACAAATAGGAACACGCCCGCCGGCCCGGGCTCAACCGCCGGTCAGCGCGCGGGCGATCGCCTCCCACTCGGCCTCGAGCGTCACCCCCCGCGTCGGAACGGGACGCCCGGCGCGCGCGTACCAGTAGCCCGCGTTACCGATATCCCCCTCCTTACGGTGGAGGTAGGCATGGACCCACGAGCCGTCGCGCGATTCATCCTCCTGCGCGCAAACGTGGGCGGCGTCCCAGTCGCCGCGGGCGTCGTGCCATAGCGCGCGCACCGGGCCCGGCCAACGTTCCGGCGGGGCGGCGTCGCGCCCGAGGGAAAGCTGCAGGTCGGCAAATGACATTTGCGCCAGCGTGGTGCCGGGCCTTCCCTTTTCAAGGCCGAGCCATGCCGAAGACCGAAACCGTGATCCTTCGCGAGTTGCTCGCCCGCGAGGGCGGGTGGGTTTCCGGCGCCGCCCTCGCGCGACGGCTGGGCATCTCCCGCGTCGCGGTCTGGCAGCGCATGGAGCGGCTCCGCGCGGCCGGCTTCTCGTTTGAGGCCGTGCGCGCCCGCGGATACCGGCTCACGGGGCGCCCGGCCACGCTCCATCCGCCGCTGCTCGAAGCACTGCTGCAGGTGCGCGCGCGCGGCTTCTCGCTGCACGTCATGGACGAGGTCGATAGCACCAACGACGAGGTGGCCCGCCAACTCGCCGCCGGGCGGCCGGCACCTTTCGCCGTGCTTGCCCGACGCCAGACCCGCGGCAAGGGCCGGTTGGGCCGCGTGTGGCACAGCGACTCCCCCGTCAGCCTCTACGCGAGCCTCGGCTTCCGCCCGGAGGTGGAGCCGGAGCGCATGCGCACGTTCACGCTCTGGATGGGCGTCAACCTCTGCGAGCTCCTCGCGAACTTCACCGGCGTGGAGCCGGGCATCAAGTGGCCCAACGACATCCTTTTCGGCGACCGGAAGGCCGGGGGACTACTCACCGAGGCCCGCGTCGACGCGGACCGCATCCGCGACCTCATCCTCGGCATCGGGCTCAACGTGAACCCGCCGCCACGCGGCTGGCCGCCCGAGCTCGCGAACCGGGCGACCACACTCGCGGACGCCTGCGGCCGGCCGGTCGACCTGAACCGCCTCGCGGCGGCACTGATCGGCCGGGTGCTCCTCGCCTACGAGACGTTCCGCGAGGACCAGCACCGCGACCTGTTCGCCGATCTCTGGGCCCGATTCGATACTCTGCGCGGGCGCACCGTGACACTGCTCGAGGGCGGGCGCAGGCACACCGGGGAGGTGCGCGGCGTGGACGACGAGGGCGCTTTGCTGCTGCACGAGGGCCGCGGGCCCCTCCGGCGGTTCCGCGCCGGCGAGGTCACCTTTGAAAAGAAGCCCGCGGCGTGATCCGGGAGGCGGGACCGCGGAACAACGCGACCTTGCCCGCGTCCTTATTAAGCCAATCGTCAATCGAACCGTCATGACGCAACCGCCCGCCGCCATCGAAGTCTCCCGCCTGGTGAAGGCGTACGGCGGCGTGACGGCGGTGAACGACATCTCGTTCCGGGTCGGCCGCGGAGAGATCGTGGGTTTCCTCGGCCCGAACGGCGCCGGCAAGTCGACCACCATGCGGATCCTGACCGGTTACCTGCCGGCGACGTCCGGCAGTGTCCACATCTGCGGGCTGCCGGTCGCCGGGGAACCGGCGGAGATCAAGCGGCGGATCGGCTACATGCCGGAGAACAATCCGCTGCCGGAGGATATGCGCGTCTCGGAGTACATGTATTTCCGCGGCCGCCTGAAGGAGGTGCCGCGCCGCAAGCTCGGTCCGCGCATCGACGAGGTGCTGGAGATCTGCGACCTCAAGCGCGTGCGGCACCGCATCATCGGACAGCTCTCCAAGGGCTACCGGCAACGCGTGGGCATCGCGGAGGCCATCCTCGCCGAGCCGCCGGTCATCATCATGGACGAGCCCACGATCGGACTCGACCCGCACCAGATTCTGATCGTGCGCGACCTCATCGCGAGCCTCCGCGGCCGGATGACCGTGATCATCTCCTCCCATATCCTACCGGAGATCGAGGTAACCTGCGACCGCGTGCTCATCATCAACCAGGGTCGGGTGGTCGCGCAGGGCACGCCGGCCGAGCTGCGGCGGGAAATCATCGGCCGCCACTCCTACCGGGTGGAGTTCGCCGGGGACCCGCTCCGGCTCGAGGCCGCGCTGGGCGCGGCCGGCGCCGGAGCGCGTTGCGCGCGGTTGGGGGATCCCGGCGCCGATGGGTTCCGCATCGCCACCCTTACCACCGAGCGCGAGGAGGAACTGGGCGAATCGCTCCTGGCGGCGCTGCTGGCGCAGGGGCTGCGCGTGCGCGCGCTGGCCCGGGAGCAACCGACGCTCGAGGACGTGTTCCTCGCCGCCACGCGCCGGAGCTGGGACGTCGTCGCACCGCCGGCGCCCGCAAAGACCGGGGAAACCCGAAGCGTAACCTAGTACCGGGAAACCACGGATGAACGCGGATTCACACGGATCAGGATCTGAGACCGGGATGCTGGGCGAGACGTTTCAACCCGGCGTAACCCCGCGGATGATGAGTTCCAAAAAAACCGCCGTCTTCGTAAATACCTGCGGAAGACTAGCCCTCGATCTAGCCCGGGGTCGGCAAACCCGGCTTATTCGTGTCCGTCTGTGTCCGTTTGTCTCCATCCGTGGTCACTCAGCCGCGGAGCGAGTCGGAAGCGCGTTACGAACCGATGCTCAGCGACTCCACAGAAGCTTTTGGCTGTGGCTACGCCGCCTTGGGAACTCCGTCTCCCGAGCCCGGGGAAGAATCCGAGAATCAGATTTCATCCCTTTCCATCCGCGGTTCTACCTGACCTGCCCGGTCTGACGCCGCGACCGCCATGCGCCACTTCCCCACCCTGCTCAGCCACGAACTCCGGATGCTGCTTGTCAGTCCGGCCACCTACGTGGCGGCCACCCTGTTCCTGGGTTTCATGGGCTTGGTCTTCACCAAGATCCTCGAGCTGTACGGCGCCGCGCCGCAGGAAACCTCGCCGGCGATCGTGTACTTCCAGCTCTTCTGGCTGCCGGTCTGCGTGATGGTGCCGCTGCTCACGATGAAGTGCCTCGCGGAGGAGCGCCGGCTCGGGACGATCGAGACGCTGCTAACCACCCCGGTCACGACCACAGAGGTGGTGCTGGCCAAGTTCGGTGCGGCTTACGCCCTCTACACCACGCTGTGGGGCTCGACCGTTGTCTTCTTCTGGGTGCTGCGGCGCTTCTCGGGCGACGCGCGTTTCCTCGACAGCGGGCCGCTGCTCGGCGGCTACCTGTTCATCGCCGTCTCCGGGCTGCTGTTCGTCGCGATCGGCGTCCTCGCCAGCTCCCTTACGCGCAACCAGTCGGTCGCGGGCATCCTCGGCTGTGTCGCGCTGGCGACGCTCATCCTCGGAGGCAACGCGCTCGCCGACTCCACCTGGCTGGCGCAGGGCGCGCTGCAGCCGCTGCGCCCGGCGGTCGAGTACGCCCACGTCTTCGGCCACCGCGACGACTTCGCCCGCGGCGTGATCGACCTGCGCCACGTGCTGTTTTACCTGAGCGGCTCGGCGCTGGCGCTCATCTTCAGCATCCTCGGCGTCGAGGCGAAGCTCCTGCACGCCTGACCGGGAACCCGCCGCGATCATGCCCGCCCCTTGGCAAAGCTTCCGCGCCACCCGCTGGCTCCGCACCGCGAACCTCGTGCTGCAGGCCGTCCTGCTACTCACGTTCTTCGGCGGATTGAACTATATCGCGGAGAACCACCCGCGGCGCTTCGATCTCACCCGGGCGCGCAAATTCTCGCTCTCGCCGGAGACCCTCTCGTACGTCCGCAACCTGCCGCGACCCGTGCACGCCATCCTCACGCTCACCCCCGAGAGCGATCATCCCGAGGTGCGCGGCCTGCTCGAGGAATACGTGCACGCCACCGAAGAGCGTCCCGCCGGGCGCATCACCCGCGAGTACCTCGACGTCTACCAGAACCGGCGGCGCGCCGATGAACTGGGCGTCGACCAGGCGGACATCATCGTGCTCGTCGCCGGAGACAAGCGCCGCGTGGTCACCGTGGCCGAGCTCTACACGATGCGGAACAAGGAGCGGGTCGCCTTCCGCGGCGAACAGGCGCTCACCGCCGCCATCCTCGACGTGTCCTCGCCCGGCCGGCAGAAGGTCTACTTCCTGACCGGCCACGGCGAGTTGCGGCTGGGCGACACCGATCCGGTGCGCGGCCTGTCCGCCGTCCGCGACCAGCTCAAGGTGCGTAACCTGGAGGTGGAGGATCTGGACCTCACGTCGGCGCGCCGGATCCCGGCCGACGCGTCGCTGCTGGTCGCCGTCGCCCCCCAGAGCCGTTTCTCCCGCGAGGAGCAGGAGCTGCTCCGGCAGCACCTCGGGGCCGACGCCGGGCGGCTGCTGCTCTTCCTGGCGCCCGGCCCGCCCGTCGCGTCCCTCGGGCTCGACGATCTGCTGCTCGACTGGGGCGTGCTGGTGCAGGACGACGTGATCGCCGACGAGGGGCCGGAGAACATCGCGGAAAACGGCGACCTGATCATCCGCGCCTTCGCGCGCCATCCCATCACCCAGCTCCTGATCGACTACGGCACGATGGCGCTGCGCCTGGGTGTCGCGCGCACGGTGATCCCCGATCCAGGCCGTTCGCTCGGGGGTGGCCTGAACACGGTCACGCTGGCCGCGACCTCGCGCACCGCCTGGGGCGAGCGCAGTTTCCGCAACGGTCAGATCCCGCGTTACGATCCGGGCATCGACACGCGACCGCTGCCCGGGATGGACCCCGCCGACCGGCTCGGGGTGATCGTGGCCTCCGAGCGCCTCGCCGTCCGCGACAACCTCCCCTTCAGCGTGAGGGGCGGCAAGCTGGTCGTCTTCGGCACCGGCGACCTCGTGGCCAACGGCCGGGTCGACCAGGGCAACCTCGCCATCTTCCTCAACGCCGTGAACTGGACCGTCGATCGCGACCGCCAGCTGAGCATACCGCCGCGGCCGGTGGAGAAGTTCCAGCTCACGCTCAGCGCGGCTGATTTCGCGCGGCTCCGGTACACCGTGCTCCTCGGCGTGCCCGGCGCCACCCTCCTCCTCGGCCTCCTCGTGTACTGGACCCGCCGCTCCTGAAAACCGACCGCCATGCGCACGAAAGTCACCCTCGCCCTCCTGTTTCTCAACGTCGCGCTGTTCTTCTTCATCTTCCGCTTCGAGCGCGAGTGGCGCACCGAGGCCGCCTCGCGCGAGGCGCGCCGCCTCGTGCTCGGGCCCGAGACCGCCAACATCCGCACGCTCGATCTCACGACTCCCGCCGGGGGTGGCTTCGCCCTCGCCCGCGAGCGGGACGCCTGGTTCCTCACCCGGCCCCTCGACCGCTGGCCCGCGAACCCGCACGCGGTGAACGCCATCCTGCACGCCCTCCAGCTTCTCGAGCACGAGACGAGCTTCGCCGTCGCTGATCTCGCCAAGAACCGGCAGTCTGTCGCCGACTTCGGCCTCGAGCGCCCGCGCCTCACCGTCTCCTTCACCTCGGGCGAGGGCCCCGCCGGCTCCGCCGGCCCTCGTACCACCGTGCTGCGCATCGGCGACGCGACACCCGACAACAAGCGGCTCTACGTGCTATCGCCCGACGGGACGCGGATCCATGTGGTGAACCGGGGGCTCGCCGACAGCCTCAACGTGCCCACCGAGCAACTCCGG
>CAXRGI010000186.1:0-9089 GCA_964229935.1 Opitutales bacterium
CGCTCCATGTCGGCGAGAGCTGAACCGGCTCGCGCCCGCAAGGGCGTCTCGAGCGCGGCCAGTGCGGCCGCATTGTCACGGACGGCGTCCTCAAGCGCGCGCCGCCGCGCGTAAAGCGCGGGGTCACGGTGATACGCGCGGTCGGTGCGATCCAGCGCGGCGAAGACCGCCTGCAACCGGTAGTAATCCTCCTGAGGAATCGGGTCGAACTTGTGGTTGTGACACTGCGCGCAGTGCACGGTGACGCTGGCGAAAGTGCCGATCGCGTTCGCAACCATGTTGTCCCGGTCGAGATGGCGCGCCAACTTGCCATCGATCTTCGACTCCGGGACCTCCGCGTGGCCGATGAAATCCCAGGGGCCCGCCGCGATGAATCCCAACGCCTCCACGCCGTCGGGTGAATCCGGAAACAGCACATCACCCGCGATCTGCTCCTGCACGAAGCGCGCGTAGGGCTTATCAGTGTTGAAGGCGCGAATGACGTAGTCCCGGTAGGGCCAGGCATTGGGGCGGGGCTTGTCCTTGTCGTAACCGTGCGTGTCGCCGTAGTGAACCACGTCGAGCCAGTGCCGCGCCCAGCGTTCGCCGTAACGCGGCGAGGCGAGGAGACGGTCAACCAGCCGTTCGTAGGCGTCGGGCGCGCGATCCGCCGCGAACGCCGCGACCTCCTTGGGAGCGGGCGGCAGACCGGTCAGGTCGAAATAAAGCCGCCGGATCAGCGTGCGGGCATCGGCGGGAGCGGCCGGACGCACGTTCGCCGCGGCGAGCCGGGCGCGGATGAATGCGTCGACGGGATGCGCGGAGCCCGGCGGCGATGTGATTTTGGCGATTGGCTTGAGCGACCACCAGTCGAGCGGGTCGGCCAGAACCACGCTGGCGGAGTCGGGCCAGTTCGCGCCGGCATTGATCCAGGCGCGCAAGACTTCGACCTCCGCCGCCGGGAGCGGTGCTTCCTCGGCCGGCGGCATGCGGAGGTCGGGATCGGCCCCGCTGACGTATCGCAGGAGCGGGCTGCCCGCGGCGTTGCCGGGGATGATGTTCGGAGCGGAGCCCTCACCGCCGATTAGCGCGACCGATTTCGCGTCAACGCGGTAGCCGCCCTTCTGCTTTTCGGGCCCGTGGCATTTCAAGCAATGGGCGGAGAAGATCGGCCGTACGTCGCGCTCGAAATCGGGTGCCGCCGCTACGGTCACGCCCGCCAGCAAAGCACCGCCTCCGAAGCGCGGCAGGTACCGCGCGAACAACGCAAGGACGGTGAGAAATCGGGGCGCCACGGACGAAACGTCCAAACCGTCCCCGTGCCTGACGCACCGACGCAACCCTTTCCTCGGAGCCACGCCAAAACGATTGTCACGTACTACGTGACAAAAGCTCGGGAGCGCGGAGTTGACGCGACCGCGCGCGGGGCGTCTCCTCGCGGGTTCCGATGCTCACCATCGCCGACGTCTCCAAGTCCTACGGCACCCGCGAATTGTTCGCCGAGGTTTCCCTCTTCATCGCGCGGACCGACCGACTGGGGCTCGTGGGCCCCAACGGCGCGGGCAAGTCGACGCTCTTCAGCCTGATCCTGGGGGAGGAGCGGCCGGACACCGGCACGATCGAGTGGGAACGCGGGGCCGATTTCGGGTTCCTGCCGCAGGAGAGCGCGCCGGCCGGCGAGGAGACGATCCTCCACATCGCGACCAGCGGGAAGAAGCTGCAGCCTGACGAGGACGACTGGGACATCGACTACACGCTGGAGCCTCGGGCACGGAAGATCCTGGCCGGACTCGGTTTCAAGGAAGGCGACGCGGAGAAACTCGCGAAGACCTTCTCGGGCGGCTGGGTGATGCGGGCGCACCTCGCGCGGCTTCTGGTCGCCGAGCCGGCGCTGCTGCTGCTCGACGAGCCCACCAACCACCTCGATCTCGAGGCGCTGCTCTGGGTCCAGGATTACCTTTCGCGCTACCCAGGCGGGCTGGTCGTGATCTCGCACGACCGCGCGTTCCTGAACGCGCTCTGCACCGGCATGCTTGAGCTGCGCGGCGGCCGGCTGAACTACTACCACGGCAATTACGACGACTACCTGAAGGAGAAGGAGGCGCGGAAGGATCAGCAGGCGGCGCTGTTCAAGAACCAGCAGCGCGAGATCGCGCACCTGCAGAAGTTCGTCGACCGCTTCGGCGCCAAGGCCTCGATGGCCTCCCGCGCGAAATCGAAGGAGAAACAGATCGAACGCCTGCAGGAAGTCGCCGTAGAGGAACCGCAGGAAGAGCTCAAGCGGCTCAACTTCCGCTTCCCGCAGCCGCCCCGCTCCGGCCTCAAGGTGATCGAGCTCGCGAAAGTCCAGCAGGCCTACGGTGACCACGTCGTCTACCGCGATCTGAACTTCACCGCCGAACGCGGCCAGCGCATCGTCCTCGTCGGCCCCAACGGCGCGGGCAAGTCCACGCTGCTCAAGATTCTCGCCGGCGTGATCCCGATCCAGGGCGGCGAGCGCGAGCTGGGCAGTAATGTCTTCACCGGCTACTTCGCCCAGAACCGCATCGACAACCTGAAGCCGGAACTGACGGTCTTCGAGAACGTGATGGAGCTGCGGACGAACGAGAACCAACTCACCGAACAGCAGGCCCGCGCGATCCTCGGCGCCTTCCTTTTCCGCAAGGACGACGTCCACAAGCCGATCGGCGTGCTTTCCGGCGGCGAGAAGTCGCGCCTCGCCCTCGCCCGCCTGCTGGTGAAGCCGCCGAACCTGCTGCTGATGGACGAGCCGACCACGCACCTCGACATCGCCTCGATCGACGCCCTGATCAACGCGCTCAAGTCCTACGAGGGCACGTTGATCTTCATCAGCCACGACGTGCACTTCATCCGCGCGCTTGCGGAGAACGTGCTGCACGTGCACAGCGGCCGCCTCACGCCCTACGCCGGCAACTACGACTACTACCTCGAGAAGTCCAAGGCGGGCGATGCCCGCGCCGCGCTCACGGCGGGGTTCTCCGACGCCCGGCCGAAACAGACCGCCGCGCCTGCACCGGCTCCCGCTTCGGCGCCGGCTGCCCCGGCCCGGAAAAAAGCCTCCGCCTCGGAAGTGCGGAAATTCCGCGAGCACGTCGGCCAACTGGAAAAGGCAGTCGTCGAACTCGAGGCCAAGCAGGCCGAGATCACCGCGCAGCTCGAGGCGCCGGAGACCTACGCCGACAAGGGCAAGTTCCACCATCTCAACCGCGAGCTGAGCACGGTCGTCGACGAGATCCGCGCCGCCACCACCGCCTGGGAGGAAGCCGCCACCAAGCTGGCGGAAATGGAGCAGTGACCGGGGGAACCCGCGGGTTCAGTCCGCGAGAACCTCAGCGATCAACGGCGGCGTCGACACGGGGGCGTCGGCCAGAGTGAACGCGCCCGCAAGGAGCGCGCGGGCATCCGCGAGCGCAGCCGCGTCGTTGGCGTGAATCTCGGCCAAGGGTCGGCCCGCCTCGACCCGTTCACCCACCTTCGCGAGGCCGGCGATGCCCACCGCGGGATCAATCACGTCTTCCGCGCGCGTGCGGCCCGCGCCGAGCCGCACCGCCGCGAGCGCCACCGCACGGGCATCCACCACGGCGACGAAACCCGGCCGCGGCGCCGGCCACGTCTCAATGAGCTTTGCGCGCGGGAGTAAACCGGGGTCATCGATCACGCGGACATCACCGCCCTGCGCGACGACGATCTCCCGGAACTTCGCGAACGCCGCGCCGCTCCGCAGGGCCGCGTCGAGTCGCGCGAGCGCGTCGGCCTCCGTCGCCACAACCCCACCGAGCATGAGCATGTGGGCCCCGAGCGCACGCGTGACCTCCATGACGTCGGCAGGACCGGCGCCGCGGAGGCAGGCGACCGACTCGGCCACCTCCAACGCGTTCCCCACCGCGCGGCCCAAGGGCTGGTCCATGCGCGTGAGCAGCGCGCGCACCCGTTTACCGGAGGCGCGGCCGACGCGGACGAGCGTGGAGGCCAACTCCCGCGCGGCCCCGAGGTCGGGCATGAACGCCCCGCGGCCAAACTTCACATCGAGCACCAGTGCATCGATTCCTTCCGCAAGTTTTTTGGAGAGGATCGAGCCGCAGATCAGCGGCACACACTCAACGGTCGCGGTGACGTCGCGCAGCGCGTACAGCTTGCGGTCGGCCGGCGCGAGGTCCCTCGTCTGCCCGATCAGCGCGCAGCCCACCCGCGCAACCTGGGCCTTGAACTCGTCGAGTGAGAGGCTGGTGCGGAAACCCGGGATGGCCTCGAGCTTGTCGAGCGTGCCTCCCGAAAACCCGAGCCCTCGTCCGCTGATCATCGGCACCGGCACGCCGCAGGCCGCCACCAGGGGCGCCAGCGGCAGCGAGATCTTGTCCCCCACCCCGCCGGTGGAGTGCTTGTCGACCTTGAGGCCCGGGATTCCGGACAAATCGGCCACCGTGCCGGACCGCATCATCGCGTCGGTGTACCACGCCGTCTCCTCCGCGTTCATGCCGCGCAGGAAGATCGCCATCAACATCGCGGCCAGTTGGTAATCGGCCCACGACCCGTCGGTGGCACCGCGGACGAATGCGATGATCTCGTCCCGGGCGAGCGCATACCCGTCCCGCTTGCGCGCGATGATCGAAGACGGCGACATGTCCGGAAGTTCGCAGCGTGCCCGCCGGGAGGCAACGCCCGTTGCGGGCTGCCGAGGCCGTTACGTCCGCCGTCTCCTGATAAAGGCCTTCGAACACGAGCAAACAGAGACAACCGAGCGGTAACAGGAAGGCTGCGAAGTTCGGGAAGCCGTCAGGCCGGTTTCAGGATCCGCTCGATCTGCGCGATCCGCGGCTAAAAATCGGACGCATTCGGAAACGCTCTCCGGCGTTGCGGATTCCTCATGATCCGAGGCAATCAGCCTCGGCTATACCAAGCCAAAACCGTTATCTCCGTCGCCTGCTGTTCAAGACCAACCAACAGGAATCAACGGAGGAAACTGCAGGGAAACAGGGTCGGGATCTTGGGCTCGGTGAGCATCCATCAGGACAAAGCGGATCATGGACGACCGGGAAGGTGTGCGGGCAAAGGAGAATGCTCCTCACCTCAGAGGGCGGGACGGAGCAAGCGCCGGAGCTTTTCGCGGGCGCGGGCGACGCGGGACTCGACGGCCTTGGGCGTGGTGCCGAGCGCGGCGGCGATCTCCGACTGGGACAGCTCCTCGAACTCGAAAAGGACCAGCGCCTCCCGGAGATCCGCGGGAAGCGCCGCGACGGCGGCCTGGACCGAGGCGATGCGCTCCGCCCGCTCGAGGGCGCCGGCCCCGCCGGCGGTCTGACCGGCGTCTCCACCGGACTCGAGCCATTCCCCTAATTCGACCGTCGGTCGGCGCCGCCACCAGCGCAGGCGGTTGCGCGCGAGATTCACCGCGATGGCGAAAAGCCAGGGCCGGAAGGCGGCACCCGGCCGGAAATCACCCCGGCTCCGCCAGAGCCGCACAAAGGTCTCCTGCGCGAGTTCCTCGGCTTCCGAGGCGTTGAGCACGATCCGCCCGAGCAGCGATTTCACCGGCAGTTCCCAGCGTTCCATCAACGCCGCGAAGGCCGTCTCGTCTCCTCCGCAAACGCGCTCCATCCGAAGCCGGTCCTCGGCCGCCTCGTTGGTTTCTGCGGCCAGGGTACTCACGGGCCGACCCGCAGGCTGGGAGCTCCGTGGTGGGGGTGGGATTCCACCCGGGGCAGGACGAACGCGAGATAGCGCTCCCCCTGCGCCGGCGGCATCAGCGCGGCCACCCGCCGGAAATGCGTCTTCATCGCCTCCACGCAGAACCGCTCGAGCTCCGCGACCTCCGCGGAAGGAGCGCGCCGTTCACGCGCATCGATGATCGCCGCGCAATGCCGCCCGCACTCGACGCTGAAGTCCTCGTGCAAACGGCGGATGGCGGTGAACTCACGATCGGAAAGCCGAAACTCGACGCGCAACCAGGCGAGCGCGTCACCATCGCGTCCGGCCTCGCGCAGCGCCCGGTCGCCACCCAGCACGAAACCGGTGCCGAAAGCCGCCGCGCAGACGGCTGCAGCAAGGGCGGCGGTGATGAAAAGGTTGCGCACGCGACGGGATCCTCAGCGACGCGCGACGAGCCGGGCGTCCAGCGCGCCGACGTATTCCTCCGCCAGCCGCACGCTCAGGGCGGCGTCGTGCGATCTCGCCCAGCCGCGTCCTCCCGCCGCACCGGCGGCGAGCGCGAGCAACACCACCAGCGACACCCCGAGCGCGTTCCTCCGCGCGAACTCCGGCCAGGTAACACCCGCCGGCACCGGCTCCAGACGGGCGTGCACGCGGGCCCGGAAAAGGGGATCGCGGGGAGCGCGCACACGCCACTCCTGCAAACGTCGGGAAAGCGGGTCGGGACCGGGGAAAGCCTGCATGCGTTAGCGGTATTTCCTGTCACTAAACCCGCTCCGCGTAAATCCCGCGAAAAAAATCCCGGGGGATTGCGCCTCCCCGGGGTTAACGTTCGTTGCAACCGTCACCATGAACATACGAATCCTCCTCCACTCCCTCCTCCTCGCCGCCCTGCCGGCCTCGCTCGCGCTCGCCGCGGACGCCAAAAAGACCGACGCCGAGATCATCAACGCCGCCCGCGCCAGCTACCCGCTGAAGACCTGCCTGGTCTCCAACGAGGCGCTCGGCAGCATGGGCGAGGCTGCCGGCCACATCCATCGCGCCGCCGGCAAGCCGGACCGCGTCGTCTTCTTCTGCTGCGCCGGCTGCTCCGATGACTTCAAAGCGGACCCCGCGAAGTTCCTGAAGAAACTCGACGAGGCCGCGGCGAACAAGGCCAAGAAGTAAGGCGCCACGATGCGCGTCCGCCGCGCCCTGCTTATCGCGCTCGCGGCGGCCGCCTCCGCTGCGGGTTCCCCGGAGGATCCCGCGCCGCTGCTGTCAGCGGTGGCGCGGGCCCCCGCGCTCGAGGCGGCGCGCCTTCGGATCGACGCGGCGCAGGCCCGCGTGGGCGCGGCGGGGCGTCTCGCCGATCCGGAGTTGGAGGCCATGGGGTCGCGCGCCAACCGGCCGGGCACATTGGATGATCGCTCCATGTGGGAGCTGAGCGTCCGTCAACCCCTGCCCCGGCGTGGAGAACGTGAGGCCGATCGTGAACGCGCGACGGCCGTGGTCTCGATGGCCGAGGCGGAACTCGCGATGGTCGCCGGCGATACCGCCGCCGGTGCGGCGATGGCTCTCGCCGAAGCCGAGGGCGCGCGCGCGCGGGTGGCGCTCCTCGAGACTCAACGCACCCGGCTGGGGACCGCCCTCGCCAGCCTAGACGCGCGACTGGCCGCGGGGGCGACGGTCAAGCTGGCCGATCGCCTGACCCTCCAGTCGCGGATCGCGGCATTGGAACTCTTGCTCGAGGAAACGCGCCGCAGCGCGGCTGACGCCGAAGCCTCCGCCCGCACGCACCTGGCCCTCGCCTCCGAACCGCCGCTCCCGGCCTTCGCCGCACCGGACGTCTCCACGATCCGCGCCGACGGCTCACCGGCGGTCACTCTCGCGGAGGCCCGTGCCGCCGAGGCTTTGGCGACCGGCCGCATGGCCCGCGCCGGAGCCAACCCAACGACGGCCGTAGGCCTGCGCTTCGAACGCGAGGGCGGCGGATCCTCGGCCCAAGACACCATCGGCTTGGCGGTTTCCTCGGAAATCCCGTGGCGCAGCCGCGCCTACGCGCGCGCCGGATCGCGCGCCGCGGAAGCCGAGCGCGCGGCGGCCCAGGCCGACGCCGAGACGGCCCGCCGGAGCGTTTCCCATGCGACCGGACGTGCGGCACGCGCCGAACAACTTGCCGCCGTGGCCCGAAAGCTCGCCGCCGAAACGCGCACTCGACTCGAAGCAGAACACGAAATCCTGAGCCGTACCGTCAGCGTTGGCGCGCCAAGCGGCATGGGGGGTGACTCCGCGGTGCTGCACGCGGTCGACATCCTGGAGCGAACCTCGGAGACGCAGCTCCGGATCGTCGAGGCCGAGACCACGGCGCGCATCGCTCGGGCCGAGCTCTGGCGCCATGTGGCGACCCGAAAGCTCCTCGATTCGGCAACCCGCCCCGTTTCTCCGCCATGATCCGCCACGTCCTCATCTTTCTCGGAACTTTCGTCCTCGGCGCGGCTGCCGTGCTGGTGATGCGCACTGCCCGCCATGACCCGTACTCCGGCCCCAAGACGGAAGCCCCGCCGGCGGCCGCCCCAGCCCCCGCCGCGTCTCCGCACGTGAGTTCCGAACACGCGGCCGCTCCGGCGGACACCAAGCCGGTCAACACAATCTGCGCGATCTGCGGTATGGCGGTGGACCCGAAATTGCCGACCACCGTCTATCAGGGCCAGGTGATCGGCTTCGGCTGCCGCATGTGCCCGCCGAAGTTCAAGGCGGACCCAGACAAGTACGGACCCTCCTATCTGAAGAACGAGCGGATGAAGTCCGGAGGCACGCCATGATCTGGAAGCGCTGGATGACCGGGCTCGCCGGGCTCACCGCGGGTGCCGCCGTGCTCGCGTTACTCCCGGAGCATACGCTTTTCACTCCGACCACGCCTGAAACTGCATCCGCCACCGGACCGACCGGGGAGCGCTACGCGTGCCCGATGATGGACTTCATCGGGGCGCGCCCCGGCGATTGCCCGGTTTGCGGCATGCGGATGACCAAAGTCACCGCCGGCGAACTGACGGCGGAGCAGCAGCGGCGCATGGGAATCGAGCTGGCGAAAGCGACGGAGGGACCCGCGACCGCCACGGTGCGCGCCTACGGCGCGGTGCGCTACGACGAGCGCACCCTGCAGGTCGTCACTCCCCGCGTGGCTGGTCGCATCGTGAAACGCCATCCCGCCGCGCTACACGCCGGCGAGCTCGTCGCGGCCGGAGCTCCCGTCGTCGATCTCTACAGCCCCGAGGTCTTCGCGGCCCAGGCGGAACTCGCGGCGGCGGTGAAATTGGCTGATGTCCACACTCTCCATGCCCTGATCGAACGCTTCATGCGCTGGAATCTGCCGGCCGTGGGCGCGGCGATCATCGGAGGTGGTGCGCCCGTCGACACCGTCACGATCACCAGCCCTTACGCCGGCCAGATCATCCTCCCGT
>CAXRGI010000187.1:0-8315 GCA_964229935.1 Opitutales bacterium
TTTTGGCTCCGGCTGGGCGTGGCTGTACGTCGGCGCCGACAAGAAGCTGGCGATCGGCTCCACCGCCAACCAGGACAGCCCGCTGATGGGCAAGGCCGTCGCCGGCATCGAGGGCAAACCCGTCCTCGGCCTCGATGTCTGGGAGCACGCGTACTACCTGAATTTCCAGAACCGCCGCCCCGATTACGTTACCGCTTGGTGGAACGTCGTCGACTGGGATGCTGCCGAGGCCAACTACAAGGCCGCACTCGCCTGAGCCTGCCGCGAACTGATCTCCGAAAGGCCGCGCCGATCGCGCGGCCTTTTTTTATTTCCCGCTGTTCCGCCCTCAGGGCGTCCAGACACTGGCCTGCATCGCCTGGGAATCGACGCCGCCAAGCCGCGTGCTGTTGCCGGTCTCGGTGTCGAGAATGCAGAGGTAGCTCGAGTTGCGGTCGCGAGCGGTGTAGACCAGGTGCCGGCCGTCGGCCAGCCAACTGGGCTCGACGCCATCAAAGCTGGCTTTTGAGACGACCTTGCCGGCACCGGCTGCAAGATCGTACACGGCGATCTGATACTGGCGACCGACGCGCACCGTGCAGGCGATTTTGTTTCGGTCGGTCCGGCTCCAATCCGGCTCGGCCGCATAGGTGCTCACCCCGATCGAAAGGCGGCGAGGCGCGCCACCCGCAGCCGGCATCACGTAAAGCTGCGGACCGGGTTCCATCGCGAATACGATCTGGCTCCCGTCGGGCGACCAACAAGGGGACGACTTGACGGCATCAGACCGGGTCTTGCGCGAAGGCGAGCGTCCCTGCGCGCTCGCGACGTACAGCTCGGGCGCACCCTCACCCGTCATGATCACAGCCAGCTGGCGACCGTCCGGGCTGAAACGCGCGCCGCTGTTGGTACCGCGAAAGCTGATCAGGGTTTCCCGCGCGCCAGTCATCACATTCGACGCGAATACGTCGGGTGCGTTCGACCGGAAGAAGCTCGTGTAGACAACGCGGCCGCCGTCCGGCGACCAGCGGGGGGTGAGCACGTGCGCACCGTCACGGGTGAGCTGCTTCGCCTCGCCGAGAAAGAGATCCGAGGTGTAAACCTCGCCACGCCCGCTGCGCCGCGAAACAAACGCGAGGCGGGCTGTGAAAAAGCCCTTCAGCCCGAGGCCATTGGTCTTCTCCACGGCGACGTCGGCGGCCCGGAGAAGCGCCTGTCGCGGAGAGGAGCCCGACACGACCTGGGAATGCACCGCGGCGCCGGAGGCGCGCGTGATGTCGACCTTCACCTGGTTCGCACCCGCCGGCGAGAAGCGCAGTTCGAAGGCATGCCCCGACCCCACTACCCGGTACCGGCCGTGGGCATTGAACGCTGACTGGGCGAGGGACTGCAATTCGGGTGTAGCCGCGGTGACCCGCACCGCGATCGAGGCGTTGTTCACATTGACCCTCACCTCTCCAATGTTGCGGGCGCCTTGGGCCCGCGCGGCGGGCCACAAGGCGGCGATGGAAACGAGAGCGAGTATCAGGCGGGGGAGAATTCGCATGGCGGAAAGGACGCGCGTGTTGTTCGGGGCCTTTCTATTTGCGCCGCACCGCGGCATAACAACCCTTAACTGCTTCCGCCAACGCCGTGACCTCCGAACAAATCAAGGAACTCCTCAAACAGGTGAAATATCCGGGCTTCAGCCGCGACATCGTGTCGTTCGGCCTTGTCCGCTCCGCGGGATTCCTCGACGGGACCGTGAAGGTGGCCCTGAACCTGACGACGACCGACAGCAAGGCGCCCCTGCAGATCAAGGCCGACGTGGAGCGCGTTCTGCGCGGGCAACCCGGGGTGAAGGATATCCTCGTGGAGATAGCGGTCGCCGCGACCCGGCCGGCGGCCGGCCCCGCGGGGGCCCCCGGGGGAAACCTCAGCGGCAACATCGGCGCGCCGAAGGGCATCCAACACTCGGTCGCGATCGCCTCGGGCAAGGGAGGCGTTGGCAAAAGCACTTTCGCCGTCAACCTGGCCTGCGCCGCCGCGCAGTTGCTTACCGCCCGCGGCCGCGCGGGAAGGGTCGGTCTGATGGATTGTGACATTTACGGCCCGAGCGTGCCGCTGATGATGGGGCTCAGCGGCCGGCCCGAGGTGGAGGGCGACGGCGCCGAGGCGATGCTCATCCCAATGGAGTCCCACGGGGTAAAGGTCATGAGCATGGGTTTCCTGGTCGACGACAACACCCCGGTCATCTGGCGGGGCCCGATGATCATGAAGACCGTGCAGCAGTTCGTGCAGAACGTGAAATGGGGCGAACTCGACCTGCTGCTCATCGACCTGCCCCCGGGCACCGGAGACGCCCAGCTTTCGCTCGTGCAAACCCTGCCTCTTGACGGGGCGGTGCTCGTCACCACCCCTCAGGCCGCCGCCACCAACGTCGCGCGCAAGGGAGGCCTGATGTTCCAGAAGGTGAATGTCCCTCTGCTCGGCGTGGCGGAAAACATGAGTTACTTCACCGATCCGGCCGGTACGCGCCATGCACTCTTCGGCACGGGAGGTGGCCTGGTGACCGCGGAGAAACTCGGCACCGACCTGCTCGGTCAGGTTCCCCTGATGCCGGAAATACGCTCGGGAGGAGACCGCGGTTCTCCGGTGGTGGTGGAGCACCCTGATGGAGAGGCCGCCGGGGTTTTCAGGGACATCGCGAGCACCCTTCTAGCGCGGCTGGAGAATCGCAAAACGCCGGCGATCTGATTGCGGCGCCGGAATTGACAGTAGCCGCTGAGTCCTCCTCCTTTCCCACGACGCATGTCTCAACGCGCTTCAGAGTCGCCGACGTCACGAGAGTTCGTGAAGCAGTCGAGCCTCTACCAGGAATTCCTGGCGGAGCGGGAGGAAATCCTGAGGCACAAGTGGCTGGAGTCGGAACGACTCGGCTACGATATCGGGTTCGAACGCGCGCTTTTGGATTGGATTCGTAAGCATCGCGAAGGCTGGCGCGCTGCTCGCCGCCAGCAAAACCCGGTTTCCTCGGGTCAGTCCTCGTCGCCTTTTACCTCGCCGGAAAATACCGGGACGGGCTCCCCTGCCTGATCGTACCTTCGGACTGATCGGGGCAGGAGCCTCGGTTGCTAGCGATCGCGGCTCTCCCCGCCTTGCGGAATACCTGGCCTAGGCGAACCTGCGGCTCGAAGCAGAACTCCACCCGCTGATTTGTTGAAATGAAAAGGCCGGGCGATTGGCCCGGCCTTTTTAAAACCTTAATTTTGAAAGAGATCCTTACTTGATCTCCTTGTGCAGGGTGTGGCGCTTCAAGTGCGGGTTATACTTCTTCTTCTCGATGCGCTCGGTGACCGTCTTCTTGTTACGGAAGGTAAGGTAACGGGAAACAGGTTTCCCCTCCTTCTTGGCCTCGGTGCACTCCAGGATGACTTGCTCTTGCATGGTTGTGAAAAGGTGAAACTTCGGAGCAAACCGGCGGCAGCGGGCGGCGCAACCCCAAACTAGCGTTTCTCCGCGGTAGCCGTATCTGCGGCTGGTCGCGGAGAAACGTCGTCCGGCGCCGCCGGCGCCACCGGACGACTGAACACGGATGCCTCGAAGACGGGATTCGCCTCAATTCGGGCGATCTTGGTCTGCTGGGTAACCTTACCGTCGATCGACAGCGTGATGGTATGCGGCAGCAGCACGCCCTCGACCGGGCGATAGTCGGCATAATGAGTGGATACCCGCACCCCACGTCCGCCCGCGCTCTCCCGCTGTTCCACCCGCATGAGGATCAGGTGGGTTTCCTCGTCGATCAGAAGCGTGAACGTTTCCACCAAGCGGCGCGTGACGAGGATGCGGAAGGTCTTGCGGTCTTCGGCACTAAACTCTCCGGCGAAATCAAAGGTGAAGCCCCGTCCCACTCCGGCTACCAAAGGGTCATCGAACTCGGCGTCCGACATGAAGGTGCGCGCCGCTCCCAGCGCCATGTCACGGTACCGAGGGGGCCACGACGCGGTGTCGAACTCCCACGGGGTCGAACTCCCATCCCAGCCTTGGATGAGCGTGCGCCCTCCCCGCTCCGTCTCGACCCGCACCTGTCCAGGACGGGCCGCCAACATGGTGAACTTAACCTGCGCGCCCGTCGCGGAAAGCACGTGCCCCTCCGCGCGGAAAGATCGCAGCGCCTCGATCCGCTCCCTCCCTCCGATCGCCGCAACGTGGATTTCCATGATCTCAGCGATGCGGTCGGCGCGGGCGCCGGGAAGCAGCGTCCCAAGGAGCAACACGATAAGAGAGCGAACCATCGAGAAAAGATGTCGGCCGCGGCAGGCAGGTACAAGCACGCCTAGCTTCCATCCGCGTGGACACATCGGTTACCTGACCTCTCACTCCGCGCTTCCCTCCGCGTGTCCAGCGCCGTCACCCGCATTTTTTCCGACCTCCACTACGGCGAGCATGCCAGCCGCGTGAGGAGCCTGGCGCAGCTGCGTCCGCTCCTGACCGGAGCCCAGCGGCTGGTCTTCAACGGGGACAGTCTTGATACCCGTCCGGGAAGAAACGCGCGATACTCGGCCGCGCGCCGGGAGGAGTTGGTCGCGTTTGTAGGCGAGCACGCCCCGTCGACCACGTTCATCACGGGAAATCACGACGCGGACCTCAGCGATCAACACGAGCTGGAACTCGCCGACCGGACGGTCTGGGTTACGCACGGCGATATCTTCTTCGACGACATTGTGCCCTGGAGCAGGGATGCCGCCCTAGCGGGCCGTCGGATCGCCGCCGAGCGCGCGGCCGAGGCGAAGCCGGCGGACATCCGCCTCGATCGGCTCCTCGAGATTCACCGACGTGTGGCCCGGAACATCCCGCAACGCCACCAAGCCGAGCGGAACCGGCTCCGCTTCCTCGCGCGCTACCTGGCGGACACGGTCTGGCCACCACACCGGGTGTTGCTGATTCTGGCGGCTAGGCGAAATCTGCCGGCGCGCGCGGCTGCCGCGGCCCGCCGGCATCGCCCCATGGCCCATTACATCATCACCGGCCACACGCATCGACGGGGAATCTGGCGGCAGCCGGATGGACGCGTGGTCATCAACACCGGCTCCTACACCCTTCCCCTCGACCCTGCGGTGGTCGATGTGAGTGGTGACGGAGTGACCGTCCGCGAGATCGTCCTGCGCTCCGGTGAGTTCCGCTTCGGGCGTAATATCGGAGCGTTTCCGCTCGCCGCCCCGTGGAATGGCGCGGAGACACTAGGGCCATGAGCATTGAGTTCGGCTGGTGGAACCGGGACGGGGAAGGCCGCAAGTTCGAGGTCAGCGCCGTGGTCCACGGCGGAAACATCGAATGGACGCGCCATCAGGGCCACCACACGCCTTGGGAGCCTTACGAACCCAACGATGACGATCGAGCCCGCCTGATCGCCGAGGCAGAGAGACGCCTGCCGCGTCGCCTGATCACCCAGAAGCAATTCGAGGAAATCCGGCGCCTCAGCGAAAACGAGGGGCCGGGCGGAATTTCCGGACGGCGTTATCGTCCGTCACCCGACCTCTGATCACTCAGCGCGCCGCCTTGCGCAGCGCGCGGATAAGCGCCGTGAAGTCAGCGGGCAACGGCGCGCGAAGATCGAGTTCCTTCCCGGTCGAGGGATGGGCAAGCACCAGGTGCTCGGCATGGAGCATCACCCGAGCCGGCTGTTTCTTGAGGCACGCGTCGGGCTTCCACCCGTAAAGTGCGTCACCGAGAATCGGGTGCCCGAGCGACTTGAGGTGCACGCGGATCTGGTGGGTTCTCCCGGTGAAAATGCGGCAACGGAGCAGCGTGGCGATATCCCCGAACGCCTCCACCCGCTCCCAATCCGTGCGGGCGGGCTTCCCGCCCTCCCCGATCGTCATGCGATGACGGTGCACCGGGTGGCGTCCGATCGCCCGATCGATCGTGCCGCTCAACAATTGCGGCACACCAGCGACGAGCGCCACGTACTCCTTGGTCAAAGTGCGGGTGGCGAACTGGTCGGCCAAGGCCCGGTGCGCCTGATCATTCTTGGCGACCACGATCACTCCGGTCGTTTCCTTGTCGAGCCGATGGACGATGCCGGGCCGCTCGACGCCGCCGATTCCGCTCAATGAGCCGGCGCAATGCGACAGGAGCGCGTGCACCAGGGTGTCGTCCCCGGTCGCGGCGCCGGGATGGACGATCATCCCGGAAGCTTTATTGACCGCGAGCAGGTGCCGGTCCTCGAACAGCACATCGAGCGGGATGTCGGCCGGCTTGAGATCGGCGGCGGCGACGGCGGGAAGCGAGAACTCGAGACGGTCCCCGCTTGAAACGGCGGTGTCGCGGGAAAGCACGACGTTCGCGCGACGCACAAGCCCCGCGTCAAAGGCGCGCTGCAACGCGGTGCGGCTGTGTTCGGGAAAAGCGGCGGCGAGCACGCGATCAGCGCGAGACGGTCGGCTCCCCTCGGGCACGATAAGTTCCTGCGGAGTACTCATATCAGGCCGCGGCGGTTATCCGGTTGATACACGCCACCATCGCGTCTCGCGTCGCCGCGGGCACATCCGCGACCTCCCAGCCGGCCTTCGCCACCAAGGCCAGTTCGGTGCGGGAGAAGGAAAGCTCCTCCGCCAGCGCCGCGTACTCCTCGCTGACCGAGTTGGCGAAACAGAGCGGGTCGTCGGTGCTGACCGTGCAACGCACGCCCGCCGCCATCAGCCGCCGGATCGGATGCTCGCGCAGCGAGGAAACCACGCGCAGGCCTACATTGCTGAGCGGGCAGACGTCGAAGGTGACGCCGTGCTCGGCCGCGAGCCGCACCACCGAGGGATCCTCGATCGCGCGCACGCCGTGCTGGATGCGACGCACGCCGAGCACTTCGATCGCCTCCCGCACCCGTTCCGCACCGTCGAACTCTCCCGCATGGCACTTCGTCACCTTGCCGGCCGCACGGAGACGCGCCCAGACCGAAGCCGCGTCACGCGGCGTGACCTGCACCTCGTGACCATGGAGATCGACGCCGCTCAGCCCCTCCCATTCATGCAGGCCGTCGATGACCGGCCGCAGTTCACCGTCGAAATCAATGCGCAGCATTCCCGCGAACACGCGCACCTCGAGACCCGCCGGCGCCGCGGAGCGGATCGCCGCGATGATCTCCGGTCCCGGCACGTTGATGAATCGCGTGACCGGCAGATGGAAGCTGGTCTCCACGTAGCGGACGTTCTGCGCGGCGTGCTTCGCGAACATCAACCGCGCAGCCTCGTGGTAACGCTCCGCCGACGTGAACCACGGCAAAGCATGCTCGAGCAGGATGCGCTCGAAATCCGGGAATGAGGCGTACCGGTACGAACGCGCGCGAAACTCAGGATCAGGGCGCCAGCGAGCAGGATCGAGCTGCACCAGCAACTCGTAGGGCAGCGCCCCCTCGACGTGCAGGTGCGTCTCGGTCTTGGGCAGCGCCTGAATGAAATCCCGCATCAGGCCGCCTTGCCCAGCAGGTAGTCGGGATTGAGCTTGTGGAGCGACTTGGGGACAAAGAGGCCGTCCTTGCGGATGAGTTTACCGTCGAACCAGATCTCGCCGCCACCGTACTCCGGACGCTGGATGCACACCATGTCCCAGTGGACCTGCGACTTGTTGCCGTTGCCCGGATTGTCGTAGGCCTGCCCCGGCGTGAAGTGGAACGATCCGGCGATCTTCTCGTCGAAGAGGATGTCGCGCATGGGCTCGCGGATGTGCGGGTTGAAGCCGATGGCGAACTCGCCGATGAACCGCGCACCCGCGTCGCTGTCGAGGATCTCGTTAAGACGGCGGGTGTTGCTCGAGGTCGCCTCGACGATGCGCCCGCCGCGGAAAGCGAGGCGGATGTTGTCGAAAGACGTGCCGAGATAGACGGTCGGCGCGTTGTACTGCACGTGCCCCTCGACGCTGTCCTTCACCGGACAGGTGAACACCTCGCCGTCGGGAATGTTGCGCAGACCGCCGCACGGCTGCGCGCCGATGCCCTTGATCGAGAAACGGAGATCGGTGCCGGGCCCCTTGATGTGCACGCGGTCGGTGCGGCGCATCAGGTCGGAAAGCGCCTTCATGCCCGGCGTCATCCGCGCGTAGTCCAGCGTGCAGACCTTGAAGTAAAAATCCTCAAACGCCTCCGTGCTCATGCCGGCCTGCTGCGCCATCGCCGAACTCGGCCAGCGCAGCACGACCCACTTGGTGCGGCCGACGCGGTGGTCAAGGACGGGCTTCATCAGGCGCGACACCAGCTGGACCTTGCTCGCCGGCACATCGGAGGACTCGAAGATGTTGTCGGACCCGCGGATCGCGATGTAGGCGTCCATGCGTTGCATGCGCGCGAGCTCCACATCGGCGTGCAC
>CAXRGI010000188.1:0-7474 GCA_964229935.1 Opitutales bacterium
CGGGGCCCCGCCCGGCCGGCTGGGTGGCCTTGGCGCTTTCGGTGCCGGTGTTGCTGGGTTACGGCTTCCTGCAGGCGCGCGGCGCATGGCTCGGCACCAACGCCAGCTACGACGCGTACAAGCTCTTCGCGGTGTTTTTCCCGGTGCTGCTGCCGGCCTGCTGCTGGTGGGTGACGTTGCGGCGCAGCCGGCGGCTCCACGAATGGCTGCTGGTGGCGGCGACAGCCGTCGTCGTGGTCGCCGGCAACCTCGCCGCGGCGGGTTTCTTCATGGTGCGCATCAGCCGTGCGCCTTTGCGGTTCGATCCGGAGATAGTCGCGCTACTGCGCGTCGAGGCGATGGATGACGTTCGTGGCGTGAACCTGCTGGTGCCCGACATGTGGACGCGCCTCTGGGCGAACGTCTTCCTGCTGCGCAAGGAGCAGTATTTCGCGACCCACACTTATGAGGCGCGGCGCGATACCCCGTTGCGCGGCGACTGGAGTCTGGAGAGCGGAGTGGTCAGGGCTTCCCCGGAGTTCCCCGGATGGCAGCGGCTGTCACCGCGCTTCACGCTGATCAGCGCCACGGGTCCGCATGGGCTGCGGGTCATGCCCTCGGCCGGCTGGCATGGTCTGGAGCGGACGCCGGACGGAAGTGAACAGTGGGAATGGACGGATCGCGCCGCGGTGCTGGAGATTGAGAATCCGCGCGGCGTGCCCCTTGAGGTTCGTTTCGTCGGCGACGCGCGCGGTTTTGGCGCCCGTGAGGTCGAATTGCTCGATCCTGCCGGTCTTCGCACGGGGGGCACCGTCAAGGTGGGCGAGGAGCGTACCAAATTCACTCTCGGTCCGGTCACGCTGCCGCCGGGCGTCTCGCGCTGGACCGTGCGTTCGCTCGAGCCGGCCGCACGCGCCTCGGAGGCGGACCCGCGTCAGGTGGCGCTTTGCGTCTATCAACTGCGCGTCGAGGTAGGCGGGAATTGACGCCACCGCGGCGCGACGTGTTTTCTGCCCGTCGATGTCCGCCCGCCCGAACCTCCGCCGCGTGTTCGCGGGCCGGCGCGTCCTGATCACGGGCGGTCTCGGTTTCATCGGCTCGAACCTGGCGCGTGCCCTCGTGGGCCTCGGGGCGCGCGTCTCGATCGTCGACAGCCTGGTGCCCGAGTACGGCGGGAACCGCCGCAACCTCGCGGGGATCGCCGCGCGCGTGAAGGTGCATGTCGCCGATGTGCGCGACTGGCCGCGGCTGCCGGACCTCGTGCGCGGGCAGGATTTCCTTTTCAACCTTGCGGGGCAGACGAGCCACATGGACTCGATGACGGATCCGCAGACCGACCTGGACATCAACTGCCGCGCGCAGCTGGCGATCCTCGAGGCCTGCCGGCTGCACAACCCGGGCATCCGCATCGTCTTTGCGAGCACGCGGCAGATCTATGGCCGGCCCGACTACCTGCCGGTCGACGAGCGGCACCCGCTGCGGCCGGTGGACGTGAACGGCATCAACAAGATGGCCGGTGAAGCGTTCCACCTCCTTTACTCACGGGTGCACGGGATCGCCGCGACGGCGTTGCGCCTCACCAACACCATCGGTCCGCGCATGCGCGTGAAGGACGCGCGCCAGACGTTCGTCGGCGTGTGGGTGCGGCGGCTGGTGGAGGGTGAGCCCTTCGAGGTTTGGGGCGGGGAGCAGCTGCGCGACTTCACTTACGTCGACGACGCCGTGGAGGCCTTCCTTTTGGCGGCGGCGAAACCGGAGGCGGTGGGCGAGGTCTTCAACCTCGGCGGACCCCCGCGTGTCACGCTGCAGCGTCTCGCCGAGTTGCTGGTGGAGATCAATCGCGGCGGCTCGTTCGTAGTGCGCGAGTTTCCGGCCGACCGCCGGCGGATCGACATCGGGGATTACTTTGCGGACGGACGCCTGATTTCGCGACGGTTGGGCTGGAAGCCGCGGACCGACCTGCGCACCGCGCTGGAGCGGACGGTCGCCTATTACCGCCGCGAATTGCGTCACTACGTGTGACGGGACCGGCGGTTAATTCCGCCTGTCGGCGAAGTTGGAAACGGGGTCTTGCCCCGCCTCAGTGCTTGGGCGACTAATCGCGTCGATGTCCGGCCCCGCCCTGAGCTTCGTCATCCCCCTTTACCGCAGCGCCGAAACGATCGGCGCGGTCGTGCGTGAGATCGAGGGATTCGCCGTCGAGGGCGGGCACGAGATCATTTTGGTGCATGACGGCAGCGGGGAGGAGACGAGCCGCGCGGCGCGGGAATTGGTGAGAACAGCACGGGTGCCGGTCACGCTGATCGAACACGCGCGCAATTACGGCGAGCACAACGCCGTGCTCACCGGCTGGCGGCACGCGCGCGGCGCGCACATCGTGAATTTGGATGACGATGGACAGAATCCGCCCGCCGAGGCGCTGCGGCTCTGGCAGGAAGCTAAGGCCACCGGGCTGGATGTCGTTTACGGACACTACGAGGAGAAGCGCCATGAGGCGTGGCGTAATCTCGGCAGCTGGTTCACCAACCGGATGACCGACTGGGCCCTCGACAAGCCGGCGGGTTTTTACCTTTCCAGTTTCCGCTGCGTGAGCGCGTTCGTCGCGCGGCAGGTGGTCGGCTACGCGGGGCCTTATCCGTACATTGACGGCCTGATCCTGCAGGTGACGCAGCGCATCGGCTCGATCGCCGTGCGCCACGAGGAGCGTAAGGCGGGCGCCAGTACCTACACTCTCGGCAAACTCATCCGGCTCTGGCTCAGCGCCTGGGTCAACTTCTCGTTGCTCCCGTTGCGGATCGCGACGGTGCTCGGGCTGGTCGTCGCCGCGGCGGGCATGGTGGCGCTCGGGACGATCGCCTGGCTCTGGTACAGTGGCATTGGCCCGGAGTACGGGTGGGGTTGGACGATGTCCTGCATTCTCATCTTCTCCGGTACGCAGCTCGTGATGCTCGGCCTGATCGGGGAGTATCTCGGCCGCATGTTCATCGCAGTGAACCAGCGGCCGCAGTCCGTCGTGCGCGAGGTCCTCGCCTCGGACGCCCCGGGCCGGGTCAGTTAGGGAACATCGCGCGCCAGCGCGCGAATTCCCGGGCCATCCCTTCCGCCACGCCGCGCTTCGCTTCCGGCGGCGGCTCGCGGCGGAGTCCCGCGAGATAGGCCAGCGAAGCGAACACCACCGGGTACTCGCGCTCGCGCGGGCTGCCGAATGAGGAGCGAAGGAATTCCCGGCACCACGGCCGCCACGCGTCGGCCGTGAGCTCGCGTTCCCAGCGTTGCGCGAGGCGGAAGGAGTTCTGCTCGTCGCGGGCCTTTCTGCCGGGCGCCGAACTCACGTGGTGGCGGACGACACTTTGCAGCGCGACGACGTTCACGCGTCCGGTCGCGCGGGCGCGGTAGCCGAGGTCAATGTCCTCGCCGCCGTTGACATAGCCTTCGTCAAAGCCGCCGAGTTCCTGCCAGAGCGATCGCCGCAGGAGCAGGCACGCACCGGTCACCGCGGCTACCGGACGGACCGGCTGAAGCAGCCGCGCGAGTCGTCCCGGCAATCGTCGCGTGTGCACCGGCTTGGCCGCCGGGGTGATCTCGAGTCCGGCGTGGTCGATCTCGCCCGTGCGGGCGTCGCGTTGCACGTTGCCGACGAGCCCGGCGCGATCCCCGAGGCGATCCAACGCGGACAGCATGGGTTCAAGCCAGCCCGGGAGGAGAACGAGGTCGTTGTTGAGCAACGCGAGCACCTCGCCGCGGGCGAGGGCCACGGCGCGGTTGTTGGCACCGGCGAACCCGAGGTTGCGCTCGTTGAGGAGCACGCGGAAGGGCGCGGACTGCACTTCGCGGGTGGTCCGCAGCCACTCGCGGGTGCCGTCGGTGCTGCCGTCGTCCACGAGGATGATCTCGTGCGAGACGTTCGCCGGCAGAGTGGAGCGCAGGCTGTCCAACATCGCCCGGGTGAGCGCGAGGCAATTGAAGAGCGGCACGACGATGCTCAGCCGCGGCGCCGGGCCGGTTTGCTCGGAGGAAAAGTGGGACGGGGAAGACGGCATCACCCGGGGCGCCGGCAGTTTCCCCGCGAAACCGCCGGCCGCTCAATCCCTTATTCGCGCGCCGCCACCGCGTTCACTTCTCGGCGGCGAGGCGGCGGAGGTAGGCGCCGTAGGATGATTTCCCGAGGCGTGAGATGTTGGCCTCGAGCGCGGCGCGATCGATCCAACCTTGGCGCCAGGCGATTTCCTCGAGGCAGGCGATCTTCAGACCCTGACGGTTTTCGATGACCGAGACGAACTGTCCGGCCTCGAGCAGCGAGTCGTGCGTGCCGGTGTCGAGCCACGCGGTGCCGCGCCCCAGCACCTCGACGTGCAGTTTTCCGGCCTCGAGGTAGAGACGGTTGAGGTCGGTGATCTCCAACTCGCCGCGCTTCGAAGGCTTCAGGCGCCGCGAGAACGCGACGACGTCGGAGTCGTAGTAATAGATGCCCGGGATGGCGTAGTTGGACTTCGGCTGGGCGGGTTTCTCCTCGAGGGAGAGCACGCGGCCGTCGGCCGCGAACTCCACGACGCCGTAGCTTTTCGGATCTGCGACATGGTAGCCGAAGATGGTGGCGCCAGAGGTACGCGCGGTGGCGCGTTCCAACGATTTCACCAGGTCGTGGCCGTAGAAGAGGTTGTCGCCGAGGACCAGTGCGGCCGGTTCGTTCTTCAGGAAGCCGGTTTCCTCGGCGATGTGGAACGCCTGCGCGAGGCCGTCGGGGCTGGGTTGCTCCGCGTAGGAGAACTTCACGCCGAGGTTGGCGCCGTCACCGAGCAGCTTCCGGAAAAGCGGCAGGTCGGTCGGCGTGGAGATGATGAGAATCTCGCGGATCCCGGAGAGCATCAGCACCGAAAGCGGGTAATAGACCATCGGCTTGTCGTACACCGGCATCAGCTGCTTCGAGACCGCGATGGTGAGCGGGTACAGCCGCGTGCCGGAGCCACCGGCGAGGATGATGCCCTTGCGGGCAGGCGAGAGGCGATGGGCATTGGGCGATGGGTCAACGTTCATAGGTTGCGGATCTGGCTTTGATCAGGGCGCCAAGGCGACGGCCGACGACGATTGCTTGCTGCTGAATATTGTGGACGCGTTCCGCGGGCAGAAGACCTACCTCTTGGGCGATTTCCAGCTGGGTCCGAAGTTCGGCCAAAGATCCCTTTGCGATATAGAAGAAACGGACGGAATCGCGATCCGTGTCACGTTCGTCTCCTTCCGCGATGTTCGAGGGGACGCTCACTGCCGCGCGGCGTATCTGGTCGCGCAGTGCCGGGTCGCGCAGGCGGTCGGTCGCCTTGTAGGTCTCGACCGTGAGCGCCATCGCGTCTTTCCAGACCTGCAGATTTTGGAAGCCCGTTCCCATCGCCTATCGCCGATCGCCCATCGCCATCACCCTTTAGCCCCTAGCCTTTCACGCGCGTAACGCGTGGCGGTAATCTCCGCCGCCCAATTACGATTCTTCAGGTACCATTCGACCGTCTTCTCGATGCCGGTGGCGAAGGATTCGCGCGGGGACCAGCCGAGCTCGCGCTGGAGCTTCTCGCAGTTGATCGCGTAGCGGCGGTCATGGCCGGGGCGGTCGGCGACGTAGGTGATCTGCGTGGTGTAAGATTTGCCGTCGGCGCGGGGCGACTTGCGGTCGAGCAGGGCGCAGATCGTGCGTACGATCTCGATGTTCGGTTTTTCGTTCAGGCCGCCGACGTTGTAGGTCTCGCCGACGCGACCTTTGCGCAGCACCAGCCAGATGGCGGCGGCATGGTCCTCCACATAGAGCCAGTCGCGCACCTGCATGCCGTCGCCGTACACCGGCAGGCCCTTCCCCTCGAGGGCGTTGAGGATCATCAGCGGGATCAGCTTCTCGGGGAAGTGGTAGGGGCCGTAGTTGTTCGAGCAGTTGGTCGTGAGCGTCGGGAGTTTGTATGTGTGCTGGTAGGCGCGCACGAGGTGGTCGCTGGCGGCCTTCGACGCCGCGTACGGTGAGTTGGGCGCGAAGGGCGTCTCCTCGGTGAACGCCGGGTCGTTCGGTGCCAGGGTGCCGTAAACCTCGTCGGTCGAGACGTGCAGGAAGCGGAAGGCCGCTTTGCGCGGCTCGGGCAGCTTCGCCCAGTGCAGTCGCGCGGCGTTGAGTAGGCGCAGCGTGCCGACGACGTTGGTCTGCACGAAGGGCTCCGGCGAATCGATCGAGCGGTCGACGGGCGACTCCGCGGCGACGTTCACCACGGCGTCGATCGCGTGCTCGGCCAGCAGGCGCGACACCAGCTCGGTGTCACCGATCCCGCCATGCGCGAAGACATAGCGCGGGTCGCCCGCGAGGTCGGCAAGGTTGGCGGGGTTGCCCGCGTAGGTTAGGGCGTCGAGGTTGACGACCTTGGTCGCGGCTTCCGGACCTTTTTCGAGCAGACGCTGCCGGATGAAGTTGGAACCGATGAAGCCGCAGCCGCCGGTGACGAGGAGGTTCATTTTGAAAAGGGAGAGGGAAAGGGAGAGTGAGAGGGACTTGGAGTGCGAAAGTGAGAGGGGGAAGGGCTTTAGGTTACGGAGGTCACGAAGGGTTGGGAGGGTGAAGGCTTGGGCCGGATCCGCGGGATCACCCGCGTTTGCGCCGATGCGCTCCGTGTCCTCGGTTTGGTTCTCCGTGAACTCTGTGTCCAAGTCCGGCTTCCTGCAGAAGCTGGTGCCGAGGCATATGGTTCATCCGTGGTTTTCCCAATTCCTCGGACTCAGGTCTCGACGACTTGCCGGAGGCTTTCGTGCCAGTCGGGGAGGCGGAGGCCGAAGGCGCGCTCAAGCTTGGCGGCCGACATCACGGAGTAGGCCGGGCGCTTGGTCGGCGTGGGATATTCGGCGGTGGTGATCGCCTCCACTTCGCGGCACTTGCGGGTCTCGGGTGGCATCAGGTCGATGATCGCCTTGGCGAAACCGTGCCAGCTGGTCTGGCCTGACGAGCAGAGGTGGTAGGTGCCGCTGAGGCGGCGGGCGTTGTCGGCCTGGCGCACTTGCAGGAGCGATTGGGCGGTGGTTTCGGCGATCATCCGCGACCAAGTCGGGCAGCCGACCTGGTCGGCGACGACCCGGAGCTTCTCCCGCTCGCGGGCGAGCCGCTGCATGGTGAGCATGAAGTTGGCGCCGCGCGCCCCATAAACCCAGCAGAGACGGAAGATGAGATGGTCGCAGCCGGCGGCGCGGATCGCTTCGTCGCCCGCGTGCTTGGTACGCGCGTAGGCGCCGAGCGGGTTCGGGACGTCGGTCTCGACGTAGGGCGTCGTCTTCGTGCCGTCGAAGACGTAGTCCGTCGAGTAATGTACCAGCAGGGCCCCGCGTTTCCGCGCTTCCTCGGCCATGATGCCCGGCGCATCCGCGTTGATCTGGGTGGCGAGCGCGAGTTCCGACTCCGCCTTGTCGACCGCGGTGTAGGCGGCGGCGTTGATGATGACGTCGGGTGCGGCGGCGGTGATCGCGCCGCGGACCGAGTCGG
>CAXRGI010000189.1:0-2168 GCA_964229935.1 Opitutales bacterium
ATGGAGGCCAAGGTCTACGACCTGATCGCGCGGCGCTTCGTCGCGGCGTTCCACCCGGCGGCGGAAGTCGACGGCCCCACCCGCGTCTCGACGGTCGCCCCGGGCCACGATTTCCGCACCGAGGGCAAGGTCCTCACGTTCGCCGGCTGGCTGGCGGTGTACGGCAAGACCAGCGTGGACGACTCACCCGACTCGCGCGCGCTGCCGGCACTTTCGACCGCCGACGGCAATCCGGCCAAGGCCGCGACCGTCGCCGCCGAACTCCACGCCGAGTCCACCAAGCCCCCGCCCCGCTACACCGAAGCGACGCTGCTCTCCGCCATGGAAGGCGCCGGCAAGCTGGTTGATGACGACGAACTGGCCGAGGCCATGAAGGAACGCGGACTCGGCACGCCCGCCACGCGGGCCGACACCATCGAGGGTCTGATCAATCAGAAGTACCTTGATCGCCCGCAGCGTGAACTGATCCCGACGGCCAAGGCCGAGCAGCTGATCCAATTCCTCGGCGCGGTGAAGGCCGAAGAGCTCACGAAGCCGGATCTGACGGGCGGCTGGGAATTCAAGCTCCGCCAGATGGAGCACAACAAGTTCTCCCGCGACCGCTTCATGGAGGAGATCGTCTCCATGACGCGTGGCATCGTGGAACGCGTGAAGGGCTTCGAGGAGGACGACTCGGTCGCGCGTGAAACCGCGATCCTGTCCCCCACCGACGGCAAGCCCCTGCGCGAGACGCTGCGCGGCTATAAATCGCAGGACGGCGAATTCATGCTCTACAAGGTCATCGGCGGCCGACGCATGGAGGAGTCTGAGATCGCCGAGCTCGTCGAGAAGCGGCAGGTCGGCCCGCTGGATGGTTTCATCTCCGCCCGCACCCGCTCGCGCTTCGCCGCCATCCTGCGGCTCGTGCGCGACGAGGAGAAGGGCAAGTGGCAGGCGAAATACGATTTCGGCGAGCAGCAGGACATCGGGGCGCTCGAGTCGTTCTGGAAGGATCCCAGCTCGGGGGCAGAGCTCTGCGAGTCGGGCAACAGCTACATCCTGCGCGAGCGCGAGGGCGAGGCTTGGAAGCAATCGTTCCGCGTGGGCCGGCTGATGTGCCAGAAGTCCATCCCGCGGGAGGCGGCGGTGCAGCTGGTGACGGCCGGAAAAACCGACCTCATCCAGGGCTTCATCTCCAAGAAGGGCCGCCCGTTCGACGCGTTCCTGAAACGCGAGGGCGCGAAGATCGCGTGGGAGTTCCCGCCGCGTAAGGCCAAGCTGGACAAGGACGGCAACCCCGTCGTCCGGAAGTCAAAAACGCCCCCCGACCTTTCCAAGGCGGTCGTGATCGGACCCAGCAAGAGTCACAAGAACGGTGAGCTGGTCGAGACCCCCGAGGCTTACTACGTCCGCCGGCCGGACCAGGACAACCGCGTGGTCTTCACGCTGAAACGCCAGCTCTGCGGCATCGATATCCCCGTGGAGGAAGTGAAACGGCTGTGCGAGGACGGGCGCACCGGTTTGATCGAGGGATTGGTCGGCAAGAGCGGCCGTTCATTCTCGGCGTACCTGAAGCTCTCCCCCACCGGCGCGAAGGCCGACTTCGAGTTCCCGCCGCGCTGAGTCGCGTGCGGGATTGCGGCGGGCGCGATTACCGGCCACCTTTCCGGGATGTCGCGCCGCCTCCACGTCACGATCGCCATCCTTGCCGCCACCACCGTGACCACCGGTGTCATCGCGTGGCGCCAGAGCAACGAGCTGAAAGAGTTGCGCGCGCGGTCGCTGGACCGGTCGGAACGCGCGCAATTGCAGAAGCAGGTTTGGGACCTCCAGAAAACCAACCGCGAACTGCAGTCCCGGGCGACGCCCCCGGGAAACGAACGCACGGAGACAAAAACCGTCGCCACCGCGTCCGCACCTCGCGCCGCGGAGAACAACAATCGTGCTTCGGCACAGCAGCAACTGGCCTTTGTCCGCGATCTGGCCGCTAGGCCGGAGATCCAGGCCTACGTCGCCTCACAACAGCGTTCGCGGCTCGAATCCTCCTACCTGGCGCTGTTTCGCAACTTGGGATTGAACCCGGAACAGAGCGACCGCCTGACGGGCCTGCTGCTGGAGCGCCAGAACCTCCGGGGCGAGGTCGCGGAGGCCGCGCGCTCCCAGGGAATCGACCCGCGGGAAAATCCCGA
>CAXRGI010000190.1:0-30842 GCA_964229935.1 Opitutales bacterium
CAACCACGTGGAACCGCTCGACGCGCAGTCGTCGGCCAAGATCAAGCAGATCGTCCAGCAGGTGGAGAAAACCCTGCGGGATCAGGGCTTCACCGACGTCGGTCACATCGTGGAGTTTTTCGGAACTCGCGCCTGACCGCGGGGCGCTGATCCGTCGTCAGTCCGGATCAGCCTTTCCGAGCCGCGGCGTAGACCTCGGCAACCTTGTCCCAGCGAACGACGTTCCAGAACGCCGCCACGTAGTCCGCGCGCCGATTCTGATACTTCAGGTAGTAGGCGTGCTCCCACACGTCGAGACCGAGAACCGGACGCGCCCCTTCCATCAACGGGGAGTCCTGATTGGGCAGCGATTTGATCGCGAGTTTCCCATCGCGAAGGATCAACCACGCCCAACCGCTGCCGAAGGTCTTCATCGCGGCGTCCGCAAACTGGGTCTTGAAAGCATCCAGCGAACCGAACGAGCCCGTGATCGCCGCCGCGAGATCGCCGGATGGAGCGCCGCCTCCCTTGGGCCCGATCGTCTCCCAGAAAAGCGCGTGGTTGAGATGACCGCCGACGTTGTTGCGCAGCGCGGCGCGGGATGTCTCGGGCGCTTTTTCGAGCGAGCGCACGATATCCTCGGCTTTAAGCCGGGCGAGGTCGGGCAACTTGGCCAGCGCCGCGTTGGCGTTGGTGACGTAGGCCTGATGGTGCCTCGAGTGATGAATCTCCATGGTGCGCGCGTCGATGTGCGGCTCCAATGCGTCGAGGGCGTAGCCGAGCTTGGGCAACGTGAGCGGGCCGGTAGCCGGAGCGGGCGGCGTCTGGGCGCGACCCGAAAGGGTGAGCGCGGCTCCAGCTCCAAGCGTGATCACGGCGGTGCGGCGGGAAACGGGCGTGGGAGAATTCATGAGAGGACCGTAGGTGTGTCCACGGGCTCCGCAAGCACCGGTGCCCGCCGCCGCGCTTGCGTTGGCGGCGGAGCATTGAAAAGTCACCGCATGAACCTGAACGGAATCACCCGCCGCTCCGCGCTCCAAGGCCTCGCCGGGGCCGCCGCCCTCGCCTCTTTGACTCGTTCCGCCACCGCGGCCGAATCGGCCGGCAAGTCCGGAGCAATCCGGCACTCCGTCTGCAAGTGGTGCTACAAGGACATACCTTTGGACGCGTTCTGCGCGGCGGTGAAGGAATTCGGCGTGGAATCCGTGGAGCTGCTGCAGCCCGAAGAGTTTCCTGTGCTGAAGAAGCACGGGCTGCACTGCGCCATGGTCAGCAACCCAACCGGCAAGACCCCGCAGGGAGTCACCGTCGGCGGCATCAACAAGGGATGGAACCGCATCGAGCACCACGATACCCTGGTTTCGCTTTACGAGGCCCACATCCCCAAGGTCGCCGCGGGCGGATTCCAGAACCTCATCTGCTTTTCCGGCAACCGCGAGAAACTGGACGACCAGCAGGGTCTTGAGAATTGCGCGCAGGGCCTCAGGCGGATCGTCGGTCTCGCCGAGAAGCAGGGCGTGACGCTCGTGATGGAGCTCCTCAATTCCAAGGTTAACCACAAGGACTACATGTGCGACCGCACGTCCTGGGGCGTGGAGTTGTGCAAGCGCGTCGGCTCGGCGAACTTCAAGCTGCTCTACGACATCTACCACATGCAGATCATGGAGGGGGATGTGATCCGCACGATCCGCGAGAACGCCGCGTACATCGCCCACTACCACACGGCAGGAAACCCCGGCCGCAATGAGTTCGAACCGCAGGATGAGCAGGAACTCACCTACCCGCCCATCATGCGGGCGATCAAGTCCACCGGTTTCCGGGGCTTTGTCGGCCAGGAGTTCCTGCCGAAGCGCGACCCGCTCACCTCGCTCCGCGCCGCCGTGAAGCTCTGCACCGTCTGACCGGTCACTCCGCCTCGGCGGCCAGCGCGCGCTGCACTCCACGGAGTTCCGCCAATCCGCGCATCCTCCCGATCAAAGGGTAACCGGGACAGGCCGGGGGCGGCCGGCGAAAGTCGTCCAGCATCCGGTGCCCGTGGTCCGGTCGCAGGCAAATCTGCCAATCCGGACGTCCGGCCCTTCGGCGGGCGGTTTGCTCATTCAGCAGCGCCCGCACCACGCCGACCATATCGACATCTCCCTCGAGGTGCCCGCTTTCGCAGATGCTACCGTCGGCCCCCCGACTCACGCTGCGGAGATGCGCCGCGTGGATGCGGGGGCCGAGACTACGAACCATGCCCACGAGATTGTTGTCCGCCCGCGCCCCCAACGAACCCGTGCAAAAGCACACGCCGTTGGCCGGTGATGCGTTCAGAGCGCTGATCGCCGCGAGGTCCGCCGCGGTGGAAACGATTCGCGGTAGCCCGAGCACGGGAAAAGGCGGGTCATCCGGATGGATCGCAAGCCGCACCCCGGCTTCCTCGGCCGCCGGCAACACCGCCTCCAGGAAGGCCCGGAGGTTCTCCCGCAGTCCGTCGGCGTCGATCCCGCCGTAACGCGCCAACATCGCGCGAAAGTCAGCCACGCCCAGACCGAGCTTTACCCCGGGAAACAGGTCCAGCGTCTGCCGCGTGAAAGCCTCCCGACCCGGGCCATCCAGGCTTCCCCACCAGGCGCGAGCGGCCTCGAGGATCGCCGGTCCCCAATCGTCCGCGGCGCCCTCGCGGCGCAGGGCGAAGAGATCAAAGGCCGCGAATTGAACCGGATCGTAGCGCAGGGCCTCGCGACCATCCGGCAGCCGGAACGCGAGGTCCGTCCGCACCCAGTCGATCACCGGCATGAAGTTATAGACCACCACCCGGACTCCGGCGGCGCCAAGACGCCGCACTGTGAGCCGGTAGTTTTCAAGGTGCCGCTCGCATGCTCCGGACCGCGACTTGATGTCCTCGGAGACCGGGACCGACTCCACTACCTCCCAACGCAGACCCGCCGCCGCGATCTCGGCCTGCCGCGCGCGGATCGCCTCATCCGGCCAGGCCTCGCCATAGGGAATATCGTGCAACGCCGAGAAAACCGCCGTGGCTCCGGTCTGCCTGATCTCCGCGAGAGAAACCGAATCCCCGGGCCCGAACCAACGCATGGCCTCGGTCATCTGATGGGGTGCGCTCATCGGGGATGCTGGTTCTGAAAAATAACCCGGCGGCTCATTCCGCTACCGCCGGCTCAGACGAGGAGGCCGCGGACCAGCCGGTAACCTGCGGCGGCGGCGGCGAGGCCGAGCCCGACGCTGAGCAGGGCGTTCCCCCACGCACGCACCCAGTCGCCCTCCTGCAGCAGACGGAGAGTCTGAAGACTGAAGGCCGAGAAGGTCGTGAAGCCACCGAGCAGACCGATCATGAGGAACTGACGCGCCTCGACGGACAGACCCCAGCGCGGGGAATCGCCGAACGCCGCGAGCGCCCCCACGACCAGTGAGCCGAGGACGTTGACCGCGAGCGTTCCCCAGGGAAACACGTCACCGGCGCGTTGCGCCAACCAACCGGTGAGCCCGTTGCGGGCGACCCCGCCGAGCGCGGAGCCGAGGGCAATAAGGAACAGTCCTCTCATGGCGCGACATTGCGGGACCGTCCGCCCGCCGCGCAAGCCCCGCACCAAACGATCGGGGCCCGCTCATCTTCGCGCTCGTCGCCGCGCCGCGGCTTCCTTTGCCTTGGGCCGATGCATCCCGCCGAACGTCTCCTGATGGGTCCCGGACCCAGCCCCGTGCCGCAGCGCGTGCTTCGCGCCCTCGGTTCCCCCACCCTCGGTCACCTCGACCCGCAGTACCTGACGATCATGGACCAGGTGTGCGAAATGTTGCGGCAGGTTTTCCGCACGACGAACCCGCTCACGTTCCCCGTCAGCGGCACCGGCATGGCGGGCATGGAGTGCATCGCGGTGAACCTAGTGGAGCCGGGCGATGAAGTGATCGTCGGCGTGAATGGCGTCTTCGGCACGCGCATGAAGGATGTGATGGAGCGCTGCGGCGCGGTCGTGCACGCGCTCGAATGCCCATGGGGGGAGACCTTTTCGCACGACCAGATCGCGGCGACCCTCGCCGCGCACCCGAAGGCCAAGGTACTGGGAATCGTGCAGGCGGAGACGAGCACCGGGGCGCACCAGCCGATCGAGGGGATCTCGGCGCTCACCCGCGCCCACGGGGCGTTGCTGGTGGTGGACGCCGTGACCAGCCTTGGTGGACACGAGCTGCGCGTGGACGACTGGGGCATCGACGCGATCTACAGCGGGACGCAGAAGTGCCTGAGCTGCCCGCCCGGACTCTCCCCCGTGAGCTTTGGTCCGCGCGCGCTCGCGCGTATGGACGCGCGCAAGACCAAGGTGCAGTCCTGGTACCTCGATGTCTCGATGCTGCGCAAGTACTACACCGGGGGCGGGGGCGGCGGACGGGTGTACCACCACACGGCGCCGATCAACATGACCTACGCCCTGCACGAGGCGCTGACGATCGTGTTGGAGGAAGGCCTCGACGCCCGCGTGGCGCGCCATACTGCGATGCACCAGCGCCTGCGGACCGGACTGGAGCGCCTCGGGCTGGCATATATCCCGAAGCGCTCCCTCCATTCGCTGAACTGCATCCGCGTGCCGGACGGGGCCGATGACGCCGGCGTGCGCAGACGCCTGCTGGAGGAATACGGGATTGAGATCGGCGCGGGCCTCGGCCCCATGGCCGGCAAGGCGTGGCGCATCGGCCTGATGGGCCACGGCGCCACCGTGCGTAACGTCGATCTCGTGCTTGCGGCCCTCTCGACGATCCTCCGCGGCTGAATGCAGGCGCGCGCCGACCAACCTTCACCACCATGCCCATGAAAACCCCCAACCGCGGCTTTGGCCGCCTGCTCCCGCAACTCGCGCTCGCCAGCGCCCTGTTACTCACCGGCACCGGCCGCGCCGCCGACGGCTGGACCGATCTTTTCAACGGCCGCAACCTCGACGGTTGGGAGCAGCGGAGCGGCACCGCGAAGTACCGCGTCGAGGACGGCGCGATCGTCGGCACAACGGTCCTGAAGACCGGCAACACGTTCCTTTGCACGAAAAAGACCTACGGTGACTTCATCCTCGAGTTCGAGTTCAAGGTCGCCCAGGGCATGAATTCCGGCGTGCAGTTCCGCAGCGAGTTCTACGCGCAGGAAACCGAGAAGGAGATCAACGGGAAGAAGCGGAAATTCCCCGCGGACCGCGTTTTCGGCTACCAATATGAGATCGACCCCTCGCCCCGCGCCTACACCGGCGGAGTCTATGACGAGGCCCGTCGCGGCTGGCTGGCGGACCTCAAGGACAATCCGGCGGCCCAGAAAGCGTTCAAGCCGGGGCAGTGGAACAAGGCCCGCATTGAGTGCCGCGGAGAGCACATCCAGACGTTCATCAACGGCGTGAAGGCGGTCGACCTGAAGGACGCCATGACGAAGCGCGGCATCATCGCCTTGCAGGTGCACGGCATCGGCGACGGAAAGAAGAACCCGCCGGGCGAGGAAATCCGCTGGCGCGCGATTCGCCTGAAGGAGCTCTGAGCACGACGGGCGCCCGCCCGTTTGATCCCGCTACACCGCGCCGCCGCGCCTCATTCGCGATCGGCGGCGCAATCGATCACCCGACACCCCGATGAGACTACCCCTGTTTTTCCTTCTCGCTTCCTGCGCCGCGCATGCCGCCGCCCCCGCCGGCGCCCCGTCCCCATCCGCCCGCCCGAACATCGTCTACATCATGGCCGATGAACTCGGGTATTTCGAACCTGGGTACGCCGGCAACCCGCACCTGCTCACGCCGAACCTCGACCGGCTGGCGTCCGAGGGCATCCGCTTCACGCAGGGCCTCGCGGGTTCGGCGGTCTGCGCGCCCACCCGCTGCTGCTTCCTCACCGGGAAACACAGCGGCCACACCTCCGTGCGCCTGAACGGCGGCGGCACCCCGCTCCGCGCCGGGGAGGCCACGATCGCCTCGATCCTCAAACCCCTCGGCTACGCGACCGGCGGCTTCGGCAAGTGGGGCAACGGCGGGCGCGGCTCAACCGGCGTGCCGGAGGAGCAAGGATTCGATGTCTTCTTCGGTTACTACGATCAGGTCCACGCGCACACCTACTACCCGCCTTACCTGATCCGTAACAGCGCGGAGGTTCCGCTGCCGGGGAATCGCGGCAACAGCAGCGGCGACACCTACGCGCAGTACGTGATCTTCGACGAGGCGGTTAAATTCATCCGCGCCAACCGCGACCGTCCGTTCCTCGCCTACCTGCCGTTCACGCCGCCGCACGGTAATTTCGACATTCCCGACGCCGACCCGTCGTGGGCCCTGTTCCGCGACAAACCCTGGCCCGAGCCCGCGCGTCGCTACGCCGCGATGGTCCACCTGCTCGACCGGCAGGTCGGTCAAATCCTGACCCTGCTGAAGGAGCTTGGTCTCGAGGAAAATACCCTCGTCATGTTCAGTGGAGACAACGGCGGAGCCGACTACTTCGTCACCTCGGAGTTTCCGCGCGGCGTGCATGGCGCCAACAAGGACCCGCGCACCGGCACGGAATTCCGCGGCAAAAAAGGCCAGCTGTACGAGGGCGGGCTGCGCGTTCCGGTCGCGGCCCGCTGGCCCGGCCGCATCGCGCCCGGACGCGTGAGCCATCACTTGTGGTATTTTCCCGATATCCTGCCGACAATCGCCGAGCTTTGCGGCGCCCGGATTCCCGCTGATATCGACGGACTAAGCCTCGTGCCGGAACTCCTCGGCGAGTCCGCCGCCGGAAGGAAGCAGGGGCGCCATGAATACCTGTACTGGGAGTTCGTCGGCCAGACCGCGGTGCGCGCCGGAGACTGGAAAGCCATCCGCATGAAACCGGACGCCCCGTGGGAATTGTACAATCTGGCCAGCGACGTGAGCGAACGGAACGACCTCGCCGCCCGGCATCCCGACGTGCTGGCGCGGCTGCAGGCTTACGCGAAGGCCGCGCATACGCCCGTCGTCGAGGGCACGTTTTCCCGCACGGACCTCCACGAGCGCGATCGCGCGGCCAAGTTCGGGGGCAATCCGCCGCCCGAGAAGAAGAAATCCAAAAAGAAGGCGGATTGAACCGGTTGCCGCCCATGAACCCGTTCCGTTTCGCCGCCGCGGCCGCCTCCCTCCTGTCAGTCCAGTTCCTGTTCGCCGCCTCCTCTCCCTCGCGACCCAACATCGTCTTCATCATGGCCGACGACCTCGGCTGGGGAGACGTCGGCTTCCACGGAGGCAATGCTCCGACCCCCAACCTCGACCGGCTCGCCCGGGAGGGCTTGGAACTCGCCGCGCACTACGTCGCTCCCGTTTGCAGCCCCACGCGAACCGGCCTGATGACGGGCCGCTGCTGGAGCCGCTTCGGCGTCACCAACCCCCAGAACGAGCGCGCCCTTCCTTGGGATACCCTCACCCTGCCGCGCGCCCTGAAGGCGGCGGGATACGACACCGCCCTGGTCGGGAAGTGGCACCTGGGTTCGAAACCGGAGCAGGGTCCGAACCGCTTCGGCTTCGATCACGCCTACGGCTCGCTGGCCGGCGGCGTCTCGCCCTACAGCCACAAATACAAGAAAGGCCCCTACTCCGAGACGTGGCATCGCAACGGCCGGCTTCTTAGCGAGGAGGGTCACGTCACCGCGTTGCTCACCCGCGAGGCGGTTTCATGGATCGAGGCCCGCGGGGACCGTCCGTTTTTCCTCTACGTGCCATACACGGCGGTGCACCTGCCGGTGCGTGAGCCCGAGGAGTGGCTGGCTCGCGTACCCGCGGGGATCACCGGGGAAGTGGCGCGGCACTACGCGGCCTCCATCATGCATCTCGACGACGGAGTCGGCCGCATCCTGGCCGCGCTTGAGCGCACGGGACGTCTCTCCAACACGGTGGTGGTCTTCACGAGCGACAACGGCGGGAGCACAGCGCAGAACAATGATACCTCCTATCCGGACGACCAGTGCCCTTCCGGACCTCTGCCGGGCCGCAACCTTCCGTGGCGCGGCAAGAAAGGAGATCTCCACGAGGGCGGCATTCGTGTCCCCACGGTCGTCTCCTGGCCGGCCGGACTTCGGTCCGGCCGCATCGAGACGCCCGTGCAGATCATCGACTGGCTTCCCACCTTCGCGGCGCTCTCCGGCTACCGGCCGGCCGCGGACCCCAAATGGGACGGCACCGACATTTCCGCGCTGTTGACCCGTCACGAAGCACCACCGGTGCGTCCGCTTTATTCGGTGGCGCCAAGCTGGCGCGCGCGCTCGCTCCGGGTGGGAGATTGGAAACTCATTGTCACGGGTGACGGCGCCAAGGCGACCCACGAACTGTACGATTTAGCGGCCGATCCTGGCGAAAAACGTAACCTCGCCACCGAACAGCCGGCGCGCCTGCGCGACCTGCTCGGAACGCTGGCCCAAGTCGCCGCCCGCGATCGCGACGCGTTGGCGAAGGACTGACCCATGAATCGCCGCTTTCTCGTCGCGGGCCCCCTGCTCATAATCGCCGCCCTGTCCGCGGCCGTCTCCGCCGCCGTCCCGACACCCACCCGCGACGTTTGGCCCGGAACACCGCCGGGCGAGACGAAGCCGCTGCCTCCGGAAGCCGACCAGACAAAGGACACCGACCGGCTGATTGCGGGACGCCGCATCATCAAGCTCGGGAATGTCAGCCGGCCGCAGCTCGCCGTGTTCCGTCCGGCGCCGGAAAAGGACACCGGCACCGCCGTGATCATCTGCCCGGGCGGAGGCTTCAACATCCTCGCCTACGACCTGGAGGGCACGGAAGTGGCGGAGTGGCTGAACGGACTTGGCGTCACGGGGATCGTGCTCAAGTACCGCGTTCCAGCCCGGGATCCTGTGCAGCGCTGGCTCGCCGCGGTGCAGGATGCGCAGCGCGCCGTAGGGATGGTGCGGCGGCGCGCTTCCGAGTGGGGGCTGGACGACCGACGCATCGGCATCCTCGGATTCAGCGCGGGCGGAGTCACGGCCGGCTACACCGCCCTCTCCGGGGAGAAGCGCCACTACGCGGCGCAGGATGAGAACGACCGGGTTTCCTGCCGGCCTGACTTCGCGCTGCTCATCTACCCGGGCGGCTTCGTGGAACGCGGCCAAACCACCTTCCGCTCCGCGGTCGAGTTAGGCGCCGGCACGCCACCCTTCTTCCTGGTGCACGCCTTCGATGACGGAGTCCCCGTGCAAAACTCGCTGCTGCTGGCCGCCGAGCTTCGCCGGCACGGCGGCTCCGCCGAGGTGCACGTCTACGACGCGGGTGGGCACGGCTATGGACTGCGGCCAGTCCCGGAGTTGCCGGTGACCACGTGGCCGGCCCGGGCGGCCGAGTGGCTGGCTCGTAGAGGATTACTGCGCCCCGCGAGGCAAGGCGCTCCTTGACATCGGTTCGACGCCCGCGCGCTCTCAACTTCCCTACTCCCAACCCGCCATGAAATCCCTGCTCCGGTTGTTGATTCCCCTTCACTTGGTCGTCGCAGGCGCGGCTGCCGCCCTCGCCGCCGAACCCGGTACCGGCAAGTCGTTCCAAGGTCCGGTCGGCCTGCAGCTTTACAGCCTGCGCGCCCAGTTCGCGGCCAACGGCGCGCCCAAGACCCTCGACGCGGTCAAAGGCTATGGCATCCGCTATGCGGAGCTGGCGGGCACCTACAACCTGAGGCCGGAACAACTCCTCAAGCTGCTCGCGGACCGCGGCATCAAGGCGGTGAGCGGCCACTTCCCTTACAAGCGCTTCAAGGAAAACCCCGAGGCGGTGGCGGCGGAGGCCAAGGCGCTCGGGCTGGAGTTCGCCGGTTGCGCCTGGGCCGACCACAAGGCGCCGCTCGACGAGAAGCAGGCCCGCGAGATCGCGGCTGTCTTCAACCGCGCCGGCGCGGTGCTCGCGCAGCACGGCCTGAAGTTTTTCTACCACAACCACGGCTTCGAGTTCTATCCCCTCGGGAACGAGACGCTGATGGATCTCATCATCCGTGAGACCGACCCCAAGCTGGTGAGCTTCCAGATGGATGTGCTGTGGACGGTGTTTCCCGGGCAGGATCCGGTGAAGCTGCTCAACAAGTATCCGGGACGCTGGTCGCTCATGCATCTCAAGGACCTGAAGAAAGGCGTGCCGACCGGCAGTCTGGTCGGAAAGACCGACGTGACCAACGACGTGGTCCTCGGCACGGGCCAGATGAACTGGCCGGCGATCCTCGCCGCCGCCCGGAAGGCCGGCGTTAAATATTATTTCATCGAGGATGAGTCGCCCACCGCGCCCGAGCAGATCCCGCAGAGCATGCGCTTCCTCGAACAGGTCTCTTTCTAAACCTTCTTTTCTCATGAACATCAAACTCATCCGTGTGATCTCAACTAGTCTAACGCTAGCCGCCAGCGCCGCTGTGATTGCGGCCGAAGCTGCCCCGAAAAACACCGTGCCGGCGAACGAGGCTCGCGTGCAGAAGCTTGTCCGGGTTTCGACCCTTAACTCCATCGAGGCCAACCGCGAGTTTCAGGCCAACGTACAGCTTATGCAGGCGCAGCGACAGGCCGTGATTGAACTCAATGCCGCGCACGACAAGGAGTCGGACGCCAACCGCAAAAAGGAACTGAAGTCCCAGCTGGACTCCGTTCTATCGAAGCTCAACGAGAACAACGACAAGATGCGCAAGACTTACGGCTTCTCGATCGACCGTAATTACACCGTCGTGATCGAGACCGCCCACGTCTACATGTTCGTCACCGACGAAGAGGCGGCCAAGATCGAGGCGGCCGCTAAGGCCGAGGCGGCCAAGCAGAAGAAGTGACCCGTGCTCAAGGGCCCGCCCCGGCGGGCCTTTTTGCTTTCTGGCGGTAAGCCTAGGCGAGGATGCCTTCGATGACGTTGGCCCCCTCGACCCCGGTCAAACGGGCGTCGAGACCCTGGAACTTCACGGAAAACGCGTCGTGGCGCACCCCAAGCTGGTGAAGCATGGTCGCGTGAAGATCGTGCACGGTGCAGACGTTCTCCATCGCGGCGTAGCCCAGGTCATCGGTTGATCCGTAGACCTGCCCGCGCCGGATTCCCGCTCCCGCGAGCCACATCGACATCGCCTTGTTGTGGTGATCGCGTCCGGTCGAACCCTTGTTGGCCTGCGCCATGGGGGTTCGCCCGAACTCACCGCTCCAGACCACCAGGGTGTCATCCAGCATCCCGCGTTGCTTGAGGTCCTTGATCAACGCGGCGGAGGCGCGATCCGTCTCCCGGGCGCGCAGCGGCAGTTCCTCGACGAGCTGGCTGTGGTGGTCCCAATCGCGGTGGTAAAGCTGGATGAAACGCACGCCCCGCTCGGCAAGGCGCCGGGCAAGCAGGCAATTCGACGCGAAGGAACCATCCCCGGGCACGCAGCCGTACATTTCGAGCGTCGCCGCGCTTTCGCCGCGGAGGTCGGTGAGCTCCGGCACGCTGGCCTGCATGCGGAACGCCATCTCGTACTGCGCGATGCGCGTGGCGATCTCGGGATCGCGCACCAGGGCGTCGTGCTGGCGGTTGAGGACATTGATCGCGCGGATGTCGGCCTCCTGCGTACCCCGGCTGACCCCCGCGGGATTCCCGAGGTAGTGCACCGCGTCTCCACGGCCGTGGAGCTGCACGCCTTGAAACCGGCTCGGCAGGAATCCGCTGCTCCACTGGCGCGCCGCCACCGGCTGGGGCGAGCGTCCGGGGCCGGTGGAGATCATCACGACGAAACCCGGCAGGTCCTCCGCCTCGCTGCCCAAGCCGTAGTTCACCCAGGCCCCCATGCTCGGACGCCCGGCGATCTGCGAGCCGGTGTTCATGAACATGTGCGCCGGATCGTGATTGATCGCGTCGGTCGTCATCGAGCGGATCAGGCAGATGTCGTCGACGATCGAGCCGATGTGCGGGAAGAGCTCGCTGATCTCCACTCCTCCGCGGCCGAACTTCTGAAACTTGAATTGCGGTGCGTGGCACAGGAGCTCCTGCCCCTGCAACTGGGCCAGCTGCTGGCCCTTGGTGAGGCTCTCCGGCATCGGCTGGCCGTGCATCGCCGCCAGTTTCGGCTTGGGGTCGAACGTCTCCAGCTGGGAGGGACCGCCGGCCATCGTCAGCCAGATGACCCGCTTGGCCCGTTGCGGCAAAGGCAAGGGCTGGATCACCCCGCGGGCCGGCGCCGCGGACAGCTTTCCCCCGGCCAAAAGCGAGGCCAGCGCCACGGTGCCCACACCTTGCGCGGAGCGTCCAAGAAAGGCGCGGCGGGTAAACGGGGAGTACGGTTCCGGTTTCATGGCGCGCTCAGGATCGGGTTATCAGCTCGTGGAGATTCAACAGCACCCGGGCCAGATGGGTCCATTGCGCGACCTCGACAGGGTCGAGTCCCGTCGGCACCGGGGATTGACCCGTGGAAATCAGCGCCCCGGCTCCCTTGGGTTCCTTCCGGTGAACCGCGCCCTGCGCCGCCAGTAACTCCTCCGCCACCCGGATCTCCTCCGCGCGCGGTTCCCGTTGCAGCGCACGTCGCCACGCCCAACGGATCCGCTCGCCCTCGTCCCGACCTCCTTCGACCAAGATGCGTGCGGCGAACACCCGTGCCGCCTCCACGTAGGTTGGATCGTTGAGCAACACGAGGGCCTGCTGAGGCAGGTTGGACCGGTTGCGATCGGCCGCGCATTCCTCGCGGCTCGGCGCGTCGAAGGCCAGCAGGCTGGGATGCAGGAACGTGCGTTGCCACCACACGTAGAGACCGCGCCGATGCTGGGCTTCGCCCGTGTCAGTATCATAGGAGCGCGGCGGAAAGTTCAAATTCTCCCAATAATGATCGGGCTGGTAGGGCTTAACGCTCGGGCCGCCGATCCTTGGAACCAGCAGGCCGGAGACCGCCAACGCGGAGTCCCGCACCAACTCCGCGTCCACGCGAAACCGGCTCTGCCGCGCGTGCTCCCGGTTGTAGGGATCCCGCGCGATCTGTTCCGGTGTCGCCTCGGAAGTCTGGCGGTAGGTGGAGCTGAGGACGATGGCGCGGACGATGTGCCGGACGTCCCAGCCGCTGTCCATGAACTCGCAGGCCAACCAGTCCAGTAGCGCGGGATTGGGCGGAGGCTCGCCCTGCGCGCCCAGATCATCGGGCACGCGGCTGAGCGCCGTGCCGAAAAACTGCTTCCACAGGCGGTTCACCACCGTGCGCGCGGTCAGGGGGTTTTCGCGGGAAACCAGCCACCGCGCCAGATCGAGACGCGTCGGTTCACGCCCGCCGAAATCCGGCCCGGGCAGGTAGCTCGGCAACGCGGCGCGCACGATCTCCCCGCTCTCATCCATCCAGTTTCCCCGCGGCAGCATCCGCACCACGCGGCGCTCCGGCGCCGACTCGGTCACCAGGCATTTCGGCAAGGTCTCGTAGTAGGCCTGTCGCGCGCGTTCGGCCTCGGCTTGAGCCTCGCGCACCGGCCGATGGGCCTGCTCCACGTGGGCCAGAAAATAGTCCCGCACCGCCTGCTTCTCCCGCGGCCGTCTTTCCACCGCCGGCTTGCGCAGCGCCGCCTCCACCGACCGCGCGGCGCGCAGCCTCGCGGCGGCCGGCTTGGCTCCGGGCTCAAGCTCCGCCAGCCCCGCCCGGCCATCCGCGATCGCACTTTCCCATTCCTCCTGCGCGACCGTTGTCGCGCCCTCGGTCGCGCGCGTCTTTTGACGCGCCTCCGCCACCGTCGCATCCAAGCTCGCGAGTCGCTTCTCCTGCTCCGCGTCGAGCACCAGCATCCCATCCTCACGACGCCCCACCGCGGCCTCCTTCACGTCGGCGAAAAAGGCGCCAAGGGCGTAGAAGTCCCGCATCGTGAACGGATCAAACTTGTGGTCATGGCATTGCGCGCACCCCGTGGTCTGCCCCAGCCAAGCCGCCCCCACCGCCCGCACCCGGTCCGTGAGCATGCGTGCCTCATAATCCTTCGGCTGGGCGCCACCCTCCTCCGTCGAAAGCAACAACCGGTTGAAAGCCGAGCCCACCCGGGTGTCGCGGTCGGCATCGGGCAAAAGGTCGCCCGCGATCTGCTCGAGCGTGAACCGGTCGAAGCGCTTGTTCGCGTTGAAACTCCGGATCACCCAATCCCGGTAAGGCCAGACGTTGCGCGGATTGTCGCTGTGGTAGCCGATCGTGTCCGCGTAACGCACGACATCCAGCCAGCCGAGCGCCAGGCGTTCCCCGTGATGGGGGCTTTGCAGCAGGCGTTCCACCAAGCGCACGTAGGCATCGGGGGAAGCGTCATTTTCGAAGGCCACCACGTCCGCCGGAGCCGGAGGCAGGCCGATGAGATCCGAATAAAGACGACGGATCAGCGTGCGGCGGTTCGCTTCCGGCGAAGGATTCAGGCCGACCTCGGCCAGTCGACGCGCGACGAGGAAATCCACGCCGTTCGCCCCCGGGGGAATCACCGCCTTGACCGGTGGCTCGTAGGCCCAGTGCCGCTGGTAGGTGGCACCCTGCGCGATCCATCGCTCCAGCACCGCCCTCTCACGCGCATCCACCGCCTTGTGCGTTTCGGGCGGAGGCATCACCTCGTCTCCTTCGTTCGAAAGGATCCGCACTAGCATCTCGCTCTCCGCCGGCTTGCCCGGCACGAATGCATTCCTAGCCAGCGCATCCTCCCTCACGTCCAACCGGAGCTTCCCCTTCCGCGTGCCGGCGTCGGGGCCATGACAAAGGAAGCACTTGTCGGAAAGGATGGGACGGACGTCCCGGTTGAACTCGATCTTCTCCGGAACGCTCGCCGGTGCATCGGCGGCGACCGCCGCCGCCGGCGTCACGAGCGTCAGCAGAAACCAGCGGATCGCAGACATGACCTCCGGCGGCTCAGGCCAGGATGCCCTGCACCACCTTCGCCGGCAGCACCCCGGTCAAACGCTGGTCGAGACCCTGGAACTTGAAGGCGAGCTTCTCGTGATGAAGTCCCATCAGCTGCAGGATGGTCGCGTGGAGGTCACGGATATGCACCGGGTCACGCACCACGTTGTACGACATCTCATCGGTCTCACCGTGGACCGTGCCACCCTTGATGCCGCCCCCGGCCAGCCAGATGGAGAAGCAGCGCGGATGATGGTCGCGCCCGTAGTTCGTCTCGGTGAGCGCGCCCTGACAGTAGACCGTACGCCCGAACTCGCCGCCCCAGATGATGAGCGTGTCGTCGAGCATCCCGCGCTGCTTGAGGTCCTGCACGAGCGCGTAACAGGCCTGATCGACATCCTTGCACTGCGCGCTGATGTCGCGCGGCAGGGAACCGTGCTGGTCCCAACCGCGGTGGAAGATCTGCACGAACCGCACCCCGCGCTCCACCAGACGACGCGCCATGAGCGCCGAGCTGGCGAAGGTGCCGCGCACGCGGGCGTCCTCTCCGTAGAGGGCGTAGGTTGAATCAGGTTCCTTGGAAAGGTCCGCAAGCTCGGGGATGCTCGCCTGCATCCGGAACGCCATTTCGTACTGTTGGGTGCGCGTCTGGATATCGGGATCACCCAGCGCCTCGTAGCTCCTCCGGTTGAGCTGCTCCAGGCCGTCGAGCATCTCGCGGCGCAACTCGCGCGGGATCCCCGGGGCGTCGTTCAGATACAAGACCGGGTCGCCCGACGGACGGAACGAGACGCCGGCGTGCTTTCCGGGCAGGAAGCCCGAACCCCATAACCGCGCCGAGATGGCCTGCACGTTGGAGAACGGACTCGAGTGCTTGGCGTGCAGCACGACGAACGCCGGCAGGTCCCGGTTCATCGAGCCCAACCCGTAGGCGAGCCAGGAGCCGAGCGAGGCTTTCCCGTTCTGCATCGAGCCCGTGTAAACCAGCTGATTGGCCGGTTCATGGTTGATCGCGTCGGTCTGCATCGAACGGATCACACAGATGTCGTCCGCCATCCGCGCGATGTTCGGCAAAAGCTCGCTGATCCACATGCCGCTCTTCCCGTGTTGGGCGAACTTGAACCGGCTGGGCGCCAGGGGGAATGAAGCCTGGCGCGCGGTCATGCCGGTCAGTCGCTCGCCCTGGTCCTTCAGCCAATCCTTGAGATCCTCTTTGAAGCGGGTCTCCAGGTGCGGCTTGTAATCGAAAAGCTCGAGCTGCGAGGGGGCGCCAATGAGCGAGATGTAGATCGCTCGCTTCGCCTTGGGCGCGATCCGCCACGGTTCAGCCAAGGCCGCAGGGACCTCGTCCGCTCCGAGCGCGCGGGGACCAAGCAGGGAGGCGAGCGCGGCGACGCCGAGGCCGGTGCCGGAGCGGCGGAAGAACTGCCGGCGCGTGAGCGCCGCGTTGTAGGACGAGAACGTGTCGTGCCAGTCGGGAGGAAGGATCGTCATGGCGGCGGCTACTTGGTGAGGGATTCGTCGAGATTGAGAATCTGACTGGCGACCAGCGTCCATGCGGCGAGCTCCGGCGGCGCCAGAGCGGCCGGGACGGGGGATTCACCGACCGCCAGCAGGCGCGACGCGGCCGCGGGGTCATCCCGGTACGTTGCAAGCGCGCGCTCGAGCGTCCGGCGGACCACCGGGCGCTCCGCGGTTCCCAGTTTGCGACCGAGCAACCGGAGAGTGACATGATCAAGGCGGGCGTCGGTCGAACGCGCCTCCGCCAGCGCCCGCGCGGCGAGTTGCCGGGAGGATTCCACGAAGACAGGATCATTCAGGGTAACCAGCGCCTGCAGCGGAGTGTTCGTACGGTCTCGCCTCACGCATGACACTTCACGGCTCGGCGCGTTCAGGATATCCATCGCCGGAGGCGGCGCCGTCCGTTTCCACAGCGTGTAGAGCGAGCGACGATAAAGGTTTTCCCCGGCGTCGGGCTGATAGAAGCGCGTGGTCGACTCCTTCATCGCGACATCTTCCCAAATCCCCTCCGGCTGGTAGGGCCGCACCGGCTTACCACCCAGGCGCGAGACCAGCAGCCCCGAGGCGGCCAGCGCCTGGTCGCGCAGTTGCTCGGCGTCGAGGCGGTGACGGGGCCCGCGTGCAAGCAGCCGGTTTGCCGGATCCTTCTCGAGCAGCGCCGGGGAGGCCGCCGCGGACTGGCGGTAAGTTGCACTGGTAACGATGAGTCGCGTCAGGGCCCGCTGATCCCAGCCAGAGCCACGGAAATGCAGGGCCAGCCAATCCAGTAGCTCGGGGTGCGAGGGACGCGAACCGGTGACGCCGAAATCACCCGCGGATTCGACCAGCCCCACTCCGAAGAATTGCTGCCAAATACGGTTCACCGTGACCCGCGCCGTGAGCGGGTTTTCCGGCGCCATCAGCCACTTCGCGAGGCCGAGCCGGTTGCGCGGTACGTCGGACGCCAACGGCGGTAGAGCGCCGGGGGTGCTCGCCGCCACCTTTTCTCCCGGCTGGTTATACTCACCGCGGTTGAGGATGTGCGCGAAGGGCTCGCTGTCCTTTTTCTCCTCCATCACAAGTGTGAGCCCGCCCCGGGATCTGAGCGTGTCCTCCTGCGCGAGAAACGGATCCAGTTCGCGGACCAGGGCTTGGCTGGGAAGATCGATGGACTGGAGGAAATGTGTGCGCAGTTGGCGCTTGTGGGCTGCGGTGCGCTTGTCCGCCGGAGTCTTCAGAGCCGCCATCGCCTCAAGCTCACCGCTGAAGACCTTCAGGTCATCGGCTTGGAATCCGCGCGTGTAGACCCGGAAATCCTGCCCCCATACATTCGCTCCTGTTAGCACAACGGGCTGGGCGCCCGGCGCCGGGGCGCGGGAGCCGATCCGGACCGGCACCGTCGGACGAATGTCGGTGGGCAGAAACGCCGAGACGGTCGAATTGACCGCCATCTTACCGCCCACAAACACCTCGACTGTGCGGCTGCGCACCGAGGCCGTGTCGAAGGCGACCAGCACATGGCTCCATTGACCGGTGGGCAGCGCGAGGCCGACGTTGCGCACCTTCACCCTGCCCGTGCCGTCGGCGATGTAGATGCCGATCTTACCGTCCTCGAGGAACACCTCCCAGCCCACGCCGTTCTCCCCCTCCTCCCGGCACGAAATGAGCGGGCCGTTGGCCGTGCCGTCGGCGTGCACGAAAAGCCCCGCGCTGCTGCTCAAGCCGCGGAGCCAGGGGACCGCCGCACCGACGACGCGATCGCGACCATCGAGGCGCTCCGCCAGACCATAGGGGCCCTCGGAGGCGGGCGGGGCATCCGGAACATCCGCGCCCAGCAGGGCCTCGTACCGCACCACCGTGCGGTTGATCGGCGGCGACATCAGCCGGGGGTTAGATCCCAGCCACGCCTCGAAATCCGCATCGGCCTCCTTGGCCCGGGCCTCGATCCGTGCCCGCATTCCCGCAATGCTCGACTGCACGCCCTGCCAGGCCTCGCGATCTCCCGGCGCCGGAACGAACAGCGTCGGTGGCGTGTCGTGCCGGTTGCCGTCCATCGCCGGCATGGTGTTGTTGCGGAAAAACGCCGCCAAGGCGTAGAAGTCCTTCTGCGAGACCGGGTCGAACTTGTGATCGTGGCAAGCAGCGCAACCGGTGGTGAGCCCGAGCCAGACGGTGGACATCGTCTCAACGCGGTCCTTCGCGTAGATCGCTTCGTATTCCTCCGCGATCGCCCCGCCTTCGCTCGTGGTGGAAAGGCAGCGGTTGTAACCCGAGGCGACCCGCTGCTCAAGCGAGGCGCCGGGCAGGAGATCGCCCGCCATCTGCTCGATGGTGAATTGGTCAAAGGGGAGATTACGACGGAAGGCGTCGATGACCCAGTCGCGGTAGGGCCAGATGGAGCGGTAATTGTCGATGTGGATGCCATGGGTGTCGGCGTACCGCACCGCGTCCAGCCAGAGGCGGGCGGAGTGTTCAGCGGCGGCGTCACTGGCGAGCATCCGGTCAACCGCGCGTTCATACGCGCCCGGCGCGCGGTCGGCCTCGAACGCGGCGAGCTCGGCGGGGGCCGGCGGCAGGCCCGTGAGGTCGAGCGCGGCGCGGCGCAGGAGACGGGCCGGCATTTCCTCGCGCGCGGGAGTGAGCCCGGCCGAGGCGAGGCGCTGAGCGACAAACGCGTCGATCGGGTTTCGCGCCCAGTCACGCGCCAGCGGCACCGCGGGGACGGAAACCGCGCGCGGCGCGATCAGCGACCAGTGCTCCTCGTACGTGGCGCCCTCTTTGATCCAGCGCTCCAGCAGTGCGATTTCCTCGGGTCGCAGACGCTTGTGAGTCTCGGGCGGGGGCATCACCTCCTCGGGGTCTGTCGTATGCAGACGCTCGATCAGCGGGCTGCCGGCCGGATTCCCGGGGACGATGGCGGGCGGCAGGTCGCCGTCACCGCGCGGCTTGGTGGCGAATTCGAACCGATCGAGCCGGAGCTTGGCTTTCCGAGAGGCGGAGTCGGGTCCGTGGCAGTTGAAGCAGTTTTCCGCGAGGATAGGCTGGATGAACTCGTTGTAGCCGAGCTTACCGGTGGCGGGCACGGCACGGGCCGCGACGGCTGACACACGCACGGCAACGGCGGCGGTCGATCGGGAGAAGACGGTCATGGGGCGAGCCGATACAAGAGAGAGGGAATTCACCGCCAAGGAAAAAGCCAGAGTATCGGGCGAAAGCGGAGCAACCCAGCTGGCAACCGTTGGACCCCCGTCCGGCATGTCCGGACGGCGCGCACCGCAAGACTCAACGCTCTTTCCCGCGCGGCGCTCTTTCGCGCCAGGCGACGGCGGCATCGTTCTGCCGAGACGCGCCCGGCGTGCTGCGCCCACGGGTGACATAGGAGTCCAGAAGCGCGGTCAGCCTCGCCACGACCTCGGGTTTCTCGGCCTGCAAGTTCCGGGTCTCGGCCAAGTCGTTCGCCAGGTCGTACAGCTGCAGTTCCGGCAGACCCGCTTGACGGGCCTCGGCGTCCCCGGGCTTCCCCCATCCGCCCGAACCCGGCGAGAAAGCGAGCTTCCACTCGGCCTGCCGGATCGCGAAGACGCCGTTGATCGAATGGTGCACGACCGCCTCTCGCAGCGGCGCGCGATCCCGGCCGAGCAGAGCGGGCAGGATGCTCACACTGTCCTCGCCGGCATCCTCCGGCAGTTGCTCCCCCACCATCTCCGCCAGCGTGGCCAGCAGGTCGGTGTGGCAGATGAGCTGCGCGCTGGTCCGGCCGGCGGGGACGCGCCCCGGCCAACGCGCGATGAAAGGAACGCGATGCCCACCCTCCCAGATGTCGGCCTTGTAGCCGCGGAGCCGCGCGCTGGCAAAATGCCCCTTCGCCTCCAGGTCGCCAGTTCCGGCCTGGGGAGAACACCCGTTATCCGCGGTGAAGATCACGAGCGTCTCATCGGCGATGCCGTGCTCGGAAAGGGCTCGCAGCACGTCGCCCACCAGGGCGTCGGTCTGCATCACGAAATCCGCGTAGTCGCCCAGCCCGCTGCGCCCCTTCCAATCCGCGGACGGCAGGATCGGCGTGTGGGGAGACGTCAGCGGAAGATAAAGGAAGAACGGCCGGCCGGCCCGGGCCGCCGCCGCCCGCCCGGCGATGTAATCAACCGCCTGACGCCCGAGGCGGGGCAGCATCTCGACCGGCGGGAGGTTCTCGATCACCCGCTCGTTCTCGATGAGACCGGACATCGTGCGGGCGTTGGAACAGCCCCAGAAGTAGTCAAAACCGCGGGTCACCGGGCCGCCGATGATGCGCGACCCCACCGGCAGACCGAGTTCGCCCATGCGACGCTTCGCGTTGTCCTTAACCGCGGGGACCGGAGCTCCGGGCGGACGTTCGGAACGGAATCCGAGATGCCATTTGCCGATGACGGCTGTCGTGTAGCCATGACGACGAAGAAACGCCGGCACCGTGAGCCGACCCTCCGCGATAAGCGGGTCGTCATCGGCTCCGTCGAGGACGCCGCGCTGGAGACGCGTGCGCCAGGCGTAGCGACCGGTGAGCAAACCGTAGCGGGTAGGCGTACAGACCGAGGACCCGCTGTGGGCGTCGGTGAAGATCATCCCCGCCCCCGCGAGGCGGTCGAGGTTCGGCGTGCGGATCTTGCCCCGGCCGGGGTTGAGGACGCTGACGTCACCGTAGCCCATGTCGTCGGCCAGGATATAGACGATGTTGGGACGGGCGGACGCGTGCGCCACCGGTGCGGCGGCAACCAAGCACAAAAGAAGTCGGAGGAGCGGCATGGCTGGAGTCGGGGTTCGCCTAGAAAGCCCCCTTGAAGCCGACGGTCCAGAGGGAACCGAAGTCCTCCCGCTGACGGAACTGCGCGTGGGATGGGGTGCTGGGTCCGGCGATCTCGTTGTCCTCGGTGCCGTTGTTCACGTTCCGCAAGTTCACGAAGACCGTAACTGACTTTCGCAGGTGGTACTCGGCCTGCACATCCGCGGAGAGCTTCTTGTTCCCCCAGTTGTAGGTGCCGGGTTCGATGCCTGTCCCGGTCACGGCATTGCCCCGCTGACGACCGCGGTAATTCCAATTCACGCGCAGGTTGTACTTCACCCGGGTCAAACTCAGCCCCCAATTGAAGGTCCGCGGCACGTAGCCGGCGAAATTCTGCGCCGCGGCGCCCGTCGCCCGCTGGACACTCGCGTTCGCGAATGCATGCAGACCGCGCGCCCACGCGGGAAGGAACGTGAGGGACTGCTTGTAAGCCACATCGAACCCGCTCGTCCGCACGATACCCTCGATGTTCTGCTGCGTCGCCACTTCATAGGCTCCGTAGGTCGCGGCATCGACGCCGTACAAATCGAAGAAGTCCGCGCCGGGACGGATCACCGCCGATGAGGCGAAATTCTCATAGTCCCGCCGGAAGACCCCGGCGGAAATCTGCCCGACGCCGTCAAAGTAATACTCGAGACGCGCGTTGATCGTCCGGGCCGTCCACGCTTTCAGCCCCGCGTTGTTCACCGTGATACGATTGGAACTGGACGGGGCGCTCTCGGTGTCGGGCAACGTGATACCGCCGGCGTACTGATTCAGGTTGGGCCGCCCGATCGACTGGTAGGCCGCCGCCCGGGCCACGAGGTTTTCCCGCAGATTGAAGCTCGCGTTCAAACTCGGGAACCAACGCAGATACTCCTTCTCCGAGCGGGATGCCCGCTCGAGGAACGTCAGCCGCGAAACCGCGAGGGCATCGGTGGCGATCGCCAGAGGACGCCCGCCGGCGCCAAGGATCGGGTTGCCGCGGGCGTCGCGCTGGAAGTTGCGCGTCGGATCCGTCAGGGGGCCCTCAGCCTCGACGTTCGTCTGCTCCGCCCTCACCCCGCCCGTGAGACGCAGCCGCCGGTCCAGGAACGCCGCGTCCGCGCGCAGATACGCGGCGGAGACAGTCTCCCGGGCGCGTTTGGAGGCGCTCACCTCGGAACGGTACTCCGAGTTGGCATTGGGCGTGAAATGACCGGGGTTGGCGCGGTAGTGGTCCAGGACGGCCTCGCTGCTCACCCACTGCACCCGCGGAAAACCGTACGGTGCCACACGCAGCGACGCCCTGGGATCCACGAACGGTCCGGCGTTGTCATCGTTGGCGCCCGTCGTGGTGCTCGCGCGGCCATCCCGGCCGACGAACGTGTAGCCGGCGTTGGTGCCGCGCAGGTCGCGGATGGACTGCCGGCGGTCCAAACCGGCCTTCAGCGCCACCGGGATCCGCCACGCGAAATCGCGCCGGACGTTGGCATAGGCGGTGCGCTGCGTGTCGGAGTTGTGCTGCTCGCTGCCCGCCGTCGACACGAGCGCGTAGTTATCGAGCCGGTACGGGTCGACCGGGGCGCCGCCCGCTCCATCCGTCACGGTGATCACGCGCGGCCGCAGATAAAATATGTCGTCGAAGGAAACCGTCACCCCGGTGCGCTGCGCGGTGACGTTGTTGAAGAGCCCGCGGTCCATATTCCGCAACGTGTGCGCGGCGCGCGAGTAACCGAAGCCCGTCTCGGCCTGCCAGATCGCGCCGCTGTGCCGCCAGACCACGGTGGGCATCACCGTGCGGTTGTCGCGCGTCTGACCCGTGTTCGCGAGCGTCAGTGAGCCGGCGCCTGCCCGGCCCCGCGTCGCGAAGGGCGTGAAGGCGCCGACGTCGGTCGCGTTCACGTTGAACGTGAGGTTGCGGCTCATGTTCGCGAAGGCCGTCGAGCTGAACTGCAGACCCATTGTGACGCGGTCCCGGGTGGTGGGCCGGAAGTCGAGGGTCGCGCTGAACGAGTTGCGGGTGCTCTGCTTGGTGTTGTCGCGGACGAGGTAGCTCGAAAGGTACGGCCGGTCGGGCGTCGTGTGCGGGAACGTGGTGCCGTTGGTCACCGCGCCCGCCCCGCGCCACGTGTTTTGCATGAAATCCTGGTTGAGGTAATTGGTCGACGTGCCCGCCGAGAGCGTGAAGCCGAACCGCGCGTTCACCGGCCGGATGTAGGTGAAATCGAACCCGGGATGGACCTTGCGGGTATCGGCCCGTTGCGGCCCCGGCGTCCGGTGGAACTCCCGCGCGTTGTCACGCATCAGCAGGTACGCGTTCCAATTGAGCACCGGCCGCGCGCGCTCGACCGCGCCGCGCGGGATCATGTTCACCGCGCCGGCCAGCGCGGAGCCGGGCTGGTCGGGCGTGGGCGAGAACACGACCTCGACCCGCGCGAGGTTGTTGATCGAGAGCATGTCGAGCGAGACCGAGCGCGCCGTCCCGCCGCCGGGGTTCGCGGAGGCGACACTGAAGCCGTCGATCGTCACCGGCACGAAGTCCGGCGGCACGCCGTTGATCGAGACGTTGCGGGCGAAACCGCCGATGTTGTCCATCGAGACCCCGGGCAGGAACTTGATGAACTCACCGACGTTCCCCTCGGGCACGAAGCCAAGTTCGTCCGTCGCCACCACCGATCGCAGGTTCGGCGCGTGCCGCTGCTCGTTGATGGCCATCGCCGCGCCGCTCATCTCGCGCGAGGTCGCGATGACGAACTCGTCGAGTTTCACCACCGCTCGTTCACCGCCCGCGGCGACGAGGACCAGCGAGATGTCGCGCCGCGCGACGTCGCCCGCCGCCACCGGCACCTCCTCGGTGGCGGTGAGGAACCCCGAGTGCGCCACGCGCAGGCGCGCCGTCCCCGCGGGCACCCCGGTCAATCGGAAGCGTCCGTCCGCATCGGTGAACGCCTCCAGCCCGGTGCCCTCGACGGTGACACGAGCCTGCGCGAGGTACTCGCCGCCGGCCGGACTGAACACCCTGCCCTCGATGACGCTGGTGGCGGGAACGGCGGCGGCCGCGTGACGCAGCGAGCCGAGTAACAACAGGAGCAAAACGGCGCGACGAACGAAGAACGAAGGAAGGGAATTCATGGGGCAGCAAAAGGGGTTGAAACCAGGGCGACTCCGGGGAGCGGGCCTATTCCCCATTCATGGATCCAATTCCCGCGGGCTTGGCAAATCCGCGGAATCCAAGGGCTGGGGACGCTGATCGCGCCCTGGGAAGAGGCCGCGGGCTGGAAAAGAAAAGCGGCCGCGCACAGGGCCGCGGCCGCTCACAAAAGCGGGGACGTCGTTGGTGAAACGATCAGCTCTTCGGCGCGTGACGCAGCATCGTCACTCGGCCGGCGAAGTTCCAGTCCTGCACGATCAGGTTGCCTTTGCGGTCGAATGCCACGCCGTGCGGGGCGATGAAGATGCCGTCGCGCCAGAACTCCGGCGCCAGCTTGAACTGCGCCCACTGCTTCTGGTCGGGGTTGTCGCCCAGCGCCGCCACGACTTTGCCGGCCTTGTCGACGATCGCGACGCGGCCCTCGAGCTCGGCGACCGCCACATGGTCACCGTGGATCGACGTCGCGCACGGCCGGCGCAGGCCGGTGGTGACAACCCCGAGCCACTTGCCGTCGAGGTCCGTGTGCACCAACCGGCGGTTCTCACGGTCGCTGATCAGCAGCCGCGGCGCGCCAAAACGGGTGTCGAGCGAGATGCCGTGGCAGGTCTTGAACTGGTTGTCGCCCTCCCCGCGGGTGCCGATGGTCTTCAGATAACGGCGGTCGGGGCCGTGCACGTGCACCACGCTGGCGCCGTAGCCGTCGGCCACATAGATGCGGCCATCCGGCGCGACCGTCACGGCGGTGGGACGGAAGGCGGTCGCCTTGGCCTTGGGGTCGGCCGGCTGGTTGTAGAAGCCGCTCTCCTTCGGCACGCCGAGCGTCCACTCCGCCTTGCCGTCGAGACCCAGCTTCACGGTCTGCGCACCTTTCACGTGGGCGGCGTAGATGAATTCCTTCCCGCCCTCCTCACGGATCATCATGCCGTGGATCCCGCTGAAATCCGGCGCGATCGAGCGCAGGTAGCGGCCCGAGGCGTCGAACACGAGAATCCCGGTCTTATCGGCGTCGGTGGACACATACACGTTGCCGGCCTTGTCGACGACCACGCCACCGTGCGTCGGCCCGAGGGAAACCTCTTTGGGCAGCTTGGCCCAGCCGGTCTCGACCTGGAAGCGCCAGGCGCCGGAACCGAGCGGGGCGGCCGGAAGCGGTGTCGCGGTCACCTGCCCGAGGGGCAGCGTGAAATCTACGTGGGCCATGAGCGCCGCGGGCAGCGCGCCGGCGAGGAGAAGGATGGATCGGGGGAACACACCGCAGAGCATGGGAACCCCGCCTCTCCGCCGTCAAGCGGCCGGATGACGGTGCCTCCCGCTCGCAGGCCGGTTGACGCCGCTGGCACGCCGCGGCACGGTCTCGGGACTTCATGGCCGATTTCCTGACCGACAAACCCGCCAAGCTAGAACGCGCATTCTTGATCGGCGTCCAAACGGCGGAGATGGAGACCGGCGAGGCGGCCGAACTCCTCGCGGAGCTGAAGGAACTCGTCGAGAACCTGCGCATCACGGTGGCGCGCGCCGAGCTGGTGACGCTCCGGCGGCCCACCCCGGCGCTCCTGCTCGGCAGCGGCAAGGCGGAGGAACTGGTCGCCCTCGCCAAGGCGGAGGAGGCGGATGTGATCGTGTTCGACGAGGCGCTTTCCCCCGCGCAGCAGCGCAACTGGGAGGAACTCTCGGGCATGGCGGTCATCGACCGGCAGGAGGTGATCCTCGAGATCTTTGCCGACCGCGCCCACACGCGTGAGGCCATCCTCCAGGTGGCGCTCGCCCGCATGGAATACTCGCTCCCGCGCCTCACCCGCGCGTGGACGCACCTTTCCCGGCAGCGCGGCAAGGGGGCGATGGGCGGCGAAGGCGAGACCCAGCTCGAGCAGGACCGCCGGATCGTCCGCGACCGGATCGCCCATTTGAAGGCGGAGCTCGCCGGGGTCGTGAAGCAGCGCGACGTGCAGCGCCGCAAGCGCCAGCGCGTGCCGGTGCCGACCTGCGCGATCGTCGGCTACACCAATGCCGGGAAATCCACCCTCCTGAACACCCTCACTGGCGCGGAGGTGCTCGCCGCCGACAAGCTGTTCGCGACGCTCGATCCCACGACGCGCCAGCTCGTGCTGCGCGGCAACCAGAAGGTGCTCGTCACCGACACGGTCGGCTTCATCCGCCGCCTGCCACACGGCCTGGTCGAGGCCTTCAAGGCCACCCTCGAGGAGGTGGTCGTCGCCGATTTCCTCGTGCACGTGCTCGATGTCACGAATCCGAACGTCGAGCATCACCACACCACCACGCTGGCGGTGCTCGCCGAGCTGGGGGCCGCGGGCAAGACGATGCTCACCGTGTTCAACAAGGTCGACGCGGCCACCCCGGCCATGGTCTCCCGGGCGCGCACACTTTCCCCGGACGCGTTGTTCGTCTCGGCGCTGACCCGTCAGGGCCTCGATCAGCTGGAGGAGCGCTGCCTCGAGCTGATCGCCGAGGCCCACGCCGCCACCGAGCTCCTGGTGCCGCACGCCCGCTACGACGTCATCGCGCGGCTGCACGCGGTCGGACACGTACAGAGCGAGGAACAACTCGATGACGCCGTGCGCCTCATCGGGCGCTTCCCCGCCGCGCAGGCGGCCTACTTCGCGCCGTTTGTGGTGAAACCGGATTGAGGCCCGGCCCGCGCGCTCCGGCGCCCTCCGCCGCCGCTTACTCGGCGTCGTAGATCTGCACGCGGTTCCAGAAGGTCTTGAACCGCTCCACGAACGCGAGGTGCAGCGGGTCGATCTGATAGAGGTCGTGCCCCGCGACGTCGTCGCACACGACCGTGAGCGCGTAGGAGTAGGAGTCGTCGATGATCGGCCGCTTGGTGGTTTTCGCCGGCGTGCCGACGTAGATCGCCTTCACCGCCTTGATGCCGCCGAGGGATTCGACGCCCTTGCGGAAATCGGCGCGCTGCGCCGCGGTGAGTTCAGGTTTCAGCCAGAAGTAGACGGTGTGGACGAGCATGGGAAAGACCGTGGATGTGCCGCGCCACCGCGCACGGTGCAACAGGAAGTTGCCGCGAAGCTTCCCGCATGACGCCCGCGGTCGATTTACGAATTGCCGCCTTTCGCGCGCTGGAGTTCCGTCCGCGCACGTTAGAGCACGAAGTTCCCTACTTAAGCAAGGAGTGCTCCCCCGCAAACTACCCGCTCCCCGCTTGAAAATGGCAACCCCACCGCGCCCAGAAACGACGGTCTTACCGCGCCACGCCACCATCCTCGCGTTGGCCGTTCTAACCACCACGAACGTTCTCCGCGCTGCCGCGCCCGCCTCCGCGGCCACACCCGCAGGATCAAATCGCGATATCCCCGTGATCCTCTCGCCATTCGAGGTGGATGGTTCCGGCGAGCGCGGTTATTACTCCGCCAACACGATGGCGGGCACGCGGCTGAACTCCCGGCTCGAGGACCTCGCGTCGTCGATCACCGTCGTCACCAAGCAGCAGATCGCCGATCTCGCGATTCTCGATCTCAACGACCTCTTCCTCTACGAGGCCGGCACGGAGGGCACCGGCACCTTCACCGATTACTCTTTCGATCGGAACGGCGCGCCGGTCGACAACACCCAGCTGGATCCGTCGAATGCCAATCGCATCCGCGGGGTGGGCCCGGCCAACCTCTCTTTCGGCAACTTCGAGACCAGCGGCCGGGTGCCGATGGATCCGCTCAATATCGACTCGGTGGAGATCAGCCGCGGCCCCAACGCCAACATCTTCGGGCTCGGTAACGCCGCGGGCACCGTGAACCTGCAGCCCGCCAACGCGAACCTCACGCGCAACCGCTCCCAACTTTCCGCCCGCGTCGACAGCTTCGGCGGCAACCGCTCCACGCTGGACCTGAATCGCGTCTTCATCCCCGGCGTGCTCGCCGCGCGCGGCAGCTTCGCCCTGCAGCACGACGGCTTCACCCGCCGGCCCGCGGGCACCGACGCCGTCCGCTACAACGCCATGGTGCGGTACAAGCCGTTCCGCCAGACAACCCTGAGCGCCGCCTTCTCCTGGTACTCGCTCGAGGGCAACCGGCCCAACACGACGACGCCGCGTGACGCCATCACCGGCTGGCGCAACAACGGCTCTCCAATCTGGAATCCGCTGACCTCTCGGGTGACCATCAACGGTGTCACCAGCGCAGGCACGTATGGCATCTCCGCCCTGCCCCCGGGACTCGCCAACACCGCCGGCTCGGGCCGCACCAACTCCACCGTCTTTGTCGATGGGAACGGACAGATCGCTTTCTGGGGGCCGACGCAGGCGACCGCGACCAACAGCCCTTCGGACCGGAGCCAGGCCGTGTTTCTCGTCAACTCCGCGCCCGAGGACGTGCGCACCGGCCAGCCGCTTTTTCCCGCCAACCCGAACGTGAGCAGTCGCGCGATGTACGACTGGTCCTCGATCAACCTCGCGGCGGTGAACCGCCTGCGCGACACCGCCCGGACCGCGCGGCTGGAACTGGAGCAGATCTTCCTGCGCACGCCCTTGCAGACTCTCGCCCTGCAGGCGGGCTTTTTCCGGGAGGACACGTACCGGTACCGCCGCGACCTGGTCGGCACGGCCGACAGCCAGGGATCGGCGGGCAACCTCTTCATCGACGCGAACGAACGCTTGCCGGACGGCAGCGTGAATCCGCTCCTCGGACGCACCTACATCGGCGTCTGGCGCCCCTCCTCGTACGAGCAACCCCTGGTGCGCGACACGTGGCGTCTGCAGCTCGCGTACACGCTGGATCCGGCGCAGGCGAAGCCGGGACTCCGGTGGCTGGGTCGGCACCAACTTTCCGGATACAGCGAGTACAAGGACGCCGTGCAGCGCCGGATCTCCTACCGTGACGCGCTGATTTCCAACCACGAGTGGCTGGCCCCCGGCGTCGCCCGCGCGGATCCGTCGACGGTCGTCACGATCAACTATTTCCGCTACTATGTCGGCGACGCCGCCGGCCAGAACGTCGATCACGGCCCCGCCGCGTTTGCCCTCGGTTCCTATCCCTACCGCTGGGGCAACGCGCTGACCGGCAACATCCGCAATGAAACCGCCACCCTCGGAGCCGCGGTGGCGACCGATGCCACGGCCGCGGGCGGCAACACGCACCGCATCCTGAAGACCCGCGGTGCGACGCTGCAGAGCTTTTTCCTGCAGGAACGCCTGGTCACGACCTTCGGCCTCCGCAACGACCGCAACTACAACACCACGGGTGTCACGCCCGCGCTGCAGGCGGACGGGATCCGCGTGACCGAGGCCTCCCTGCGTCAATGGGCCGCGCGCGACTGGGCGTTCAACAGCGGCAACACCAGCACAGCCGGCGCGGTGCTCAAGGTTCTGCCCTGGCTGAGTCTCCACGCCAACGCCTCGAACAGTTTTCTTCCCAGCACCTATGCGGTGGATCTGAGACTGAAGGCTCTGCCCGATCCCTCCGGCCGTGGCCACGACCAGGGTTTCACCGCCCGTCTTCTCGGCGGCCGACTGGTGGCGCGGGTCAATCGCTACGAGACCCGCCAGATCAACGCCCGCAACGGCCAATCGGCCACCCTCGCCACCCGCGTGCGGGGTCTCGACTTCGACACACCCAACCGGGCGCAGACCCCGTTCAACCTGGTTCCGCTCGCCACATCCTGGGTGGTGAACGCGGCGCGCTCCCGCGGCCAGACCCTCACGCCCGACCAGATCGACGCGCAGGTTTCGACCATCACCGGACTGGACCGGAAGTTTCTCGCCACGCTCACCGACGACCTCGGGGAGACGGAGGACATCACGGCGCGCGGCACGGAGGTCGAGGTCAACTGGAACCCGGGCGATTCGTGGACGCTGAAACTGAATGTGACCGAGCAACGCTCGTTGAACGCGAACATCGCCCCCGGTCTGGTGTCGTGGATCGCGGAGCGTCTTCCCGTGTGGCAGCGCATCATCGATCCGGAACTCAACCGGCCGTGGTTCACCGAGCGTTACGGCAACCTGAACTCCGCCTCCCAGCTACTGGCGGCGAACGTCACCGCCCCCCTCAACGTGGCGCTCGCCTCGCAGGGCAAGAGTCGGCCGCAGGTGCGGCGTTACCGCGCCAATCTCGCTTCGAGTCTGCGTCTCGCCGGACTGACCGACCACCGCGTGCTCCGGCGTTTCACGGTCGGCGGCGCGTTGCGCTGGGAGGACCGCGGTGCGATCGGCTACTACGGCGTGCAGCAATTGCCCGCGGTCATCACGGACCTTGATCCGGATCGCCCCGTCTGGGACCGCGCCCACCTCTACGCTGACGCGTTCGTCGCGTACCGTTGGCGCCTCTTTTCCGACAAGATCGCGGGCACCCTCCAGTTGAACGTGCGCAATCTCCAGGAGGATGGCCGGCTCCAGGCCATCAGCGCTTATCCCAACGGGCGCCCGGCCGCCTTCCGCATCGTCGATCCACGTCAGTTCATCCTGACCGCCACGTTCGACCTCTGAGCCCGAACCTATTCCCCATGCTCCCAAAACTTTTCCGCCGGTGCGCTCTTCCGCTGCTCGCTGTCGCATCCGCGACCGCGGCCGAGGTTCCGGTGGTGACACGCGGGGTCGACTGGCAGCCGCTGTTCGCCCAGGTGGCGCGCCTCGGCGAGGCCCTCGACGACCTCGGCGCGCCGCTGCCGGCGGCCGAGCGCGCCGCGCGGCGCGCCCTGACG
>CAXRGI010000191.1:0-6875 GCA_964229935.1 Opitutales bacterium
ATCTGCCATGAAACTCTACATCGCCGGGCATAACGGGATGGTGGGGGCGGCGCTGGTGCGGCGTTTCCGGGCGGAGCCGGGGGTCGAGCTTTTGCTCCGCTCGCGGCGTGAGGTCGATCTCACCAACCAGGCTGCGGTCGACGCGCTGATGGCGAAGGAGAAGCCCGACGCCGTGATCGTGGCGGCGGCCAAGGTCGGTGGGATCCACGCCAACAACACCTACCCGGCGGAGTTCCTTTTCGAAAACCTCGCGATCGCGGCTAACACGGTGCACTCGGCCTATCGTGCCGGGGTGGGGCGGCTGCTGTTTCTCGGCAGCTCCTGCATTTACCCAAAGCACGCGCCGCAGCCGATGCCCGAGGACTGCCTGCTCACGAGCGCGCTGGAGCCGACCAACGAGGCCTACGCGATCGCCAAGATCGCCGGTCTCAAGCTCTGCCAGTACTACCGCAAGCAGCACGGGGTCTTGTTCCATTCGGCGATGCCGACGAACCTCTACGGGCCCTCGGATAACTATCACCCGCAAAACTCCCACGTTTTGCCGGCGCTGATCCGCCGCTTCCACGAGGCCAAGGAGGCTGACCGACCCGAGGTCGGGGCGTGGGGTACAGGATCTCCGCGCCGGGAGTTTTTGCACGTCGACGACCTCGCTGACGCCTGCGCCTTCCTGCTGAAGTTGCCTCAGCCGCCCGACTGGGTGAACGTCGGCACCGGCACGGATGTCACGATCCGCGAGCTCACCGAAATGGTCGCTGCGGTCACGGGCTACGGGGGCCGCATTGTCTGGGATTCGACCAAGCCGGACGGCACTCCGCGGAAACTCATGGATGTTTCCCGGATGAATGGCCTCGGCTGGCGGGCCCGCATCCTCCTGCGCGAAGGTCTGGAAAAAACCTACGCCAGCTTCCTGGCGGAGAAAGCCGCCGGCACGTTGCGGGGCTGAGTCCGCCCCGGTTTCCGCCGGCCCCCCCTGCAGCGGGGGCGCCCGGACCGACTTTTTTGTGGCCTCCGGCTCCGTCGCTCGCTTCTTTGCGTCCATGAGCTTTCTCTCCCGCCGTCTGATTTCGGTCGTCGCTGCGTCGAATCTCATCGCCTCCGTGGCGTTGGCGCATCCGGGACACGACGGCCACGAGGGCGGGGGTGAGTTCAGCTGGGACTTCAGCCATCTGGCGTCCTATCCTTTCGCCACGTTGGTGTTCGCTGCGATCCTTGGAGCCGCGGTCTGGTTGATCGCGGCTCGTTCGAGCTCACGTCTGTCAGCGGCGCGCGTCCGTCGCTCCAGCGGAAATCGCTGAATCGGTTCGCGCGGGCGGCGGTTGGCTTCGCTTCCGCTCGAGCTCAGGTGCCGCCGGGGTGTCGATGCCCGGAACCAAGCTCAGCCGGCTCCATTTTGCCCCGGGCGAAACGACCGGGAATGAACACGGCTTCTTTCGCTTCATAGGGCACGCGCAGCCTTCCGAGTAGTGCGCGGGCCTCTTCGCCCTCGGGCGTGAGCAACTCGTTGGCGCTGGCCGACGCCTCCAAGTGCGCGTTCCCCAAAGCCCAACCGATTCCGGCGGCGGCTGAAGCGGCTACCTCAAGACGGATCGCGAGCACCCTTTCGGGCTGCTGGCGAACCACATAGCGGGCGTCCGGGCTCGTGCCCACCGTTGTGCCGTCCCGAAGCGGGCGCTCCAGTGCGAACTCAAAGGGCGTTCCGTCTGCGGCGAGCGCCCGCCAGCGGGTCTGCGCAAGGTCGCGCCGCGAGGCCTGGATCGGGATTTCCGGAAGGCTGGCGTCAAAGGAATCAGGGACGCGGACAACGGTGGGCATAAGTGCAGGGTGGTTCATGGGCGGCCGGAAACAAGCCGTGGCGCCGCCGTGGTCAGGCAACTCGGGGTGGGTTCTTTTTTCGCTGCTTGGTCGCCGGCGGCAAGGTTGGCCCGCCTCTTGCTAGGAGGGGGGCAGGTCGGGTTTAAAAGCAGCCCTGCCCGCAAACCACATGAACAAAAACTACACTATCGCATTGTTAGCGCTCGTCCTCTCCGCCGCCGGCCGGGCCCAGACGCCCGCTCCCGCGGCTGCCGCCGCGGCCCCAGCCGTGGCCGTCACGGCCACCGGGGCTTTTGTCTCCGACTACATGTTCCGCGGCCAACGCCTCAACGGGGCGGGCTTCCAGCCGACCATCGAGGTCGCGGCGGGCGATTTCACCGCCGGCGTCTGGGGCAACTTCGTGCTGAAGGACAAGGTTCCGGACAGCTCCGACCCCGAGATCGATCTCTACGCCTCGTACACGATCGCCCTCGGCAAGGACCTGACGCTGGTTCCCGGCGCCACCGCTTACTTTTACCCGAGCGCCCCGACACAGCTCGGGTTCTACAAGTCGACCTTCGAGCCCAACCTCGCGCTCAACTACACGGTCGAGGGCGTGAAGTTCACGCCCAAGGTCTACTACGACATGACCCTCGAGGGTGCGACCTGGGAGCTCACGGTCGGCTACGCGATCCCGATGAAGGATATCGGCTCCGAGCTCGGGCTCGCCGCGACCTTTGGTACCTTCCTGCTCGATGAGGCCGCCAACAATACCACGCCCTCGGTGAAGTCATGGGGTGACTACTGGCAGGTGGGCGGATCGCTGCCGTTCCAGCTGAGCAAGGATTCAAAGCTGACCGTGGGTCTCGCTTACGCCAAGGGCAGCAATGCCTACACCAAGCAGGGCACGGCGGGAAAGACGCCCAACGCCCTCGCGGTGGGTCGTTCGGTGGTGACGCTCGCCTACTCGCTCTCGTTCTAAGGGCGCCTCCGGCGGTAACGCCGTTCAAGGAGACCTGATCCTTTCGGCGGGGAATTCAGATCTGTCTGGATTCCCCGCTTTTCGCGCGCGAGTTTCGCCGCCCATGAAAGTCGGCATCGTCGGCGCCTCCGGTTACTCGGGCGAAGTTCTCGTCCGTCTTCTGCTCCAGCATCCGCGAGTCACACTCGCGGCGGTCACTTCCCGCAGCCAGGCCGGTAAAGCGCTCGCGGCGGTTATCCCGGCGGTGCGCGGGGCGGACCGCGGGCTTACGTTCACGGATTCCGATCCGGCGGCGCTGGCCGCGGGTGACATCGACCTTTTCTTCCTCGCGCTGCCGCACGGCGCGGCGGCGGCCTACGCGAGCGCGCTCGCGGCCGCGGGCAAGCGGGTGATCGACCTCAGCGCGGATTTCCGCATCGCGGATCTCGCGACCTACGAAAAGTACTACGGCCGGCATCATGCGCCCGAGCTGCTGCCTCACGCGCGGTTCGTGCTGCCCGAGCTGACGCCGCCCGCGTGGCGCAAGGAGGCGCGCGTGGTGGCGGCGCCCGGCTGCTACCCGACGAGCATCCTCGTGCCGCTCGTTCCGCTGCTGCGCGCGGGCATCGTCTCGCGTGAGCACATTGTGGTGAATTCGTGCAGCGGCGTGAGCGGCGCCGGCAAGAAGGCCGAGGAAACCTATCTCTTCTGCGAGCGCGCCGAGAGCCTGAAGGCTTACGGCCTGGTGACGCACCGGCACCTCGCGGAGATCGAGGAGCAGCTCGCGGTCCTCGCCGGTGCGCGCACCGCGATCCAGTTCAACCCGCACCTCGCGCCGATGCGGCGCGGCATCGCCACGACGATCACCGTGCCGGCCGCGCCGGGCGCGACGATCGAGCGCGCGTACGCGGCATGGCGCGAGGTCTACGCGGGCCGGCCCTTCGTGCAGGTGCTTGCGAGCGGCGAGACGCCCGACACCGCCCACGTCGTGGGCACCAACCGCGTCGATCTTTCCGCGGTGCACGATCCGCGCACCGGGAATTTCGTCATCACCGCGGCCGAGGACAACCTGATGAAGGGCGCGAGCGGCCAGGCCGTGCAGATCATGAATCTCTGGTGCGGCTTCGAAGAGACGGCGGGCCTCGCCTGAGGCCGGCGACGGCGCGCGGCGTTTTCCGCGCGCGTCGTTTGCGGCGGGGAAAACTCTTGTCAGTCTTCGACGCGTGTCCGCACATTCCGCGGATCATCCTCCTCGAAAAATCATGATCGAATTCAACCAACGCATCCTGTTCGTCGGTTACGGCGCGGTCGCGGAGTGCACGCTCCCGATCCTCTTCAAGCACCTCAAGGTGCCGGCCCGGAACGTGACGATCATGGATTTCGAGGACCGCTCGGCGAAGCTGTCCCGCTGGACGGCGAAGGGCGTGCGTTTCGTGCGCGACCGTGTGACTCGCGAGAACATGGGGCGTCTGCTCGCGAAGCACGCCAGCCGGGGTGATCTCATCATCGATCTCGCCTGGAACATCGACGCCTGCGAGATCCTCCAGTGGTGCCACGACCACGGCGTGAAGTACATCAACACGTCGACCGAGCTGTGGGATCCCTACGCGGCCGGCCCGAACCAGCATCCGACGGAGAAGACGCTCTACTGGCGCCACATGAACCTGCGGCGCATGATCTCCCGCTGGAGTGAGCCGGGTCCGACCGCGGTTATCGAGCATGGCGCCAACCCCGGGCTCATCTCGCACTTCGTGAAGCAGGGCCTGATCGACATCGGCCAGAGCCTGATCGCGGACCGCAAGGTCAAGGGGCGCGCCGCGGAGAATCTCGAGGAGCTGATCCGCACGCAGCAGTTCAACCACCTGTCGCGCGCGCTCGGCGTGAAGGTCATCCATTGTTCCGAGCGCGACACCCAGATCACCGACCAGCCGAAGCAGGTGGACGAGTTCGTGAACACCTGGAGCATCGAGGGCTTCCGCGAGGAAGGCACCACGACCGCCGAGATGGGCTGGGGTACGCACGAGAAGCAGCTCCCCGCGCACGCGTTCCAGCACAAGCAGGGGCCGCGCAACCAGATCTGTCTCGCCCGCATGGGTATCAACACCTGGGTGCGCTCCTGGGTGCCCGACTACGACATCCTCGGCATGGTCGTCCGCCACGGCGAGGCGTTCACCATCTCCGACAAGCTCACCGTCTGGGACGGCAAGAAGGCCGTTTACCGGCCGACGATGCACTACGCTTACTGCCCGTGCGACGAGGCCATCGCCTCGCTGAACGAGATGCGCGGTTACAATTACAAGCTGAACGCCAACCAGCGCATCATGAACGATGAGATCACCGCCGGCTCCGATATCCTCGGCGCGCTGATCATGGGCCACGCCTACAACTCTTGGTGGATCGGCTCCGACCTGAGCATCGAGGAGTCGCGCCGCCTTGTTCCGCACCAGAACGCGACCACCATGCAGGTCGCGATCTCCGTCGTCGCGGCGTCGATGTGGATGATCGAGAACCCCGAGCGGGGCGTGGTGGTCCCCGACGACATGCCGCACGAGTACATCCTCGGGGTCTCCCGGCCGTACCTCGGCCGCTTCATCTCGAAGTCCTCCGACTGGACGCCGCTCAAGGGCCGCGACCAGACCTTCGTCCGCCACAACAAGCCGGATCTCGACCTCCGGGATCCGTGGCAGTTCAAGAACTTCCTCGTCACCGACGCGGGCTGATTTCCCTCCGATGATCCCTCTTTCCCGGCTGCAGCAGCTGGCGCGGCGGCATGGTACGCCGCTCTTCGTCATCGACCACGACGCGCTCCGCAAGGCGTACCGCGAGTTCCGCCGCCACCTGCCCCGCGTGCAGGTCTATTACGCCGTGAAGGCGAACTCCGATCCGATGATCGTCCGCACCCTCTTCGAGGAGGGTGCGAGCTTCGACGTCGCCTCGATGCCGGAGTTCCAGGTGGTCTATCAGAACATCCGCCACCTGCCCGCGAAGGAGCGGCAGCAGTGGATCTGGGACAAGATTATCTACGCCAATCCGACCAAGCCCACCGATACCCTGGAGGAGCTCAACAAGTACAAGCCGCTCGTCACCTTCGATAATCGCGAGGAGATCCATAAGATCCGCAAGCACGCGCCCGACGCCGGCCTCGCGCTGCGCCTCAAGGTTCCCAACACCGGCGCGATGGTGGAGCTCTCGTCCAAGTTCGGCGCCGCGCCGGGCGAGGCCGTCGACCTGATCCTCGAGGCCGATCGCGCTGGTCTCACGGTGGAGGGCATCAGTTTCCACGTCGGCAGCCAGACGACGAATTTCGACAACTACGTCCAGGCGCTGAACCTCACGGCCAACATCTTCCAGGAGGCGCGCGACCGCGGCTACACGAAGATGAATCTGCTCGATATCGGCGGCGGCTTCCCCGCGCGTTACGATTCGACCGTGCGTCCGTTCCGCGAGCTGGCGAAGGTGATCAACACCGAGATCGACCGGCTTTTCCCGAAGGACATCCAAGTGCTGGCGGAACCGGGCCGCTTCCTCGCGGCGCCTTGCGGCATCTCGGTCGCCGAGGTCACGGGTAAAGCCGTCCGCGACGGCAAGACCTGCTACTACATCAACGACGGCGTGTACCACACGTACTCGGGTGTGATCTTCGACCACTGCAAGTACCCGGTGAAGGCGTTCAAGAAGGGCCCCACCAGTATTTGCTCGGTCTTTGGTCCCACCTGCGACGCCCTCGACGTGGTGTCGATGGCCGAGAATCTGCCCGACCTCGAACGCGGCGACCTCGTCTACAGCGTGAACATCGGCGCCTACAGCCACGCCAGCGCGACCTACTTCAACGGCTTCCCGCCGGCGAAGGTCGTGCACGTGAACCGCTGATCCGGGGGGCGGGTTTTCGCCCGCCATCTCCGGCGGTCAGGGTTGCTTCTTGGCTTTTTTCGTCGGGCGCGCCGTCGCTTCGCCCGGCTTGTCCGCGTAATCGGGGATCACGTAGCCCACCGCCTTAACCTCTCGGTCAAAGTCGGCGTTCATCCGCGCGAACAGGTTCGCGTGCGCGGGGTCGCGCGCGAGGTTGCGCGTCTCATAGGGGTCGGCGGACAGATCGAACAATTCCGTCCACTCGTCGTGTCCC
>CAXRGI010000192.1:0-4693 GCA_964229935.1 Opitutales bacterium
ATGGAGCGCACCACCGGCGTCGTGGACATCGACGGGTACGTCGAGGCTCCGCAGCCAATGGTGCGCTACGTCGCGGATCCATCGAAGGCCGCCCTGCACGGGGTCAGCGAGACGGCGCTCGCCGAGGCCCTCCAGCTCGCGGCGCAGGGCCGCGCGGCGGACCTCCTGCACGTTCCCGCCGAACGCGAGGACGTCCCGATTTTCCTCGAGTTGCCCGCCGCCGCCCGCGGCCAGCCCGGCGCGCTCCTCGACCTGCGGGTGCGCTCCGAGCGCGCTCCGACGGCGCCGCTGGGGGCGCTTTCCGAACTGGTGCGGATGGAACGCGTCACGGCCGGACCGAACCTCTACCGCAAGAACCTCAAGCCCGTGACCTACGTCACGGCCGATGTGGCCGGCGCGGTGGAGAGCCCAGCCTACGCGATGTTCACCATGGATTCCGAGCTGCGGAAACTCGACGCGCGGAAATTCGGGGGAACGAATGAGCGCCTGCCTATCTATCATCTCAACCTCCCCGCGGATGATCTGAACCCCGCGCTCAAGTGGGACGGCGAGTGGCACATCACCCTCGAGGTATTCCGCGATCTCGGCATCGCATTCGCCGCGGTGCTGGTGCTGATCGCCATGCTCATGGTCGGCTGGTTCAACAGTTTCATCACCCCGCTCGTCGTGATGGCGGCGATCCCGTTCTCGCTGATCGGCATCCTGCCGGCACACTGGGCGATGGGCGCGTTCTTCACGGCGACATCGATGATCGGCTTCATGGCGGGCGCCGGCATCGTGGTGCGAAACTCGATCATCCTCGTCGACTTCATCGAGCTGCGACGCACGCACGGCCTGCCGCTGCGGGAGGCCGTGATTGAGGCCGGAGCGGTGCGCTTCCGTCCGATGCTCCTCACCGCCTTGGCGGTGGTCGTCGGCGCCAGCGTCATCCTCGCCGACCCGATTTTCCAGGGCCTCGCCATCAGCCTGATGTTCGGAGAGATCGCCTCGCTGCTTATCAGCCGCATGGCCGTCCCCGTGCTCTACTACATGGCCAACGCCGGGCGGGAGGCCTCGAACCCGGCGGCTCCCAGCGCGGCTTCGCCCGACGACTGACCCCAGTACCAACTGTCCCGCAGCAGCGATGAATCCGTTCAAGTTTCTCAAGTCACTTTTTACCCCCGCGCCCCGCCTCCGCCCGTGGCAATGCGCGCCGCGCGTGCTGTCCGCGCAGGCGGTGCTGATCGACGTCCGGGAGCCTGGGGAATGGCGCTCCGGCGTGGCGGAAGGCGCGGTGTTGCTACCGTTGAGCGACCTCGGCGGTTCCCGTGAACTCTGGCGGCCGTTCCTCGAGAAAAACGCCGGGCGCGAGCTCCTTTGCTATTGCGCGGCCGGCGGGCGTTCCGCGATCGCGGCCCGCACCCTCGTCGCGGAGGGCTTCCGCGCCGTCAACGCCGGCAGCCTCGGCGACTGGAAGAAGTCCGGTTGGCCAGTCGTGCCGCCCAAGAGCTGAGCGACACCCGAGGCGAGGTTCGCCTCAGGTTGCAGTCTCGGTGAAACGCGCCTCGCGGATCACCGTGATGCGGATCGTGCTGGGATACTGCAGCTCGGTCTCGATGCGCTTGCGGAGCTCGCGCGCAATCTCCCGGGCACGGTCGTCGGTGACCTCCGTCGGGGAAACGACCACCCGGATCTCACGTCCGGCCTGGATCGCGAACGCCTGTTGCACGCCCTCGAGCGAAAGTGCGAGTTTCTCGAGACGCCCGAGCCGCTGGATGTAGCCGGTCATCGACTCCGCCCGCGCCCCGGGCCGCGTGGCCGAGACGGTGTCGGCGAGGATGAGCAGGCCCGCGTAAATGGTCTCCGGCTTCACCTCCTCGTGGTGCGCGGCGACCGCGTTCACCACAATAGGCGTCTCACCATACCGGCGGATGAACTCGGCGCCGATCGTGGCGTGGCTACCCTCCAGCTCACCCGGCAGGGCCTTACCGATGTCATGCAGCAAACCAGTCCGCTTGGCGACGTTGGGATCGAGACCGATCTCACTCGCGATCAGGGACGCCAGGGTCGCGGTCTCGACGGAGTGATCGAGCACGTTCTGGTTGTAGGAAAAGCGGTACCGCAGCCGGCCGAGGAGCCGGATGATCTCGGGATGGAGGCCGTTGATGTTGAGCCGCGCGACCGCTTCCTCGCCGGCCTGCGTGGTGACGAGGTCGATCTCGTCCTGCGCGCGTTTCACGTGTTCCTCGATCGAGGCCGGATGGATGCGGCCGTCCTTCACCAGACCGTCGAGCGCCACACGCGCGATCTCGCGGCGTACCGGGTCAAAGGACGAGAGCAGGACCATCTGCGGCGACTCGTCGACGAGGAGCGTGACTCCGGTGGCAGACTCGAACGATTTGATGTTCCGACCCTCGCGGCCGATGATCCGGCCCTTCATCTCCTCGCTGGGCAGCTGGACGATCGTCGAGGTGAGGTCGTTGTTGGGCCGGCTGGCGAGACGCTGCATCGCGGAGATGAGCGCGCGCCGGGCCTCGTTCTGCAGCTCCTGGTCGGACTTCTCGAGCGTTGAGCGGCGGAGCGCGCGGAACTCATCCTGGCACTCCAGCAGGATCTCCTCGCGCAGCTGCCGGCGGATCTCCTCGCCGTCGAGCTGTGAGACGCCCTCGAGGCGCTTCCGCACGCCCTTGGACAGCGCGCGGATGGCGTCGCGCGCCTGCCGCACCGCCACATTCTCGCGGTTCAGCCGCTCCTGCCGCTGCTCCAGCTGGTAATCGAGCAGGGCCAGCGACTCCTCGTGCGCGCGGATCTCGCGCAGGCGGATGTCGCTCTCGATCTCGCGGCGGTCGAACTCGCGGTTCATCTCGGCGCGCTTGTCCTGAATTTCGGACTCCGCCTTCTGCTTGAGCTCCTCGGCCGCGACCGCCGCCTCGCGACGCGCCACCTCGATCAACTCCGCGGCCTGCTCGTGCGCCGCCCGCCGGATATGCCGCGTCAGCGACCAGACGATGAGGAAGCCGATGCCGCTGCCCACCACCACGAAAAGGATGGCCAACCCCCAATCGAAGACCTGCTCACCTTCGGCGGACAGGAAGGCGAAAACCGCTGCGCCTGCTGGATTCAAGAGGCGCGAACCGTAGGCGGCGTCATCCAAACCTCAAGATCAAGGTTGTCCTGCTGTCACCGAAAGCCCGGGCCAGGCGCCACGCAGAACTTCCTCCATCCGGCCGAGGGCCGGAGCGTCACCCTCCCGCGCGTCAGTCTGCAGGAGCACATAGGCCCAGCGGTCGGCGCGGCCGTGCCTCACGCGGTTCCACGCGTCGTGGCGCACCATGGCGGCGTGGCCCCCCACGGCCCCCCCAGGGCCCGCGAAGAAATACGCCACGAGTTGCGGCACCGACTCGCGCCCGCGGGAAGTGGGGACCTCGCGCCGCACGCGCAGCAGTGTGACGGGAATCGACCCGGCGGCGGCCGTTCCCCTCGCGCCGGAGACCGCCAGAGACCGGCGTTCCGACTCCACGATCGTCCACCCCTGGCCCACGAGACACAGCTCCGGCCGGTGGATCGAGGTGCGGTCGCGGCCGCTGAGCACGACGGAGAAAAACACCTGCCGGCGCGGATCAGCCACGGCCACGTAAGTTTTGCGCGAGTAGCCGGTGTCGGCCGGTAGGATCTCTCGCTCCACCGCGCTGACCTCGGCGCGGCGCCCCACCCACTCGGTGCCGATGAAGGACGGAAGCTCGATCGGGTCGACCCCACCACTCGCCAGCACGACCCCCGCGGCCCCTGAGGCCGGCCGCTCCGCGACTCCACGCAGAAAGACCGCCGCCAACGCCGCCAGGCCGAGAAACCCCGCGGCCACGCCCCAGCCCCTCGCGCCTGCGGCGCCACCCGGCTCCCGATTTTTGTCGCCCATTACGTTACTTTGGCCCGTCGGGATGGCCCCGCGTGGGTCCCGCGCGCCGGCCGTTGCCGGGGTGGTCTCGGGGCGCAGGCGCTCGAGGAGCGAGGCCCAGCCCAGGACTCCGCCGAGGACGATGGCGAAAACCCCGTAGCCCATCACCTCGTGGGCGATGTCGCCCCAGCGCGGCCCGCCGGCCTGCGCGGCGAGGATGATCGCGACGATGCGAGCGACGTTTCCAACGTAGACCAGCGGAAAGCAGGCGGCGAAGACGAGTACACGCCGGCCCAGACCGCGAAACCGCAGGTAACCGGCGAGGAGCGACAGCGCCGCGAGCGCGGTGAGCGACCGCACGCCGGAGCAGGCCGCGGCGACGTCATAGTTGTAGGAACCGTCGGGCGCGAGAAGCTGCGTGCCATTGCGCAGCACCGCGATGCCCGCGCCGCGGGCGATGGCGGCGCTCGCGTCGACCACCCAGACGCGCAGCCAGAAGCCGACTGAATCGAGGACGTTGACCGGGATGGCGAAAACGAGGAACGCGATAGGGAACGCGGCGGCGCGACCCCAACGCGGACCTCCGCCCAGCCGCAGGACGCCCCACAGGATCACCAGAAAACCCACGATGGAGATGCGCGTCTGCTGCGCGACAAAACCAAGCACGTGCAGCGCGAGCCCACCCGCAAGGGCGAAGGCCGCCGGCCAGACCGCGCCGAAATCGACGGCGTCAGCCGGCGTCGCCCGCACGTTGCGCCACAGGAGCCACGCACTGAACCCCAGGATGAGCCACCCATGCTCGGCTTCGGAAGCGGGGTT
>CAXRGI010000193.1:0-7232 GCA_964229935.1 Opitutales bacterium
TGAACGGAATGAACGGATGCAGCTGGAGTAACGTCTGGCGCAGCACGAGGTCCTGAATGGCCAGGCAGGTGCCCTTCGTCGCGGGATCCTGGAGCTTCGCCTTCGAGACCTCCACGTACCAGTCGCAGAAATCGTTCCAGACAAACCCGTACAGGGCCTGCGCCGCGGCGCTGAACTCGAACTCGGCGAAGCACCGCGCGACCGCGCGCGAGGTCGCCCGCATGCGGTCGAGGCTCGCATGGTCGGCGGCGTCGAAACGCGCGGGCTCCAGCCGGGAGAGGATCGCCTCCACGGAGGAATTGTCGCCCGCCGGGCCGCTCATCTGCCGGAAACGGCAGGCGTTCCACAATTTGTTGCAGAAGTTTTTTCCGCTCTCGATGCGGTCTTCCTGAAAGCGGATGTCCTGGCCCTGCGGCGCGATCGAGACGATCCCGAGCCGGAGGCCGTCGGCCCCGTACTTGCCGATCAGGTCGAGGGGGTCGGGCGAGTTGCCGAGCGACTTCGACATCTTGCGGCCCTGCGCGTCGCGGATGATCCCGGTGAAATAGACGTGCCGGAATGGGATACGGCGCTCGATCGGCTCGCCGGGTCGCATGAACTCGAGGCCGGCCATGATCATGCGCGCGACCCAGAAGAAGATGATGTCGGGCCCCGTCACCAGCGTCGTGGTCGGGTAGAAATGATCGAGGCCCAGCTTCGCCTGCGCCTCGCGGTCGGGCCAGCCGAGCGTCGCGAACGGCCAGAGCCACGACGACGCCCACGTGTCGAGCACGTCGTCCTCCTGCGTCCAGTTTTCCGGGTCGGCCGGGCCCTCGAACGAGACGTGCACCTTGGCGGGATCGCGCAGGTCCTGCTCCGTGAGCGTCTCGCGGTCGAGGCCCTTGCGGTACCAGACCGGGATGCGGTGGCCCCACCAGAGCTGACGGCTGATGCACCAATCCTGGATGTTCTCCAACCAGTGCAGGTACACCTTGCTCCAGCGCTCGGGGTGGAAACGGATGTGACCGTCGCGCACCGCCGCCTTGGCCTCCTCGACGCGCGGGTAACGCAGCCACCATTGCCACGTGAGCCGCGGCTCGATCGGGACATCCGCCCGCTCGGAATAGCCGACATTATTGGCGTGGTTCTCCTCCGCGAGGAGCGCACCGGATGCCTTGAGGATCTCCGCCGCCCGCTTGCGGCCGGCGAACCGCTCCATTCCCGCGAGGTCCGGCCCCGCGAGCTCGTTCAGCACGCCGTCGGCGCGGAGGACGTCGATCACCGGCAGCTTGTGGCGCAGACCGATCTCGAAGTCGGTCTTGTCGTGGGCCGGCGTGATCTTGAGCGCGCCCGTACCGAACTCGCGATCCACGGCGGTGTCGGCGATGATGGGGATCTCCGCGACGGGTCCGAGCGGACGGCGCACCTTCTTGCCGATCCAGCCGGCGTAACGCGGATCCTCCGGATGCACCGCGATCGCGACGTCGCCGGGAATCGTCTCCGGACGCGTGGTCTTGACCTCCACAAAGACCCCGGGGGCGTCGACGCGCTCGTAGCGGACACGGTAGATCGTGCTGCTCACGGGCTTCATGATGACCTCCTCGTCGCTGAGCGCGGTCTGCGAGACCGGGCACCAGTTCACCATGCGTTTGCCGCGGTAAATGTGTCCCTTGCGGAAGAGGTCGACGAACACCGTCAGGACCGCGCGCGAGTAATGCGGGTCCATCGTGAACTGGGTGCGGTCCCAGTCGCACGAGGCACCCAGCCGGCGCAGCTGCTCGAGGATGATGCCGCCCTTCTCGTGGCGCCACTCCCAGACCTTCTCGAGAAACTTCTCCCGACCGAAATCATGCCGCGTCTTCTTCTGCTTGCGCAGCTCACGCTCCACCACGGTCTGCGTCGCGATGCCCGCGTGATCCGTGCCCGGCAGCCACATCGCGGAGCGGCCCTCGAGCCGCGCGCGGCGGATCAGCACATCCTGGAGCGTGTTGTTCAACACATGCCCCATCGTGAGCACGCCGGTCACGTTCGGTGGCGGAATGACGATGGTGTACGGGTTACGCCCGGCGTCGACCCGGCCCGCGAAGGCGCCCGCCGCCAGCCAGCTGGCGTACCACTTCTTCTCCACATCCCCCGGTTCGTAGCTCTTGGTGATCTCAGACATGGGCGTTGCTCGGTTTTAAACCGGCGAGAAAACGTCCCGCCCGAGAGCGACGCAAGCGGTTATCCGCCCGCGAAAAACGGCGTCCGCACTCCCCTGCGCGCCAGCGGCGAATCAGGCCGTGCGGCAACCAACCGTCAGCAATACGTTCGCCCAGAGCGCCTGATCGGCCGTCTGGATCGTCAGGACATGATCAGGCGACTCGACCGCTTTATAGAAATCCCACTTCGAGATCGGTGTGATCGGCGCCTTTACTCCTGCGGCCCGTGCGATCTCGCGGTACTCAGCCCACGCCTTGGGTTCGCCCGCCGCCGCGTAGGGGTCATCGGGCGGGATGCCCATCGTGTTCATCTCATCGACCGGCAGCGCGCTCAACACCGCCCGCAGCGCCTGCGAGACGGTGATGACACCCGGGGTGAGGTTCATCGAGACGACGCGGGCGTTGGGCCCCTTTTTCGTCGAGGCCGGGTAATTGCCGTCGGCCAACAGGACCTTGGCGTGATGACCGGCGCGCGCGAGGACCTCGGAGATCTCGGGATGGATGAGGGTGTGCTTGAGCATGGTTGGGAAGTCAGTCGCCGGCCGTCACGCGACGGAAACTCGCGATGGTCTGCTCCGCGGCGCGCGGTGCGTCGGGCCACGCGAAAACCTCCGCGGAAAGATAACCGGAGTAGCCGATCGCACGCAGGGCGGCGATGACAGGCGCGAAATCCGTGTGGCCTAGGCCGACCGCGCGCCGGTTCGAGTCGGCGAAATGCACGTGGCCCACGCGGTGGGCGGCGAGACGCAATGCCGCGGCGAGGTCGGCCTCCTCGATGTTCATATGGAACAGATCGCAGAGCAGCCGCACCCCGGGCGCTCGCAACGAGTCCACCAATTCCACCGCCTCCGCCGTGTTCACGCAGAGGTTGGTCTCGTAGCGGTTGAGAAACTCGTAGAGCAGGAATGTCCCGCGCGCGTGCGCCCTCGGTCCCAGCTCCTCCAACGCCTCGCGGAGCCAGCCCAGCGCCTGCGCGCGTGTCACCGGAGCGTCCGCACGCCCTTGCATCGAGCCGATGATCGCCGGAGCACCGAACTGCGCCGCGAGGTCGATCACCGCCGCGACGAACTCCACCGCGCGACGACGCACCGCGGCGTCGGGGTCCGTCAGACGCAGCCGGTGCCGCACCCAGCCGGCACCCGTGCCGATCGCGGCGACTTTCAGCCCGTGTTTAGCGCAAAGCGCCGCCAGCTCGTCGCCGTTCGTCTCCGCGGCCGACGAGGGAAAAACCTCCACCGCATCAAATCCCAGCGCCGCCGCCCGCGCGAACGCGTCCGCCAGCCCCTCGGAAAAGACGAACGGACCCGTGCGCGTTTCCGGCACGAGCGTGACGGTGATGGCGGACTTCATGGCGGGAACCTCAGGAGGCCGCGCGGCTCAGTTACCCGCCCGCGCCTTAGCGTCGGCCTCGATCAAGGCGATCAAGCGGTCGAGTGTCGCGCGAACGCGCTGCTTCACCGCCGCCAACTCCGCCGCGCTCGCGACCTTCTCGTTCGCAAACAGGTAAAACTTCATCTTCGGCTCGGTACCGCTGCCGCGCGCGGCGAACGAGTACCCGTTAGCCAGGGAGACGAGGTAAAGGTCCTGGGACGGGATGACCTCGCCGTCGGCATCCTCAAAGCGCTCGCGCCCGAAATCCTGGAAGCGGGTCACCGCGACGTCGCCGAACGTCCGCGGCGGGCTGCTCCGGTAGGAGTCGAGGATGCGACGGATGCGGGCGTTGCCGCTGGCGCCCTCGTAGTAGAGGTTGATCACGCCCTCGAGGTAGAAGCCGTACTTGAGGAACAGCTGGTCAAGGTGCTCCGCGACCGTAAGGCCGCGTGACTTCACCCAAGCACAAAGCTCGGCGAACATCACGCAGGCCGAATTGCCGTCCTTGTCGCGCACGAGATCGTTGGGCAGGTACCCGTAGCTCTCCTCGCAACCGAAGACGTAGAAAGTGCTGTGCTCCAGTAGCAGGCGCGCGCGCTCCGCGAAGGGGGTCGCCTCGTAATCGAACCCGGGGCCGCGCGCCGCCTTCAGGCGCTCCTCGTAGCCGCGGATCTTCGCCGCGATCCATTTGAAGCCCGTCAGTGTGTTGATGACCTTCACGCCATGCCCGCGGCCGACCGCGTCCTGCAGCTGGGTCGTGACAAAGGTCTTGATGATCGCCGCGCGAGGCGAGCCGCCCGCCGGGATCCAGCCGAGCTCCTTGTATTTAGTGAGGCGGTAATCCGCCAGCAGGGCGCCGATCTGATTGCCCGTGAGCAACTCCATGCGCCCGTCGCGTCCGCGCACCGCGCAGCCCATGCGGTCGCAATCGGGATCGGTCGCGAGCACGAGGTCCGCCCCGCTCTTCTCCGCCAGCGCCACCGCCCGCGCGAGCGCTTCGGCGTTCTCCGGGTTGGGAGACTTTACCGTGGGGAAGCGCGCGTCGCCCTCCAGTTGCTCCGGCACCGCGGTGACATCGCATCCGGCGTTGCGCAGCAATGGCAACGAGTGGATTGCGCCCGTGCCGTGAATATTGGTGAAGACCACCTTCAGGCCTGCCTTCGCAAAGACCTTCGGGTCGAGCACCGCCTGCGCGGCCACCGCGAGATAGGCGTCGTCCGCGTCGCGCCCGAGGGTCGTGACGCCCTGCAGGCTCGGCGTCAGATACCCGACCGTCTCAGCGAGCGGAACCAGGTTCACCTGGTCAACGATCCCGCGGTCGTGGGGCGGCACCACCTGCGCGCCATCGTCGAAGTAGGCCTTGAAGCCGTTATCGTGGGGCGGGTTATGGCTGGCTGTGATAACGACGCCTGCGTGGGCCTTGAGCCAGCGTACCGAAAAACTCAACTGCGGCGTCGGCCGCGGTCCGTCGAAGATGAATGCCTCGCCCCCGAGCCTGGTCCAGGTTGACGCCGCCAAGTCGGAAAAATGCCGCGAGAAGTGCCGCACGTCGTGGGCGACCACGAGCCGCGGACGCCCCGTGATACCCCGGCCCGCGAGATGCGCCGCGGTGTGGCGGTAAAGCCCGACGACCGCGCGCACCAGAGTGAAGTCGTTGAGCATGTTGCTGCCGACCGCCGCGTGCGCCGGCGAAGCACCACCCGCGCCGTGCTCGGCGAGCGCCGACGTCACGCCGATGGTGCGACCGCGCATGCCGCCGGTACCGAACTCGAGGAAGCGGTAGAAACGGTCGTTCAACTCGCCCCACGCGCCGGCCCCGACGAGCTCGCCGATGCTCTCCTCTGCCCAGGCAGGCAGCCCCGCCGCGAGAAACGCGCGGACGTTTTCAGCGGCGGCGGGCAGCAACTGCCCCGCGCCGACGGCGGCGGTGAGACGGGAGTCGAGATTCGACGAAGCCATGGGAACGAAGAGAACAACCCGCCACGCGCCGTTGCCAATCCGTTTTGCGGGGGAGGCACCGATCGCACCATCAGGAAGCCCTCCATGGCGGGCTGTCTTCCCTGGCGCGGTGGCCGGGACTCGAACCCGGGACCGACGGTTTAGAAAACCGTTGCTCTATCCACCTGAGCTACCACCGCGGGAGACCGCCCGGCGGGCGCCGGGCGACCTCGCGGACGATGTGCTTCGTGAACCCGCTGGCAACACCTTCGCGGGAGCTTTCCGTTCGACGCGCAACGGCGGTGGGCCTATTCTACGAGCCGAATGAAGAAGATCCGCGTGCTTGATTCCCACACCGGTGGCGAGCCCACCCGGCTCGTGCTGGAGGGTGGACCGGACCTTGGAAGCGGACCGCTCGATGCCCGCGCAGCGCGTCTCCGGGGCGAGTTCGATGCCTACCGTTCCGCGATCGTAAACGAGCCGCGCGGCTCCGATCCGATGGTGGGCGCGCTTCTCGTGCCCCCGCACCGGACCGGCTGCGAACTCGGCGTCATTTTTTTCAATAACGTCTCCACGCTCGGCATGTGCGGCCACGGGACGATCGGGCTGGTCGCCTCTCTCGCCCATCTCGGCCGAGTGGCGCCGGGCCGTCTGCGGATCGACACGCCGGTCGGGGCCGTGGAGGCGTCGCTCCATGCCGACGGCAGCGTGTCGGTCGACAACGTCCCCTCCTATCGCGCGGCGCAAGACGTCGTGATCGAAGTCCCCGGCCACGGTCCGGTACGCGGCGACGTAGCCTGGGGTGGCAATTGGTTCTTCCTCGTTTCCGAGCATCCGTTCCGAATCGCGACCGACGCGCTTGAGACGCTGACCGACTTCGCCTGGCGCGTGCGTCGTGCGGTGAACGCACAGGGCTTCCCTGACGTCGACCACGTCAAGTTGTGTGGGCCGGCGGGCCAACCCGCGAATCACAGCCGCGGCTTCGTGCTGTGCCCCGGCAAGGCATGGGATCGATCGCCTTGCGGTACCGGCACGAGCGCGAAGCTGGCGTGCCTCGCGGCCGACGGGAAACTGGCAGAGGGCGACGTCTGGCGCCAAGAGAGCGTCATTGGTAGCGTTTTCTCGGGAAGCTTCAGGTGGCTGGACCGGTCCAAGGCCACCGTCGCTCCCACCATCACCGGCACCGCGCATGTGATGGCCGAGGCGACGCTCCTCTTGGACGAGCGGGACCTGTTCTGCTGGGGCATCCGCGGATGAGCGGCGAAACCGGCCGACACGTTGTCATATGCGGCGCAGGCATCATCGGCCTGTGCTGCGCACGCGAGCTGCGGGCGCGCGGCCACACGGTCACGATCATCGACCGCGCACCGGCGGATCGGGACGGTTGCTCCTTCGGCAACGCAGGGATGATCACCCCGAGCCACTTTGTGCCGCTGGCCGCGCCGGGCATGGTGGCTCTGGGACTCAAGTGGATGCTAAACCCGAAAAGCCCATTTTACATCCGCCCGCGGCTCGACGCGGACCTGGCCGGATGGGGCTGGCGCTTCATGCGGGCGAGCACCGCGGCGCACGTTGAACGCGCGGCCCCGGTGTTACGTGACCTCAACCTTGCGAGTCGCGAGCTATATGTCGGGCTAGCGGCGGAACTGCCGGATTTCGGGTTGGTGACCCGCGGCCTGCTGATGCTCTGCCGCGAGGCGCGCACGCTGGACCACGAGGGAGCGTTCGCGGCCCAGGCGCGGG
>CAXRGI010000194.1:0-12230 GCA_964229935.1 Opitutales bacterium
CGGCGCCCGGTCATCGCGCTGGTGGTCAACATCATCATCCTCGTCGTCGGGCTCGTGGCCGTCTTCCGCCTGAACACGCGGCAGTACCCGCGCAGTGACAGCGCGGTGGTCAAGATCTCGACCGTGTATTTCGGCGCGAGCGCGGACACGGTGCGGGGGTACATCACGACCCAGATCGAGCGGGTGGTCGCGAGCGCCGACGGCATCGACTACATTGAATCGGAAAGCCGGGCAGGCTTCAGCACGATCAGTGTTTACCTGCGGCTGAACTACGACACCAACGCCGCCCTCGCGCAGATCAGTTCCAAGATCGACCAGGTGCGCGGAGAGCTGCCGCCAGAATCGGAGGCGCCGACGATCAGCGTCGAGACCAGCGACAACCAGTTCGCCTCGATGTATCTCAGCTTTTACTCGGACTCGCTCGACCAGAACCAGATCACCGACTACCTCAACCGGATGGTGCAGCCGCGGCTTTCCGCGGTGAAGGGCGTGCAGCGGGCCGACGTGCTGGGCGGCCGGGTGTTCGCGATGCGCGCGTGGCTGAAGCCCGATCTCCTCGCGGCGCACGGTCTCAGCCCAGCGGATGTGCGGCAGGCGCTAGCGACGAACAACGCGCTCGCTGCCGTCGGCGCGACCAAGGGCTCGATGCTCCGCGTCAGTCTCGTCGCCAACACCGACCTGCGGAACGTCGAGGAGTTCCGGCAGCTGGTGGTGGCGCAGCGTGGCGGCGTGATCGTGCGCCTGGCCGACGTGGCCGACGTGGTGCTGGGTGCCGAGAGCTACGACGAGGAGGTGCGCTTCGGCGGCCAGACCGCGACTTTCATGGGCATCTGGGTGCTGCCCTCGGAAAGCACGGTGGAGGTCATCAAGCGGGTGCGGGAGGCCTTGCCCGACATCGAGCGGGCGTTGCCGGCGGGCCTCAAGGCCCGCGTCGGGTACGATGCGAGCAAGTACATCGACGACGCGCTCAAGGAGATCGTGAAGACCCTGACCGAGACCCTGCTGATCGTGGCGGTGGTCATCTTCCTCTTCATGGGTTCGTTCCGCTCCGTGCTGGTGCCCATCGTCGCCATGCCCCTTTCCCTGCTGGGGGCGCTGGCGATCATGGCGGCGTTTGGTTTCACGATCAATCTGCTGACCCTCCTCGCGATCGTGCTCGCGGTCGGCATCGTCGTCGACGACGCGATCGTCGTCGTCGAGAACGTGGAGCGTCACGTGCGGGAGGGACGCACGCCTTTCGACGCGGCGCTGCTCGGGGCGCGGGAGCTGGTCGGACCCGTTATCTCGATGACGATCACGCTCGCGGCCGTCTACGCCCCGATCGCCTTCCAGGGAGGGCTGACGGGAGCACTGTTCCGTGAATTCGCGATGACGCTGGCGGGCGCGGTGGCGGTTTCGGGATTCGTCGCCCTGACGCTCTCCCCGATGATGAGCGCTTACCTTCTGAAGGGTCATGCGGAAGAGGAGCGCGGGCTGACCGGCTGGACCAACCATGTCTTCGATCGCGTGCGTGACCGCTACGAGCGGATGGTGGGGAATTTGGTGGCGCCGCGGGAGGATCGCCGGGCGGACTGGCGCCTGCTGGCTTGGTCGCTGGTGGCGTGGATGCCCTTCGTTCCGCTCGCGCTCGCCGTGGTGTGGGGAATTTTCGGGGCTGGGGCCGTGAAGGCGGCCGCCGTGCCAGTGGCCGCCGGCCTGGCGGCTGCCAGCGTGCTCGGCGCGGCCCTCGTGATCGCCTACGATCTCCTGCTGGGGCGGCGTTTCCGCAACGTCCAGTACGTGCTCACCGGGGCGACGTTACTCACGCTGCTGGTGGTGCCGTTCTTCCTTTTCGCGCAGAGCGAGCTCGCGCCGAAGGAGGATCAGGGGGTGGTGTTCACCATCACGCTCCCCGGGGCCACCTCCACGATCGACCATAACGTGCTCTATTCCCGCGAGGTGCAGCGGATGTATGAGAGCACGCCGGAGTACGACACCTCCTTCCAACTCACCGCGGCGCAGTTCGGCTTCTCCGGCATGATCCTCAAGCCGTGGTCGGAGCGGAAACGCACCTCCGTCGCGATCGGCGAGTCGCTCCAGCCGGAGGCCGCCAAGGTGGCCGGCCTGAACGTGATCGTGAACACGCCCGACCCTCTTCCCGCGGGCGGCCAATTCCCGATCGAGTTCGTGATCCGCTCTACCGCGGAGCACAAGGAGATGCTGGAGTTCGCGCAGCAGCTCGTGCTCTACGCCAACACCGAGGCGAACGCGGGGGGCGGCATGCCGGTGTTCTTTTTTGCGGACGCCGATCTGAAGTTCGACTTGCCGCAGATCGAGATCGAGATCGACCGCGACAAGGTGGCCTCGATGGGTCTCAGCCTCGCCAGCGTGGCGCGGGACCTCGGGTCGATGCTCGGCGGCGGTTACGTCAACCGTTTCGTCAATGACGGCCGCAGCTACCGCGTGATACCCCAGGTGGAGCGCGGCGCCCGGATCAACCCGGAGCAACTGCTGGACTACCACGTGAGGGGTCCCGGCGGGCAGCTGATCCCGCTCGGCACGATCGCCTCCCTGCGGGAGACGGTCCAGCCGCGCTCCCTGAATCGCTTCCAGCAGCTCAACTCGGTCAAGATCACCGGGGTCGGGCCGAGCATCAACGAGGCGCTGAAGAAGCTGGAGCAGAAGGCCGCGGAGATCCTGCCGGCCGGCTACTCGATCGACTACGGCGGCCAGTCGCGCCAGCTGCGCTACGAGGGACGCGCCCTCTGGAAGGCGGCGGTCCTCGCCATCATCCTGATCTTTCTCGTGCTCGCCGCTCAGTTCAACAGCTTCCGCGATCCGTTCGTCATCCTGCTCGGCTCGGTGCCGTTGGCTGTCGTGGCGGCGATGCTCCCGGTGTTCCTGGGCGAGACGACGCTGAACATCTACTCGCAGATCGGCCTCATCACGCTCGTCGGCCTCGTGGCGAAGAACGGCATCCTGATTGTTGAGTTCGCCAATGCTCTCCAGGAGCGGGGTGAGCCGAAACTCACCGCCATCCGGCGCGCCGCGGCCACGCGCCTGCGGCCCGTGCTCATGACCTCGGCCGCGACGGTGTTCGGTCACGTCATGCTGATCTTCGTGACCGGCCCCGGCGCCGCCGCCCGTAACAGCATCGGCTGGGTGCTGGTCGTGGGGATGGCCGTCGGCAGTCTCTTCACGCTCTTCGTCGTCCCCGCCTTCTACATGCTGATCGCCCGGGATCACTCCGCCGCCCCCCGGCGCGCGAAGCCCGCGGCGACCGGCCCAGCACCCGCGACCCTCGCCGCCCCGTAAGCCCATGAAACCCGTGTCCCGTCTCCTCCTGCTCTCCCTCTCCCTTGGCGCCGCGCTTCCCGCGGCCGAGCCTGTCCCGGTGCCCGAAACCCTCGACCTCCCTACCGCGATCCGCTTCGCGGTGGAGAACAACTTCTCCATCCGGCAGGCGCGCGAACGCATCCGCCAGCAGGACGGCGTGCTGCTGGAGGTCTCGGCCCGCGAGATCCCGCGCGTGGGCGCCTCCGCGGCCTACCAACGCAATGACCGCGATATCTCCAATGGTTTCCCGGCTTCGGACCGCTCGTGGCAGATCAGCGTCACCGCGTCCCAGGTGATCTATTCCGGCGGCGGCGTTCAGTCGGCCGTGCGAGGTTCCAAGCTCGTGCGCGAGGCCGCCGTCCTCGATCTCCAGGCGGTTATCAACGACGCGCTGCTCCAGGTGCGCACCGCGTTTTACTCGGTGCTCCTCGCCCGCGAGCAGATCAAGGTGCAGGAGTCCAATCTCGAGCTGCTGCAGCAGCAGCTCAAGACCGCCACGGACCGCTTCGAGGCCGGCACGGTCTCGAGCTTCGAGAAGCTCCGCGCCGAGGTGGCGGTCGCCAACGCCAAGGCGCCGCTCATCACCGCCCGCAACAATTACCGCCTCGCGATCGAGGCCCTCCGGTTCGCGCTCGGTTTTAGCACGCCGCCCTCCGCCGTCGGCCGCAACGAGCCGGTCTTCGCCGGCACCCTTGATTTCACGCCGCGCCAGTTCGACCGGCTCGCCGCGCTCGACGCCGCCCGCGCCAACCGCCCCGACCTCGTCCGTCTCGCGCGGCTGGCGGAATCACGGGAGGAGGCCGTGACCACGGCGCGGTCCGGCGGTCTGCCGACTGTCTCCGCCTACGGCGGCTGGGCCCTGCGCAAGGGACCGACCAATGGCTTCGGCGATTCGAGCAACGGCTGGCTGCTCGGCGTGCAGTCCGACTGGGCCATCTTCGACGGCCGTGCGACGCAGGGACGCGTCGCGCAGGCGCGCTCCGCCCTCACCCAAACCCAGCTGGCCCTCGCCGAGGCCCGGCTGGCGGTCGAGGTAGAGGTGACCCGGGCCCATTCCCAGTGGCAGCAGGCCAGTGAGTTAGCCGAGGCCTCGTCCCGCGTGGTCGAGCAGGCCGCCGAGGCGGTCCGCCTCGCCAACGCGCGCTACAACGCGGGGTCGAGCACGCAGCTCGACGTCCTCGCGGCGCAGGTGGACCTCACCACCGCCCGCACGAACCAGATCCAGGCCTATTACGGCTACAACGTGGCGGTGGCCGCACTGCGCAAGGCGATGGGACAGCCGGACGAGGTCACCGCTCCCTGATGGGTAGGCCGCCTGCGGCTCAGCTTTGGCGGAGCACCGTCCGCGTCACAGTTTGGTCGTGAGCGTAAGCGTCCAGCTGATGGGTTGCTTGAGCGCGTAGTAACGCGGCACGGTCTCGCGCGCGGGGGAGTTGTAGTCGTTGTTCAGAGGGCGCATCACGTGGGCGTTCTGCGCGGTCGAGGAGTAGGCCGGGCCGCGGTCATTCATGAGGTTGTTGACCACGAGGTTGGCCTGCACTTCCCGGCGGTTCTTGAACCGCCAGGTATACGCGACCGTGGCCGTGACGATCGTGTAGTCGTCGGGCGTGTAGGCGGGCGTGTAGGCATCCTTGGTCGGATCGTCGATCGCGACCGCGGGGTTGCGGGGGTCGGGAATGGTGTCCTCGACCTTGGACCAGAAGATCTGCTTGCCGCGGTAGCGGGCGCCGCCGCCGATCCGCAGGCCTTTGAGGCGGCCCGTCTGGAAGGTGTAATCGGCGAAGACGTTCGCCACGGGCTGGTCCTGCTGGAGTCGCTTGCCGTCGACGATGTTCCGGCGGAACGAGTAGATGTTGTTGTACGCCGTGACCGCGCTGTTCACGTCGGAAGAGCGTTCGTTGATCGGGATCGTCTCGTTTACCCGCGCGACGTTGTCGGCGCCGATGATCACACCGGCGTCGTTGGCGATCTGGCGGAAGACGGCGGCGTTCTTGTCGATGTAGTCGCGGACATCGGGGTAGGCGTCGGCCTCGTACAGCCGGGGCAGGCCGAGGTTGCCGGTGAGCCGTAGCGCGCGCGTGGGGTTGAAGGTGACCTCGATCTCGTAGCCGTCGCCGCTGCGGGTGCGGGTGTCGCGGTACTGGTTGGGCAGGCGACCCATCCCGCGAATGTTGCGGCCCGTGGTGCTGGTGTCGCCGACGACGTTGGCGTCGTAGAGCGTGTTGAAGAAGCCGGGGCCGTCCTGGGGGATGGTGTTGTTGACCTCCTCGGTGGTGTAATAGGTGAAGTTGAGGTTCAGGCGGTTGCCGAAGAGCTCCATCCGCAGCGAGTAGTCGATGCCGGTGGCTACGGTGGGCTCGAGGGACCGGCCGTCGATGCGCACGATGGAGCCGGGTGGATTGAAGGTCTCGGCGAAGTTGACAGCCGGGTTCAGCCAAGAGGCCAAGTGGAGCACGGTGCCGACGCGGCGGGTGACCTGCCGGCCCTCCACCGGGGGCGGATTGAAGTCGTCCTTAAACCGCACGTTGGCGTACTGCGGCAACCGGTTGCCGATCGAGTCGCGCGGCCGGAGGGCCGCCTCCTGCACGGGACCGACGGCGACGCCGTTCGCGTCGCGGGGCGTGTAGGTGAGGTTGGCGTAATCGGCCGGTGCGCCGGGGCGGAGGATACGGTAGGTGGCGGGCCAGTCGGCGGGGTAGTCGCCTTGGTGGATCTGTTGGCGGCTCTGGAAAAAATAGGAGTCGCGGCGGACGGCGCCGAGCACGACCCAGCGGCCGTTGAAGAACTTGGCGTTGAGGGAGGCGAGCGCGTAGTTGAAGCGGTTGTTGGTGATGTTCTGGGTGTCGCGGCGGTCGGCCTCGATCGCCCAGATGGGGCGGATGGTCTCGGGCAGGTTGGTGTTGGGGTCGATGTAGCTGAGGGTGCGCCCGGCGAGGTCCGGGGAGGGACGGCTGGTGGTGTTCCAGTAGCGGCGGATACGGATGCGCTGGTTGCTGTAGGCCCACAGACGCTGGTCGGTGCCGCGGGCGACGCTGAGGTAGCGGTGGTCGCTGGTGTTCTCGCTGTTGTTGGAACCGCCGAGCGAATTGACGGTGAAGTGCCCGAAGCGGGTGGGCAGCACGTAGGCGAGGGCGGCGCGGCCGTTGTTCTCGGTGAAAGTGCGGAAGGCGCGCATGTACTGGCCGTCGCCGTAGGCCTGGAGGAAGTTGTCGTTGGGCTGCCCGTTCGGGAGCACGCGGTTGATGTCGATGAAGATGTTGGGCAGGTCGCGGTTGGGCTCCCCGTTGGTCACCGCCGCGGTGCGGTTGAAGTCGGCCGCGATCTCGAAGTGCAGGTTGCCGCGCCGATGGTGGTAGGTGAGCTGGATGTCCTTGAAGCGCTGCGCGAGAATCGGGAGGTCGGGCGAGAGTGTGAAGTCCTCGTGCGGGGTGCGGAAAAAGGAGAAGCGCTCCGCGTTGGTGAAGCGGTCGCGGGGGACGTTGATCTCGTAGAGCAGGTTGGCGCCCGCGGTGTTGAACGAGGTGGCGCTGCCGTAGGTGTAACCGGCGATCGGGGTTTGGGCGGTGTTGCCGCCGGCGACGGTGATCGGATCGTTCTGGTAGTTGAAGACCACCCCCGGCGCGGCGAAGGGCTGATAGATGAAATAGTTGGCGCCGCGGCGGTTGACGCCGATCGCGTTGGCGTTGGAGGGCAGGGTGGCGAGCGCGCGGGGCGCGGAGTAGGTCGTGCCATTCCACCCCGAGAAACGGTCGTTCATGAACGTGACCGCCGATTGGCGGGAGTTCTCCCCGTACTCGCCCTCGACGCGCAGTTCGCCGTCGCGCCAGGGCTTCCACGTCGTCGTGAGGAAAACCGCCTTCCGCTTGTCGTAATCCTTCTGTCGCCAGCCGCCGGCGTCACCCCACACGCCCGCGGCCCGTACGGCGAGGCGCTCGTTCAGGGGCTGGTTCACGTCGAAAGTCCCGCGGTAGTTTTCCCAGGAGCCGGCGGCGAACTGCAGTTGCCGCACCGGGCGACCGGTCTGCGCGCGTTTCGTGGTCGCCGAGCTGATCCCGCCGAGCGAACCATTGCCGAAGAGGATCGCGTTGGGACCGCGGCCGAAATCGTACCGCTCAAGGTTGTAGGAGTCGCCGTTGTTGAATTGTGGGAAGAAATTCCGCTGCGGCCGGCCGGCGCCCGCACCGCGCACCGTGTACTGGATCGGATTGAAGAAGAAGTTCTGCTGGCCGTTGTCCACCGCCACTGTGCTCGAGGTCGTCCACTCCGCGGCCGATTGCAGATCGGTGAGATTCAGCGCGTCCAGGAACTCCCGCGTCACCACCGAGTAGGCCACGGGGGTGTCCCGGAGGTCGGTGGCAAGGCGACCGCCGGCCATCGAGCTGGCCGCGGCGAAGCCGGTGTCGCGGTCCGTGCTCACCTCGAAGGGCGAGAGACGCACGGCCTCTTCCGACGGCACCGCGCCGACGGGCCGGGGCGGGGGAACGGGGGAACTGGCGGGCGCGACTTGCGCCGGCGCGGGCGCGGCGGCCAGCGCGAGCAGGCAGGAGAGGAGCGGGGCGGGGTTCTTCATGGTGGCGCCAACAGCGGGCCAGTTTTCCGGCCGGTTGGCAACCGACGCGGTGGATCGCACATCCTTACCACTATGTCATCGTCAACCGGGCTCCCGGAGGCATGCTCCGCGCCTTCGTCGCGCCGCATGCCCGCCCGCCCCCCAGCCGCGCCTGAACCTGTTATCAGCCGGGACATTTCCCCCACCGGCGGGCTGGTTCGTTCCCGCCGCGTCCGGCGATGGGAAATCGTGGGCGTCGCGGCGGCGCTCCTGTTCAGCGGCTGGTTCCTTCACTTCATGGTCCGGGCGAACAACGGGTTCGAGGACTGGGGGGACATGGATTACTACAAGCTGCTCGTGCGGGGCTGGCGGAAGGGGCAGCTGAACCTCGACAAGGATCCCGCGCCCGAGTTGCTGGCGCTGGCGGACCCCTATGATCCCGCGCAGAACGGCCCCTACAAGCTGGGCGACATCTCTCTGTATCGCGGAAAGTACTACACCTATTTCGGCGCCGCGCCCGCACTGACGCTGATGTGGCCCTACGCGGTGCTCACCGGCCGGGAAATGGTCACGGGCGAGGCCGCGCTGGTCTTCTGCCTGCTCGCGCTCGGCGCCGCCTCCTGGTTCTGGCTGGCGGTGCGGCGGCGTTACTTTCCCGGGAGTCACCCGCTGGTCGCCCCCGCCGGCATCCTGTGTCTGGCGTTCGGAACGCACCTGCTCGCGCTGGCGCAACGGCCGATGATGTGGGAGTTGCCGATCGCGACGGGCATCGCGTTCACGCTGCTGGCCGCCGCGGCCTGCTTCCACGCGGTCCACGGCGCGCGTCCGCTGCTCGCGATGGTGGCGGCGGGCTTTTGCCTGGGGCTGGCGGTGGGCTCTCGTCCGACCTGCCTGCTGGCGGCGGGCCTGCTGCTGGTGCCCGTCTGGCGCGCGTGGCGCGAGGCGCGGCCGGAGCGCGCGTGGTGGCGGCTGGCGCTCGCCGCCGGCGTGCCGCTGGCGCTCTGCGGTCTCGCCATCATGGCTCACAACCAGGCGCGCTTCGACAGCCCGTTCGAGTGGGGGCAGAATTACCAGCTGTCGGGGGCCTACGAGAGCAAGCTGGTGCACTTCGCCGCGCGCTTTTTCCCCCACAACCTCTCCGTCTATCTTTTCCAGCCGCTGCTGTGGTCCACGGAGTTTCCGTTCGTCTTCGCGCAGGCGATCGAGATCTCGCACATCCCCGACTATTTCGGGACCGAGGAGGTCTGCGGTATCGCGGTCACCTTCCCGTACGTCTGGTTCCTTCTTGCGCTGCCGTTCGCGTGGTGGCGTCGCGACGGGATCGACGCGCGGGGGCTCGGTGCCGTCATCCTGGTGCTCGCGCTTTACGTGGTGCCCGTCGGCGGGCTCGTCGTTTCCTACCTCTCGACGACGATGCGTTACCAGACGGACTACGCGGTCGGACTCGCCCTTCTCGCCTTGACCGGGCTGCTCGCCCTTGAGCGCCGGGCACAGCACGCGGGGCGTCGCCTCGGCGCCCTGGTCGCCGCGGCCGCGGGCGCCGCGTCGACGGTGACCGTAGTGGTGGGCATACTGGTGGCTTTCGATTACCACGGGCGCTCGATGCGCCAGCTATGGTCGGACGACTGGCAGCGTCTGGCGGCGAGGACCGAGGGCTGGCTGGCGGAGGGCGGTCGTCTCGCGGGTGCGGTGGACGGGCCCGAAGTGCTGAAGGTGCGATTCTCCCAGCGCCCGACGGGGAGCGTGGAGACCTTTTGGCGGCCGGCGGACGAGCGGATCCCGCATCGGATCCTCGTCGAGCATATCGGCGAGCGGTTGATCCGCTTCGGAGTGGCGGCCGAGGCGGCGCCGGTTGTCTGGGGCCGGCCGCTGAAATGGGACCGTGGCCACACTCACACTGTCACCGTGCAGTCGCCCGCCCTGTACCGGCCCGGCGGGCATCGTTGGGCCCGGGGAGCTCGGCGGATGGAGGAGTTCCGCGAGCGTACCGGGGTCGCCGTCTGGTTCAGCGGCGGGCGGGCGGTGCAGACGGTGGTCGGCGAGGTTCCGGGGAGCCACCAGGCGGGCGGGGTTATCGGGACGGATTTCTCCGGAAAAGTACGGGACCGTTTCTCACGCCTGTTTCGCCGGGACGAACTCGCGCACGGTCTGGCGGAGGATCAAGCGCACCGCGGAGGGACGCTGCGGATGCGGATCGTGCTGCCGCCCGCCATGCGCCCCGAGGGCGAACCGGTCTTCGCCGCCGGAGCGCACTACCGCTCAAACATCCTCTTCGTCGAGCCGGCGCCCGGCGGGGTGAAGTTCACTTACGAGCGCTACACATTCCCACGTGTGAGCTCCCCGGTGATCGCCGTGAATCCCGGCGGACATCAGATCGAGTTCAGTCTGCCTTCTTTTAATCCGGCCGCGTATGGACACGAGGCGTCGGGAGACGCCGTGCTGAGGATCGACGGCGTGGAGGTTTTCCGCACGCCAACGGTCGGTTACGAGTTCCCGTGGGGCCACGAGCGGGTCGGCGGGAACCCGTTCGGCCACACGACCGGCGAGCGCTTCAGGGGCTGGTTGCTCGAGGTCGGGTGGATCCGTTGAACCGGTGGAATCAGCGCCGCACGGCGGCGGCCGCGGCGCGTTGGAAGGCGATGCGGACGTCGCTCGCGTCGCTGTTGGGGAAATTCGCGCGCTGCACCATGAGGATGTACGCCACACCCTTGATCGGATCGATCCACGCCTGCGTGCCCCAGGCGCCGCCGTGCCCGTAGGACCCGGCTGAAAGCACCTCGGCGGCGCCGGCATGCGGTGTCTTGAGCACGCAGGTTCCGATGCCCCAGCCGTAGTTGGCACCGTGTTGGCCGAAGGCCGCGCTCTGGAAAAACCCCGTCGGCAGATCGCCGGTGACGATCGACGACAGCGTTTTCACGGCTTTGGGGCTGAGCACGCGCTTGTCCTCGCGGACGCCTCCGCCGAGCAGCATCTGGCAGAAACGCGCGTAGTCGCCGGCCGTGGAGAACAGGCCGCCGTTGCCCAGCGGAGGTCCGTCCGTGCGGCCGTATTCCGCCCGGGCCGGAGCGGGCTCCAGGGCGCCGGTCTCCTTCTTGCGCGCATACGCCTTCGCGATCCTTGCGCGCTGGCCGGCATCGGGATGAAACGTCGTCTCCTTCATCCCCAGCGGATCGAAAATCCGCTCGCGGACGAAAACATCGAAGGGTTTGCCGCTTACGACCTCGGCGATGCGTCCCGCGAGGTTGATGCCCGACTGGCAGTACTTCCACTGCGTGCCCGGCTCGAACTGCATCCGCGCCGTCAGCCAGGCGGGCACGAGGTCGGCGAGTGTGCGCGCCGCCAGCGTGGCGGGAGCCGTCGCCTCCCCGAGGCCCGAGGTATGGGCGAGGATCTGCGCGATCGTGATGTTGGCGGGCCGGCCCGCGGGTGTCCTTAATGCGGCGAATTCCGGCAGGTGTTTCGCGACGGGGTCTTCCACGGATAGCTTGCCCTCATCCTGCAGGATCAGGATCGCCGCGCCGGTGACCGGCTTGGTCATTGAGGCGATCCAGAAGAGCGCATCGGCGGACATCGGCCTCCGGTCCGCCAGATCGGCCGATCCCGTCGCCTCGCGGTGCAGCACCTGGTCGGCGGAAACCACCATCGTCACCGCGCCCGCGATTTCCCGCCGTTCGACCATCTCCTGCATCGCGGCGCCGATGCCCGGGAGGACGGGCGCCGCGAACGAGACCACGGCGGAGACAATGACGAAGAGGACGGCGGCGGGGAGGTGGCGGGTCGCGTTCATGGGGTGGCGCGGAGCGCAACCACGCGGTTGCGCCGAGGCGAGACCGAATCGGCGCGGAGCGAAACCGGTTCGCGCCTGTTTTCCATTGCGGGGGCAGGGGCCGGGTCTTCAATCCCGACTTCTTCCCACCGCATGTATCTCAAGGCGCTCAAGCTGCACGGGTTCAAAAGCTTCGCGGATCCCACCACCCTCAAGTTTGAACCCGGCGTGACCGCCGTCGTCGGCCCCAATGGTTGCGGTAAGTCGAACATCGCCGACTCCATCCGCTGGGTGCTGGGTGAACAGAGCGCGAAGGCCCTGCGCGGCGGCAAGATGCAGGACGTCATTTTCGAGGGGGCCGACACCCGCAAGGCGGCGCAGATCTGCGAGGTCTCCCTGTTGCTCACGGAATGCGAGAAGCAGCTCGGCAGCGAGTTCCACGAAATCGAGATCACCCGCCGCGTGCACCGCGACGGCCAGAGCGAGTACGCCTTCAACGGCCAGCCGTGCCGGTTGAAGGACATCCAGAAGCTCTTCATGGACACCGGCGTGGGCCGGACGAGCTACTCGATCATGGCGCAGGGCCAGATCGACCAGATC
>CAXRGI010000195.1:0-3166 GCA_964229935.1 Opitutales bacterium
GGCACCGTTTCGACGGGCTCACGCTCGACTACAGCGCCTCCTACTCCAACGCCGGCGCCTACAACGGCGTGCCGCAGAACGTCGTCAGCCTGCGCCTCGGCGGCATCGGCTGGACCGTCGATCGATCCCGCGACGGCATGACCCCGGTCGTGCGGCAGACCGAGGGGCCCGACATGTACGATCTCAACAACTACGGCGCGCTGCAGATCACGCAGAACGACAAGCGCAGCACCGACGAGATCGTCGCCGCGAAACTCGACCTCAAGAAGGACCTGCGCACTTCCGTGCCGGCCTTCGTGAAGACCGGCTTTAACGTGAAGCGCCAGCAACGCGATCTCTGGGGCTATAACCGCCGCTGGAGCTGGACCGGGCCCGATGGCGTGCTCGGCAACGCCGACGACAACGCGGGCATCGGGCAGTTCACCGACGTGACCGGCTACCACCGCAAGGACGAGCAGAAGGCCTACGGTGGACGTGGTGGCGCACCAGTCTGGCCCAACCCCTACGGCCTGGCCCGCCATCTCGCGGAAAACCCGCGCTACTGGCGCGAGGACGTCGCATTCGGTGCACCGACCGCGCTACAGGCCCTCAGGTTCGTCGAGGAGCGCATCGCCGCGGCCTACGTGCTTGGCCAGGCCCGGATCGGGGCATTATCGCTGCTCTCCGGCGTGCGCCTCGAGGACACCCGTGTCGCCGGCGAGGGTCCGCTCAATTACATCTCACCCGCGGAGAAAGCGCGCCGCGCCGCCTGGACCGGCCCGCTCACCGACGCCGAGATCATCCGCCGCGCCGAGGCGCAATACGGCACCCGCATGACCAACGAGGGCCACTACCGTGTCGTGCTGCCGGGAGTGCATCTCCGCTACGAGCCGCTGCCCAACCTCGTCACCCGCGCCAGTTGGTCGACCGGCGTCGGCCGCCCCGGCTTCGGTTCCATCATTCCCAACGACCAGGTGAACGACGACACGATGCGGGTCACGTCGAGCAACCCCAACCTCGGTCCGCAACAGGCCGACAATTACGACCTCACCGCCGAGTATTACTTCCGTCCGCAGGGGATGGTTTCGATCGGTGCCTTCCGGAAGGATATCCGGGACTACATCTACACCGACAGCAGCCAGATCATTGGCAACGGCCAGGACAACGGCTTCGACGGCCTGTACGCCGGCTACACGCTCACGACCCAGCGCAACGGCGGCTCCGCGCGCATCGACGGCCTCGAGTTCAGCTACCAGCAACAACTCACGTTCCTGCCGGGCTGGGCCAAAGGCTTCGGGCTCAGCGCCAACTACACCACACTGCGCACCAGGGGGAATTACGGCGGTGCCACCGTCCTGACCAACAACAGCTTGCCCGGCTTCGTGAACAAGTCCGGAAACCTCGGGCTAAGCTACCGTGGCCGCGGCCTCGACCTGCGTCTGCAGGCGATCTACCGCGGCAACTATCTCGTGGCCAACTCCGCGACCCCCGCACTCGTGCAGTACCAGAAGGAAAAAATCACCTGGGTCTGGAAGTCGCGTTACGCGGTCACGCGCCACGCCAGCCTGTTCCTGGACCTCGACAACCTGTTCTCGGTCGATCTCGACACCGTCTACGCCGCCTACCCCGACCGGGTGATCAACAACCGGAAATTTCCGTTGAAGATCGTCGCTGGCGTCACCGGCCGTTTCTGAGAATCCCGCCCGGGCCCGCACCGCACCGCGTCGTTGCCTTCGGCGTCGAACCCGCTTCGTTCCCGCCAGAGTTCGAAATCCTCACCCCCCGAAACCCGATGCCTATCCCGACCCGTCGTTCGTTCATCAAGTCATCCACGCTCGCGAGCACGCTCGCCTTCCCCGCGGTGCTCCGCGCCCAACCCGCCGGCACCCCCGCCCCGAACCAGCGACTGAACGTCGCCATCATCGGCGCGGGCGGCCGCGGCGGCGCCGCCGTGCAGGGCATGAAGGACGAAAACATCGTGGCGATCTGCGATGTCGACGAGAGCCGGTGCGACACTTCGCTGAAGTCCTTCCGCGAGAAATACCCCGAGGAGTCCGCGCGCCACGAATCGGCGGCGCGTTTCAACGACTACCGGAAGATGTTCGACAAGCTGGGGAACAAGATCGACGCGGTCACGATCTCGACCCCCGACCACATGCACGTCCCCGCCGCGATGGCGGCGATGTCGCTCGGAAAGCACGTTTACGTCGAGAAGCCGATGACCCACACGGTCTGGGAGGCCCGGCAACTGACCGAGAAGGCGCGCGAGAAGAAGGTCGTCACCCAAATGGGCAATCAGGGTCACGCCGACGAGGGCTGCCGTATCCTGAAGGAGTGGGTCGAGGCGGGCGTGCTGGGAGAGGTGCGAGAGATCGTGAGCTGGACCAACCGGCCGTTCTACCCGCCCTGGCGCGAGCCGATCGGCACCTTCAAGAAGCCCGACCACTCCAAGTTCATCCCGGTGGTGCCGAAGGGCGTGAACTGGGATGCCTGGCTCGGTGTCGCGAAGGAACGCGCCTATGATCCGGCCTACCTGCCTTGGAAGTGGCGCGGCTGGTGGGATTTCGGCACCGGCCCGTTCGGCGATGTCGCCTGCCACATCATGGACGGCGCGTACTGGGCCCTGAACCTCGGCGCGCCCACCGCGGTCGAAGCGATGTCGACCCAGGCGACCGAGGACGCCTGCCCCCTGGCCTCGGTGGTCACGAATTACTTCCCCGCCCGCGGCAACCTGCCGCCCGTGAAGTACACCTGGTCCGACGGCGGTCTGATGCCGCCCCTGCCGAAGGAGCTGGAGCTGGGCCGCGACCTCAACAGCGAGGCCGGCACGATCCTCTTCGGCAGCAAGGCGACGGTGCTCTGCAGCTTCTACTACGAGACGGTCCGCATCATCCCCGAGGTGAAGATGCGCGAGATCGCGCCCAGCCTCCCCGCGAAGACCATCCCGCGCGTTAAAGGCGGACCGTTCGCCGAGTGGCTGCTTGGCTGCAAGGGCGGCCCGAAGCCGGGTTCGAACTTCGAGTACTCCGGGCCCTTCACCGAGGCCGTGCTGCTCGCCAACGTCGCCATCCGCTCCCGCCGCCGCATCGAGTGGGACTCCAAGGCGATGAAGGTGACCAACATCCCCGACGCGAACCAGTTCGTGACCAAGGAATACCGCCCGGGCTGGTTCTGACCGGAGCGAAAT
>CAXRGI010000196.1:0-12241 GCA_964229935.1 Opitutales bacterium
CGCACTCACGAGCGTGAGATCGCGTTCAGCGATCCGAAGTTGCAGGGGGTCCCGGGACATGCGGCGACCGAATAAGCTCGCCGCGTTTTTCCGGTTCAACCTCCGTTTTCGCCTCCCGCGCATGCCGCCCCCGCGCCCCGCTCCACGCCTCATCCTGTGCGCCACCACGTGGTCGATGATCGGCTATCCCTCGCCGAAACGCCCGTGGAACCACGTCCGCCAGCTCCGCGCGATGCGCGACGCCGGTTTCGCGGGCGTCTACACGGAGGTCACGCCGGCGGTGGCCCGCGAGGCGCGGCGGCTGGGACTCGCGCTCACCGGCGGACTCGCCGCGCCGGATGTGGCGACCGGAAGGAAACTGCTCCGCGCGCAGGCCCGCGCCGGCACCCCGTTGATCAACGTGCACCTGTTGCGGCACGACACGCCCCCCGCCACCGCCGCCCGCGCCGCGGCGGGTTTGGTGAAGCTCGGCCGGACGCTCGGGGTGAGCGTTCAATTCGAGACCCATCGCGACACCGCGACGGAGACCCCGGAAAAGTTTTCCGAACTCGCGCGGCTCTACCGACGCGCGACCGGTGAGGATCTGCCCGTGACGTGGGACCACTCGCACTTCGCGGTGGTGAAACACCTGCAGCCGCCGGACTACGTGAAGAGGCTCCTCGTCTGGCCGCGGATCATCCGCGCCTCGCGCATGTTTCACCTGCGTCCGTTCACCGGCCAGCATTGCCAGGCGCCGGTGACCGACGCCCGCGGCCGACTAACCCCGGAGTTCAAAACCTACCTCGGTTTCGTGGAGCAAGTCTTCGTCTGCTGGCTCGCCGGCCCACGGCCGGGCAACGCCCTTCTCGTGGTGCCCGAGATGGGCATGACCCACGGCTACCAGCTGAGCACGGCCCGTCACGCGTGGCCGGAGTCGGTCCGCGCCGCGCGGGAGATCCGCCGCGTCTGGCGGAGGGCGCTCCGCTTGACACCCGGCACTTCGGGGCGGAAATCAGAGGGATGAAACAAAAGTTGACCCTGACGGTCGACCGCGGGGCGGTGAAGTCGGCACGCCGGGCCGCGAGAAAGCAGGGAATCAGCATCTCCTCGATTTTCGAGCGAACCTTTGCACCTGAGATGAAACGCAAAAGCACTTTCGGCGAACGTTGGCTGGGAAAGCATCCACCCGCCCCGAAGATAGCGGCGAAGCAATCGGCTTCCGACCCGCGTTTTGAGCGGCTACTAAAGAAGTACGTGAAGTCGCATGCCGCTGCGCGTGCTGATTGATACCGACGTCCTGCTGGACGTCGCCTTGGAACGGACGCCTTTCGTCGAGGACAGCGTGGCTGTCTTGAATTGGGCGGAAACAAATCCGGGATCCGCGTTCGTGGCCTGGCATTCGATCTCCAATCTTTACTACGTGGGAAGGAGGATTCGCAGCGACGAGGTGATCCGCGACTTTTTGCACGAACTGCTCGGCGTCGTTTCCATCCCGCCCGGTGCCGTTGACGCCGCGCGCCGCGCATTGGCTTTGCCGCTGGATGACTTCGAGGACGCCATGCAAGTGGCGGCCGGGATTTCCGTTAGAGTCGACCTGATCGTCACAAGAAACTTGGCGGACTTTCACCGCTCCCCAGTACCCGCTGTAACGCCTGCTGGAATGCTGCGACGCGTACGCGTTTAGTGCCAAATCCTCGAAGCGGTTTACAAGGGAGCGCGCAAACGCGGTTTCACTTTTTTGGAGATGCCTGCGAAATCCGCGACGAGCCAACCCCCGGCGCTCTGGGAAGCCGTGTTATTCCCCGCGCTGGCGGGCGGTATGGGCTGGGGCATCCGCGGGCAATTCGGTCACGAGACGGGGGCGATGATCGCCGGCGTGCTCGTGGGGCTCACGCTGCTGCTGCTCTTCGGGCGCGGCGCGACGATTTCGGCGGGGACGCGGGCGGCGGCGCTCGGAGCCGTGGCCCTCGGGATTGGGGGATCCATGACGTACGGGCAGACCATCGGACTCACGCAGGATCGCGCGCTCGTTGGCAATTGGGAGGCGTGGCGCTGGGGCATACTCGGCCTCGCCCTCAAAGGCGCGATCTGGAGCGGATTCGCGGGCCTGTTCCTCGGGCTCGGGTTCGGCCGCTCCCGACTTTCGTGGCGTGCGATGCTCGCCCTGATGGCGGCGCTCTGGGCACTCTACCTAAGTGGTGTCTGGCTGCTGAACTCCCCGCACCACCCGGAGGGGCGCCAGCTCCCGCTGATCTACTTCTCGGCTTCGTGGATATGGTTCCCCGGCGCAGGCGCGGAATTGAAACCGCGACCGGAAGTCTGGGGCGGGCTGCTGGTGGCGCTGCTCGGCGCTTGGGTGTGGGCAGGTTGGTGGCGTCGAGATCTGCTCGTTCGTCGCCTCACCGCTTGGGGCATGCTCGGCGGGCTCGGGTTCCCCATCGGTCAATGCCTCCAGTCCTACTATGCTTGGAATCCAAACGCTTGGGCAGCGAACCCGTGGGCGGCACTCGCGCCGAGGATGAATTGGTGGAACTGGATGGAAACGATCTTCGGCCTCGCGATCGGCGCGTGCCTCGGGCTTGGGCTATGGCGCAACCGCGACCTCATAGCGCTGCGCGAAACCGAACCCCAGCCGTCGCGACCGCTCCTGCCGGAGTCAGTCGCCTGGACCCTGCTGGGCGTTCATGGCGCGCTGCTGCTACTCGCGGAGTTTTCGCCGTTCCGCTGGGCGCGGATGATCTACGACCCCGGCCTTGCGATCGCCCTGATCCCGCTGGTCGCGATGGCCGGCCACGACCGCTGGCCGCGCTGGGTGCTCCTGCCCGTCACGCTGCTGCCCATCGCGGGAAAAATGATCCGCCGACTGGTCTACGAAACTCCCGCCATCAATCCCACCGCCGGTTGGCTTCTTTACGGGATTCTCCCGCTGGCCGTCGCGGTAACGGTGGTGATCAAGCTCGAGCGCCGGCCGCCCGCCGACGCCGCCGGGTGGGCGCGCATCGCGCTGCCGGCCGCGGCGTGGACATATTTCGCCCTTAACTTCGCCTTCTTTGATTTCCCGTGGCCGTGGCAGCCGTGGACCGTGCGCACCCCGAATGCCGTGGCGTTCGCGTTCTGCGTCGCCGGCCTCACCTTCGCCGCGCTGCGCCGGAACCGCTTCGACCGCGCGCCCGACTGAGGCCTACCGCCCCCAGCCCGCCCCTTGCATCGCGCGGCGAAGTTCCCCTTCTTTTGCGCTTCATGCCGTCGCTCTCGCATACCGTTCTCCGCCTGCAAAAGCGGGTGCCGCTCACCATCAGCCGCGGCACGAGCACGCACAGCGAGGTGATCTGGATTCGCTGGAGCGAGGATGGCGTCGAGGGTTGGGGCGAAACCGCACCTTTTGCGATCGATGCCCACCCGCAGCGTCTCGACACGTTGCTCGCCGCGTTGGAGGCGCACCGGCCCTGGCTGGAGCAGACGTCGGCGTGGTCGCGCGACGAGGCGGAAAAGCGCCTTTGGTCGTCCGGCGCGCCGTCCGCGTTGATCGCGGGCATCAACCAGGCGATGCACGACTGGGCCGGTCGGCGGCTCGGTCAGCCGGTGTGGCGCCTGCTGGGACTTTCCAACGAACCGGGTCCGCTCACGTCGGTGACCGTCGGCATTTCCTCACCCGAAGCTGCCCGGAACCGGGCGCGGCAATGGCTGGAGGTCGGCGATGTGCGGGCGTTCAAGATCAAGCTCGGCGCCCCCGCGGGCATCGCGGCCGACCAGGCGATGTTCGAGGCGGTGCGCGAGGCCGTCCCCGCCGGGGCGCGCGTAAGCGTCGACGCCAATGGCGGCTGGAGTCCGGCCGACGCCGCAGTGATGGCCCGCTGGCTCGGCGAGCGCGGCGTGGATCACTTGGAACAGCCACTCGCCGTCGGACAGGAGGCTCACCTCGCCGCGCTTCAGGCGGCCTCTCCGCTTCCGATTTTGGTCGACGAGAGTTGCCGCACGGCGGCCGACATCCCGCGCCTCGCCGGCGTCGTGGCGGGCATCAACATCAAGCTGATGAAATGCGGCGGCCTCGACGGCGGCCTGAGGCTGGTCCACGCGGCGCGTGCGCACGGCCTGAAGATCCTGGTCGGCTGCTACGGCAGCACCGCGCTCGGCAACACCTGCGCGGCCACGCTCGGTCCGCTGGTGGACTACCTCGATCTCGACAGCCACCTCAACCTCTCGACCGACCCCTTCGCCGGTGCGACATTGCGCGCGGGGCGCCTCGAGCTTCCCTCGCTCCCCGGATTCGGACTCATCCATGACTGATACCACCTTCGATCCCCGGCGCACCCAGCGCCTCGTGATTCTCCAGCACGCCGGCCTCCTCACGCCGAAGCACGGCAAGACCGGCATCTCGCTGCTCCGTTACCGTGGCGACGAGGTGGTGGCGGTCATCGACCGCGAAGCCGCGGGGCGCTCGCTCCGCGAGATCACCCGTCTGCCGCTCAAGCGCGACATCCCGATCGTCGCGTCGGTGGCGGAGGCGTTGGCGTTCAAGCCCACCGCCCTCGCGATCGGACTCGCGCCGAGCGGCGGACGTGTACCGCCCGATTGGATGGACGACCTGCGACTCACCGTGCGGAGCGGCGTCTCGATCTGGAGCGGCCTGCACACGCGCCTCGGGGAGGACGCGGAAATCGCCGCGGCCCTTCGGCCCGGCGTCACGATCTGGGACATGCGCCGCGAACCCGCGGGCCTCGCGAGCGGCACCGGCGGCGCGCGCAACCTCCCCTGCAAACGCGTGCTGTTTGTCGGCACCGACATGGCGATCGGCAAAATGACCGCAGCTCTTGAATTCGACCGCGCCGCCCGGGAACGCGGCGTGCGCTCGTGTTTTGTCGGCACCGGCCAGGCCGGCATGATGATCAGCGGCAGCGGCGTGTGCCTCGACGCCGTACGCGTCGATTACGCCAGCGGGGCGGTCGAGGCCGAGGTGATGCGCCACGCCCCGGGGCACGACATCCTCTGGGTTGAAGGTCAGGGCTCGCTGCTTAATCCCGCGTCCACGGCGACATTGCCCCTGATCCGCGGCACGCAGCCCACGCATCTGGTGGTCGTCGCCAAGGCTGGCGTGAAAACCCTCCGGTCCTTCCCGCACATCGACATTCCGCCGCTGTCCAAGGTCGTGGCCCTCTACGAGCAGGTCGCCGCCGCGGCGGGCGCCTTCGCGCCGGTACCGGTCGTCGGCATCGCCCTCAACACGTGGGAACAGAACGACGCCGAGGCCCGCGCCTCGGTCGAAGCCGCCGCGCGAGAGACGGGTTTGCCGTGCACCGACGCCGTACGCTTTGGTCCGGGCGAGATCCTCGACCGCATCCTGCGCTGACACCCCGGTTCTTACCCCGATGAAAACCCCGTTTCTTGCCGCGCTCGTGCTCGGCCTCTTCACCGCTGTTCCCGCGTTCGCCGCTGAGAGCCCCAACGTGATCGTCATCCTTTGCGACGACCTCGGCTACGGCGACGTGAAGGCCAATAATCCGGCCGGCCGCATCGTCACACCCCACATGGACCGCATCGCGCGCGAAGGCGTGCGGTTCACCGACGCCCACACGCCTTCCTCCGTCTGCACGCCGACCCGCTACGGTCTGATGACCGGCCGTTACCCGTGGCGCACGCGCCTGCAACGCGGCGTCCTTGGCGGCCTGTCCCCGCGGCTCATCGAACCCGGGCGCGAGACAATCGCATCGTTCCTGAAGAAACGCGGCTACCACTCCGCCGTCATTGGGAAATGGCATCTCGGCATGGACTGGGCGTTGCTGCCCGGCAAGGCAGTGAGCGAGCTCTCGATCGAGACCCCGGCGCAGGTGACCAACGTGGACTTCACCGCCCCGATCAAAAACGGCCCGACGTCCGTCGGTTTCGACCGCTACTTCGGCATCAGCGCCTCCCTCGACATGGTGCCGTACACGTTCATCGAGAACGATCGGGTGACAGTAGCGCCCACGCTCACGCGCTCTTTTCCGATGCACCCCCCGCATCCCGGCGAGGCCCGCACGGGACCGACGGCTCCGGGTTTCGAGGTGGAGAATGTGCTGCCCGAATTCACCCGTCAGGCGGTGCGGTACATCGACGAAAGAGCCAAGTCCGGCCAACCGTTCCTCCTCTACCTGCCGCTCGCTTCGCCACACACGCCGATCGCTCCCAACAAGGAGTGGGTCGGCCGGAGTGGACTCAACCTGTACGCCGATTTCGTGATGGAGACTGACTGGGCCGTCGGCGAGGTGCTGGCCGCCCTCGACCGGAACGGCATCGCGCGCGACACGCTGGTCGTGTTCACCAGTGACAACGGCTGCTCACCGCAGGCCCGGATCGAGGAACTCGCCGCCAAGGGCCACGCGGTGAACGGCGCCCTGCGGGGCCACAAGGCGGATCTTTTCGACGGCGGGCACCGCGTGCCGTTCTTCGTTCGCTGGCCCGCGCGGGTTAAGCCGGCGGTCAGTGACCAACTCGTGTGCCTCACCGACGTGTTCGCCACGGTCGCCGAGATCAACGGCACCAAGCTCCCCGACGCCACCGCGGAGGACAGTTTCAGCTTTCTCCCCGTGCTCCTCGGCCGGGGCCCGTCGGCCCGCGACGCGATCGTGCACCACAGCATTTCGGGCGCCTTCGCGATCCGCGCGGGCGAGTGGAAACTCATGCTCGCTCCGGGCAGCGGCGGCTGGTCGGCGCCGCTCGATCCCGACGCGGTCAAACAGGGACTGCCCGACACCCAACTCTATCGGATCGGCGGCGGCGATCTCGCCGAGGCGCGAAACTTATATCGCGAACACCCCGAAGTCGTGGCGCGCCTCAACGGACTGCTGGAAAAGCTCGTCGCCGACGGGCGCAGCACGCTGGGGGCTCCCCAGACCAACGCGGTTTCCGTCGTGCTCCGTAAGCCGATTCCCCCGCCCGCCGCCAAGTCCAAGAAGAAGGCCGACTGAGCGCCGCTGAGGGAACGAAAGTTACCCGCGTTTTCTGCCCCTTTTCGGCAAGGCGGTAAATGGCCGCGAAGAGGCGCAAAAGTCGCAGGCGAGAGCGCGGGGCACGTCCGACCACCTGCTCCGCACCTCCGTTTCTCCGTTGTGAGAGTGGTCCGCGGCTACCAACGAACCCCATCTATCCGTGTCGATTCGTGTCCATCCGTGGTTGCCCCCTCGCGGAGCTATTCGGAATCCGTCCTGAACCACGCTTCGGTTCCGCCGGAGCCGCGCCGCGACCAACGCGCTCAGACCTTCCAGCCGCTGCGCGCTGAAATTTCGACGAGGCGGTTGAGGCTCGCGTCGTTGGTGACCCGCCCGGTCTTACCGTCCCACTCGATTCTCTTGCCGGTGCGCATCGCGAGCACACCGAGCAGAACCATCTCGGAGAGCGGCACTGAGTACTCGAAGTTCGAGCCGGGCTTAGGGCCGGATCCGGCAATCGCGTCGAGCCATTCCTTCATCGGACCTCCCACCACGCGCGGAATCGACGCCGCCGGGCGGTTCTTGCGGAACTCGTCCATGACCTCATTCGGCAGCAAACGCGGACTGTCGGGCCGACCGCCGGGAGCGAAGAGCGTGTGCCGGCTGCCGAGCATGGCCATGCCGCGATTGGGAAAGCCTGATTTCTTCGTGTCGTCTTTCCAACCGGCGAGCGGCTCCGGCCGGCGCGAGGCGCCCTCAAACCACTTTAGCGTGACCGGCGGACGCGATCCGCGCGCGGGACACCGCCAGGTGATCTCGGCCCACTCGGGCGCGATGTCGGGGCTCACGGCGCTGACCTGCGCTTCGACCGTCGTCGGGGCGCCGAGGTCGAGCGCCCAGAACGGCGCGTCGAGCGTGTGGCAGGCCCAGTCACCGAGCATGCCGTTGCCGAAGCGCCACCACCCGCGCCAACGCCGCGGCACGATGCTCGAATGATAAGGCATCGGCTCCGACGGCCCGCACCAGAGGTCCCAGTCCAAGGTCGCCGGCACCGGCTCCGCGGGCAGCGGCAGGCCCTCGGGCCGGATGAAATAGTTGCGGTCAAACGCCGGGGACCAAGACACCACCTCGCGCACGTCGCCAATCACTCCCGCATCCACCCACTCCTTCATGAGCCGGATGCCCTCCGTGGCGCGGCCTTGGTTCCCCATTTGGGTGATGGCGCCCGTGCGACGCGCGGCCTCGCGCAGCGCCCGAGCCTCGCCCACCGAGTGCGTGAGCGGCTTCTCGACGTAGACGTGTTTTCCGCGCTGCACCCCCATCATCGCCGCCGGGTAATGATGGTGATCCGGCGTCGAGACCGTGACCGCGTCGATCCGGTCGGCCATCTTGGCGTACATCTCACGGTAATCGGCGAAGACGGGAACCGACTTCAGCGCCGGAGAAGCCAGCTCGGCGGATTTCTTCAACGTCGCCGCCTTCTGGAAGGTCGCCTCGACCTGCTCACGATCAACGTCGGCGAGCGCGACGATGTTGACCCGCGGATCCTTCAACAGTTCGGACACGGCATACCAGCCGCGTCCCCCGACGCCCACGCACGCGACGTTCAAACGGGCGTTGGGCGCCTGACCGGCGCGCGCGATGTTGAAACGAGGTAGCGCGGAAACCGCGGCCGCCGCCGCAGCGGTGCCGAGAAACTGACGACGACTGAGTGACGGGACGCAGGGTAACGGGGTCATAAACCGACTCAGACACGCCCACCGCCTCCCGTCGAGAGGTTGTCGCGGCCGCCCTAAGGGGGGCCGCCGTAAGGGGTCAGGACGTTGAATGTTCGGACCAGTCCAAATTTGAACTTTCAACGCCATCTCCGCTTACACCCATCACACTAAAATGGAGCGGCTCGATCTTGCTCACCCGCGGATTCAGGCCGGCACTATTGCGAAAACGTCTCCATCAATACAAACAACTGCAGGCTTTTAACATGACCCTCAATCGACGCGTTGGCCCACGCATCATCCTCACGCTGGTCGGTGCATTTTCCACGACACGCTTGGTGGCACAGGCGCAGGCAGGGGATCTGGAGACACTGCTGACTGGCGTGGCGGAAATCGCCACGCCCGGCACGCCGGGTTCGCTTTGCGTGTTCGGCGACCAGGCGTTTCCCCTCGTGGCTGGAAGCGTCGCAGGCGCCCATGAGCCGGCGGTGGCGGTCTCCCGACTGGGCAGCGGGAGGATGGCGGCCTTCGGACACGACGGCTACCTCACGGCGGATGCCCTGAAAGTGGCCGATACGCAGAGACTCATGTCCAATCTGTTGAACTGGCTGGCCGCGGGGCGTACCGGTCCGAGAATAGGAGTAGTAGGAATCAACGGACTGGCTGCGGCTTTGCGCGAGGCCGGATTCAACGCGATAGACACGACCCTTGCCTCGGTATCCAGCCATGACGTGGTGATCCCCAGCTTGGCGGTGGCAAGGACGCGAGCCGAGATCGACGGATTGCATACCTACGTACGCGGCGGTGGGGCGGTGGTAGGCGCGATGACGGGCTGGGGCTGGGCGCAGATCAACTCCACCCGCAGCCTCCGAGAGGACTTTCCCGGCAATTGGCTCTTTGGGCCAGCTGGCATCGTGTGGGCGTCCTCGTACCTTACCCGCACCTCTGCACAGGGCTTCCAAGTAAGTCGACCACCCGCGGAATTTCTCCACGCAGCCCGGGCTCTCGATGCGTTAAAGGCAGAGCGGACGCTCACGACGACGGAGCGGATCCAGGTCTCTACCGTATTGACCGTGGCGATGCACGACTTGCCGGCGGCCGATCCAGTGCTGCGTCCGCGATTGACCGCGGCGCTGCAGACTCCGGGCATCGTGAAGAATCCAACACCGCGCACCCCTGTTAATACGGAGAACGTGCTAGGACGTCTAGCGGTAGCACAGGAGTTCGAACAGATCGGCAGGCTACTGCCCGGAGCAGTTGCGCCGCATCCGAGCGCAGCGACATTCCCCGGGCCCGTACCGGCATCGGCACCGCGGGAAACTCGTAGCGTGCTGATCCGGACCAGCCGCCCGCGTTGGCACAGCACGGGACTCTATGCACCGCCGGGAGAGCTGATCACAATACGGATTCCGACCGCGTTCGCAGGCAAGGGGCTGGCCATCCGCATCGGAGCCCACACCGACCGGCTTTGGGGCTTATCCTCATGGACCCGATTCCCCGAAATTTCGTTCAACCAGACTCTCGCGGCACCCGAAACTCGGGTGGCGAACGCGTTCGGCGGACTCATATACGTGGAGGTCCCGACTGGAACGAACGTAACGGACTTTGTGGCGGAAATATCGGGCGGCGTTGCGGCGCCGCGCTTCGTACAGGGCGAAACAACACTACAGGCATGGCGGGACACTCTGCGTTCGGCACCGGCTCCTTGGGGTGAAATCGAGGGTAGCTCGATGATCGTGACTACCCAGAGCGCATCGCTGCTTGCACTGGATGATCCTCTGGCGGTGGCGGCGGTTTGGGACCGGGTGATGGACGCGACAGCAGACCTCGCGACAATCCCGCGCGCACGCTCCTCGCCGGAGCGCTTCGTGTGCGACCAGCAAATTTCGGCCGGTTACATGCACGCAGGTTACCCGCTGATGTCTGGCCTCGACGTCAGCAAGCTGCTCGTTGATGCGAGTTTCATCGGCGGACCCTTGAATCCGGCGCGGGACCAGAACTGGGGTTTTTTCCACGAGATCGGGCACAATCACCAGAATGCCGATTGGACCTTTGCCGGTACAACGGAGGTCACGGTAAATCTCTTCACGCTACACTCCTTCGAGCAGGTCTGCGGAATGCCGGTGGCGCAGAACCCGCGCGGATCGCTGACGTTCCGCCAGGAACAGATGAAACGCTACAATTTCGCGCGGCCGAACTTCGAGCAGTGGCAGACGGATCCCTTCCTCGCGCTCGTGATGTACGTGCAGCTGCAGCAGGACTTCGGTTGGGAGGCTTACCGTTCGGTCTTCGCCGAGTATCTTGCTCTACCAGCGGCAGCGCGGCCGCGCACGGAGGAGCAGAAACGCGACCAGTGGTTGACCCGGTTCTCCCGCACCGTGCGGCGCAACCTCGGACCCTTTTTCCAAACCTGGGGAATTCCGACCACCGCGGCCGCCCGCGCCTCACTCGAGGACCTTCCTTGGTGGATGCCTGCGGAATTATCCGCCCTCGCGCCAGCGGGATTGCCGCGCATCGCGAATGGGTCCGAGCGACTCACCGTCGCAGCCGGGGCGGATGCCGTGCTTACACTTAATTCCGGGGCGACCGCCGGGGCGGCAGTACAGTGGATTAAGGACGGTCGAGCGATCGCCGGGGCGACCAGTTCAACTCTGACGCTACGCGCCGCGGGAGCGGCGACCGCAGGTACTTACTGGGCTATCGTTTCCGCCTCCGGCGCGCCAACGCTCAGCAACGCGGTGGTGGTCGCCGTGGATTCCTTACCGCCATCACGCCTCGTGAACCTTTCCGTGCTAACGACCCTCGCTCCGGGGGAAACCGCGACTCTGGGTACGGTACTAGGGGGAACAGGCTCAAGCGGAACGCGACCTCTTCTAGCGCGCGCAGCCGGACCGGCGCTCGCGGCGTTCGGGGTGACCGGCGTGGCTCCAGACCCCGTGCTGCGGCTCAACCGCACGGGAGGAACGTCTGCGGTTGAGTTGGCCGGCAACGGCGACTGGGGCGGTGACGCCACGCTCACCGCGGTGATGGCGCGCACCGGAGCGTTCGCGTGGTCGGATCCGGCGTCCCGGGATGCGGCGCTTCATGCCTCAGCTCTGGCGACGGGTAATTACACCATGCAGGCATGGGAGGCAGGAGGGCGCGGCGGAGCGGTCTTGCTGGAGCTTTACGATGCCGGGTCGGATCCGGGCGGTGGCGTTCGAGTGCCGCGACTTATCAACCTTTCCGTGCTGAAGCAGATTTCATCCGGTGAGGCACTGACGGCGGGCTTCGTCATTTCCGGCGGACAATCGCGGCGGGTCCTCGTTCGGGCCGTGGGCCCTACGTTGGGGGCAGCGCCGTTCGGGGTGAGCGATACGTTGTCGGACCCGCGCATCGACCTGCGAAAGGGGCAGGTGCTGGAGGCCTACAATGAAGACTGGGCTGTGCCCACGGCAGGCGCGGCGGGAGCACCCGTGTTGGCAGAGACCGCGGCGCAGGTCGGCGCCTTTCCGCTTCTCGCCGGCTCCAAGGATGCCGTGCTGCTAGTGACTCTGACCCCGGGGAATTACACGGCGGAAGTGAGAGGCGCCCCTGGAACCGCCGGCTTGGTTTTAGTGGAAGTCTACGAGGCGCCTTGAGTGCTTCCGGCGTGCTCAAGGC
>CAXRGI010000197.1:0-14860 GCA_964229935.1 Opitutales bacterium
CGGAAACCGTTGAGAAGACGCGCGCGCAGTCGGGGCGGCGACGCTGGAGGGTGTGGGGAAATTACGAACGCGCGGGCGTGGCAGTGAAGTCCGCGTGCGTGGAGCAGGTCAATGGGGCGACTCGATCCTCAGCTCCGGGGAGTCCGTCTGATTTAAAACCCCAGCTCCGTGGTCAGGACGATCCCGCGTCCGGGTTCGTTCACCCCTGAGCCGTGGACCCGGTATGCGGCATCGGTGATGTTCTCGAGTGCCGCGTTGAACACGAGCGACGGGCGGGGACGCCAGCCGGCGCGCAGTGACACGACGTGGTAACCCGGCGTGCCAGCCGGCGGGATGCGTTCCCGGTCCACCCGGTCGGCGGGCGCGAGCCGGTCCTGCCGCGCGGCCGCGGTCGTGGAAATCGCCAGCCAGGCGCGGCTGTCCGCGGTGCGCCAGCGCGCGCCGGCGTGCACGGTGGGCGGCATCACGCGCGACATCGGCCCGCGCTCCAAACGCACCGCATCCGCGGAGGGAAAATAATCCAGCGCACCGCGCATCCAGGTGGCGTGCGCCCAGAGGGTCCACGCCGCCGACGGCTGCAGGCTGCCGGACGCCTCGACGCCGTGGCAGTAACCCGCGCCGGAATTACGCTTCGTCACCTCCGCGAGGCCGTCGACGCGCACGCCGGTCGGCGTGCGGATGATCTGCCGTCGCAGATCGGTGTGAAACACCGCCACTTCCGCGGACCACGCGCGTTCGCGTACCCGCCAGCCAGCCTCGAAGGCGGTCGCGCGTTCCGGCGCAAGGCCCGGTGCGGGCGTCTCGATCTGGCCGCCTTCCGCGATGTCAAAGCGGGTGAGATCGGAAAGGTTCGGGGCGCGGAAGGCCTGGCTGATTCCCGCGAAAAGGTTCCGCCTCCCGTCGTCGCGCAGCGGTAGCACCGCGCGTGCTGCTCCCACCGCGGAGCGCCAGGTCTCCTTCAGTTGGATGGCGCGGCCGCTCCGCGGGTCGCGTACGTCGCGGGCATCGGCGCTAGCCTGGCTGAGGCGTCCGCCCACGACGAGGTGCATTCCCCCGGGGCCGCGCCGGTGGTGTTCCAGATAGAGTCCCCCGAGGTCATAGGTGGCGCGGCCGGCCACGGGGCCCTGGATTTCCCGCTGCACCAACGTGCCATCGGCCAGATAACGCGTGGCGTGCGAGGTGACGTGGTCGCGGAAAAACTCCCCGCCGTAGGTCCAGTGGCCGCCCGGCGCGGGGCTGCGCCCCTGCGCGAGGGCGCCGAGCGTCTCGACGTGGAAGCCGCTTTTCTCCCGCCGGCCGTCAGCGCGTATCCTCAGCTGGTCTTCGCTCTGTTCCTGCCGGGAAAGACTCACGTGCCAGCGGTCCAACCCGTCGCCGCGCGGCGCGGCGTGGTACTGAATCGCTTGCAGGCGCCGGTGTTGGTCGAGCGAGCGGCGTTGGTCGCCGCCCGGCCGGGTGCCCTGCCACGAGCTGCCGTGCACCGTCGTGTGGGTCCGCCACGCGTCGGCCTGCGCGAAGTCCTGCCACAGGATCGTGAGGCCTTCCTCCGGCATCCGGCGCCACACCAGCTTCGCCTCGCCGCCGCGTTCATCGTAGCCGGTGTACGGCTGAATGCCGTCGCCGGAGCGAAGGTCGCCGAAGCGCTTCGCCGCCAGCCCGACCTGCGCCGTTGTTTTCCCGTTGAGCCGCGTCGCGGCGTCGATCCGCCCGACGTGGGATTCATCCGCCGAGGCGAACCGGTGCAGAAGCCGCCCCGAGAAGGCTCCCGGTGGTCCGGCCGGCGCGAGGTTGCGGGTGGCAGCGTTGACGGTCCCGCCGACGGCATCGCTGCCGTGCGCGACGGCACCGGGTCCCTTCACCACCTCCAGCCGTTCCAAACCGAGTGGATCAACGGTGCCCCAGTACTGGTTCGGGCCGTCGCGGAAGACCGAGTTGTTGAGCCGGATTCCGTCGACCAGCAGCAGGGTGCGGAATCCCGTGAAGCCGCGCAGGTACGGCGAGCCCTGGGCGGTCCCGGTTTTCTGGACCATGATGCCCGGCAGTTCCTCGAGCGCGGAAGGCAGCGTGCGCGCCTGGCGGTCGCGGAGCGCATCCTCCGTCACAAGGGTGGTAGCCTGCGGCATCGTGAACGCGTCGTGGCCGGCGGCGGAGGTCGTGACCACAATCGGCGGAAACAACACCGGGGTTTCCGCCGCTGTCGCGGCATCCCGGCCGGCGAGGAACAGCAGCCCGGCCGCCAGCCGGACGAGAAGCGGGCCGGTGGCGCGCGCGGCCATCATGATCGGCGGTGGCGGACGGGCGGAGGCGCTTCAGTTCCGCATCACGGTCTCGCTCAGATTCAGCACCAGCGATGCAACCTGCGTCCAGGCAGCGTGCTCGGGGGCGGGAATACGCTCGTCGCGCGGCGACTCGCCGGCGGCGAGCAGGGCGCGGGCGGCGGCTTCGTCGCGGGCGTACCGCGCGCGTTCGCGGGCGAGTGTGCGGGAAAGGACGGCGCTCTCCGCGGCGGCGGGGGGACGCGAGAGGGTCGCGAGGAACGCGTGGCGCAGGCGCGCGTCGTCGTCGGCCGCGGCGGCGAGCAGCCGTTCGGCGAGCACGCGCGCGGCCTCCACGAATTGCACGTCGTTCAGCAGCACGAGCGCCTGCAGGGGGGTGTTGGTGTTGCTGCGGGCCACGGTGCACACCTCGCGGTTGGGCGCGTCGAAGGCGACCATGCTCGCCGGCGGCGCCGTGCGCTTCCAGTAGGTGTACATCGAGCGCCGGTAGAGTTTCTCGCCGTGGTCCTGCACGAAGACCTGCGCCGTCGCGGGTGTGCTGCCGTAGTGACTCACCTCGCGCCAAAGGTCGAAGGGCGAGTACGGGTTAACGCTCGGTCCGCCGACGCGGGGCACGAGCAGACCGCTCACCGCGAGCGCGTGATCGCGGATCAACTCGGCCGCGAGGCGGAATCGCGGACCGCGCGCGAGGAGCCGGTTCGCCGGGTCGCGTTCGAGCGCGCCGGCGTCGGCCGTCGACGACTGCCGATAGGTCGCGCTCGTGGTGATTTGCGTGATCAGGCGCTTCACGTCCCAGCCGTGGGCGATGAAATCCGCGGCGAGCCAGTCGAGCAGTTCCGGGTGGCTAGGCCACTCGCCTTGCGCCCCGAAGTCCATCGGCGTGGCGACGAGCCCGGTGCCGAACAGCAGGGTCCAGAAGCGGTTCACGGCGACACGCGCCGTCAACGGGTTCTCCCGCATCACGACCCATTGCGCGAGCCCGAGCCGGTCGGCGGGCGCGTCCGCGGGCAGAGGCGGCAGTGCGGCTGGCGTGCCGGGCGTCACCTTCTCCGTCGGCTGCGAGTAATCCCCGCGGTTAAGGATGAACGTTTCACGCGGCTTTTCCGCGATCGCCATCACCATGGTCGACTGCGGCTCAGTGAGCGTGGCGAGCCGGTCCTGCAGGTTGGCCAGCTCCACACGTTCGCGGCGCAGTTCGGGGGAGCGCTGCGCGCAGAGCCGCCAAAGCAGGTCCGTCGCGGACTGGTCGCGCCGCGCGTCGGGTGCGCCCAGCGCTGCCACGGCCGACGCCGGGAGGTCGGTGCCGTCGTCGACGCCGGTGATCACGAAGAGCTCGACCAATTCGGGCATCAATTGGCGGCCCGCGCCGAAGTTGAGCTGCACGTTGAGGTACGGGTTGGCGTCCGCCCGCAGTGGCTCCGCGAACGTGGCCGTGAGATGCACGGGTCCGTCCGCCGCGAGGTCGGGCGACCAGCCGCTGTCGTTGCGCGGGTCGAGGCAGCCGGCCGGCGGGTTCTCCGGCTCCCACGAACTGGCCGTCACGCGCTCGAGGCGGCGCAGGCGGTTGAGGTCGATCTGGTCCCCGGCGACGGCATCGGCCGAGACGGACAACGCCGTGAGGCGGAACGTGCCTTTGGCCGGCATCCCGTCGGCCGCTGGAGCCGTCGCCGTCTTCGTCGCGGGCACCGTCTTGCCCTTGGGCGCGGCGCGCTTCGCCTTGGTCGCCGCGGCGGCCGCCGCGCGGTTAAACGGGCCGCGGCCCCAACCGCCGCCGGGTAATTCCGGCACCGGGTGGATGACGACGCGCACGCCGGTGATCGGCTTCGCGAGCGCCGGCAGGCGGGTCGAAATGTCGATCGCGGCGAGCTCTCCGCCCTCGCGGACCCGCACGCGGCGCGCCTCCTCGATGTCGATCAGGGCGCGGTTTGGCGTGGAGGCCTTGAGCACCTCGACGGGGTGGACGGCGAGATCGCGGCCGCGCGTCGCGAGGAGCGCGCGTTCACGGGTGATCCAGCGCGCGAGAATGGCCGGTTCAACCGTGGCGAGGCGCGTCTTCAAATCCGCGATGCGGGCGGCGAGGCCCGCGGGTTCGTCGGTGCGCAGCACGGTCCGCGCCATCGCGGCCGGGCCGGCGTTGACGCCCGCGTTGCCGTCGAGTCCGCGATCGCCGAGGGTGTTGAAGTACGCGAAGACCTGGTAGTAGTCGCGCGCGGAGATCGGGTCGTACTTGTGGTCATGGCACTGGGCGCAGGCGAGGGTCAGGCCGAGCACCGCTTCGCCGAGGGTTTTCACACGGTCGGCGTTGTAGTTGACCAGGTTCTCCTCGGGGATCGTGCCGCCCTCGTGGGTGGTCATGTTGTTCCGCTGGAAGCCGGAGGCGATGAGTTGGCCGTCGGTACGGTTGGGCAGCAGGTCGCCGGCGATCTGCTCCAGCAGGAAACGGTCGTAGGGCAGGTTGTCGTTGAACGCCTGGATCACCCAGTCGCGCCACAACCATTGGTGACGCCCGCCGTCGATGGAGAACCCGTTGGTGTCGGCGTAGCGGGCGGCATCGAGCCAATCGAGCGCGAGCCGTTCACCAAAGTGCGGGCTGGCGAGCAGGCGCGCGACGAGGTTCTCGACGGCGCGAGGATCGCGGTCGGCGGCGAATGCGTCGACGTCGGCGGGTTTCGGCGGCAGCCCAGTGAGGTCCAGCGAAAGCCGGCGGATCAGCGTGCGGCGGTCGGCCTCGGGCGAGGGTTTCATTCCCTCGGCGGCGAGGCGGGCGTGCGCAAAGGCGTCGATCGGGTTGGCGGTCGCGGGTCCGCCGTTGGCCGGGGCCGGAGGCGCGGAGGCGACGGGTGGAATGAACGACCAGTGCTTCGAGTAGGTCGCGCCCTGCTCGATCCAAGCGCGGATGGTCTCGCGCTGCGCGGCGGTGAGCGCGAGGTGCGATTCTGGCGGCGGCATCACCTCGTCGGCGTGCGGGCTGATGATGCGCTGCCACGCCTCGCTCCCCGCGGGGTCGCCGGGCTTGAAAGGAGTGCCGTTCTCCCGCGCGGCGTGGGCGGTCTCAGCGAGGTCCAGCCGGAGCTTCGCCTTGCGGCCCTTCTCGTCGAATCCGTGGCAAGAGAAGCAGTTCTCGGCGAGGATCGGCCGCACGTCGCGGTTGAAGTCGACCGGCTTGGCGGCGGCGGATGCGGCGGCGAGGGCAAGGAGAGCGGCGCGCAGGACGGGGGTGGACGTCATCGATTCAAGGGAGACTACCCTGACGATGAGCAGAGACGTCGCCGCGGTAAAGCGGAAGGGCGCGGGACCCGCTGAATCGTGCACATCGGCGTCGCGGCGGCTGGTTCGTCCGTCCTGGCCCTTTCGGGGGCTCGCTCTCCAAGCTGTCCCTGTCTCACCCGGCTTCGGATTGTAACCGTTCCTTACGACCCGTGTTGCCTTCGGCCTTTAGTCCGTTGGTCCCTTCGACTTTTGGTCCCTTCACCACGTGCTCCGCGGTAACCCAACTCGCTTCGCCAGAGGAATCCGGACTTCCTGATTTTTAATCGTGAATAGCCCAGCGCGACTTCGCCGGAACCGAAGCGTCGTTCAGGCTACGCGGAGCCAGGATGAATGAGCGAATGCCAGGGAAGTTGGTGGAAGGCCCGCCCGACGATCCGTGGGAGCCTGGCTTCTGCGTTTAAACGCCCTCGGTTACGTCGCATGCGTTCCTATCGGAGATCGGCACGGCTTTTCCTGATGAAAGGCATCCCTGGTAGCTGAGGCCGCGGCCTCGGATAAGTCCGCCGACGCCAAGGACCGCCGTGGTTCAGAATCGTACGGTGGTGTTTTCCCGCGGATGATCGGGCCGCGGCGTGCGATCGTAGTTGAAGCGTCTTTCCGCCAGCACCGCTTTTCGCTCCCCGCACCCAAGGGGTCAGGGCGTTGATTGTTTGAAATCAATTAAATCTCCGGACCGACACCTGGACTGTTACCCCTGCTGTGGAAGTTAGTTTCGGTAGCGGATAAGGCTAAGGGATGTACTCAAAGCTCTCCCCGGTAATTTTTTACGTAAGCCTGACCGCTGAGAGCGCACTTCCTGTTTTCCATCCCAAAACACTCAACGCCCTGACCCCATTGGCAAGGGGGTCAGGGCGTTTGATGTTTTATGGGGCGTGTTGCGTTGGGGGCGCTCAAACATTCAACGCCCTGACCCCTTGGGGTGGGGCGCGGGTTTATTTTTTGCCCTTCGCGCCCTTGCCCTTCTTCGGGGACTCGGGCGGGGGCGGGTCGGTGAGGGCCAGCGCGGTGGAGGTCTCCATCTGACGTGTCCAAAGCGCCACGAGTTCGCGGACCTTTTCCGGCTGCGTCGCGGCGAGATTGCGCTGTTCGCCGCGATCTTTGGACAGGTCGTAGAGCTCCCAGCCGCCGTCCTTGAGGGCGACGAGCTTCCAGTCGCCGGCGCGGATCGCACGGTGGCCCTCGTGTTCCCACCAGAGGAAGTCGCGGTTGAGATTCACATCGGCCGCGAAGGCGGGCACGAGGCTGCGGCCGGGCGAAGGCGGGACGGGGTGCCCGCGCACGTTCGCGGGCTTCGTCGCGCCGGCGAGTTCCAGCAGGGTTGGCACCACGTCGATCAGATGCACCGGGGTGTGGCGCAGTTCACCGCGGGCCCGGATGCCGGCGGGCCAGTGCGCGATGAAAGGCGTGGCGATTCCACCCTCGTGCACCCACGTCTTGTGCCGGCGGAACGGTGTGTTGGCGGCGCTCGACCATCCGGGACCGAGGCAAAGGTAGGTGTTCGCTGATCCCAGCGGGGCCGAGGGGTCATGACCTCCTCCCCGCACCATGATCTCTGCGCTGGCACCGTTGTCGGAGGCGAAAATGATCAGGGTGTTTTCAAACGCGCCCATCGCCTTGAGCTGGGCGATCACGCGGCCGATTTCGCGGTCCATGCGGTCCACCATGGCGGCGTGCACCGCCATCTTGTCGGCCTGGAACCGTCGTTGCTCCGGCGTGAGCTCGGTCCATGGGAGCGGGCGGTTGATCTCGCCAGGGCCGAGGATCGGGAACGCGTCGGGGAAATGGTAGGGTGGCCCCACGTCGCGCTCCATGGGCGGCCGTTCGTGGTTCACGAGGCCCAGCCGCCGCTGCCGTGCATGGCGCTCGGAGGCGATCTCGTCCCAGCCGCGCGTGTAGCTTTCCCGGTGGCGCGCGACATCCTCGGCGCTCGCGTGGAGGGGGAAGTGCGGCGCGGTGAAGCAGAGGTACTGGTAGAACGGCCGTCCGGGGAATTTCACGGAGTGCTCTCGCAGATATTTGATCGAGCGTTCCGCCGTCGCGATCGTCACATGGTAATCAGGCGTCTGCACGTCGGACACGCCGTCGTCGGTGTTCCCCGGGGCTTTGAAGAAATTGTTCTGACCCTGGCCGATTTCAAAGCTGTGGTCGAAGCCGAGGTCGAGCGGTCGGCCGTCGATATGCCATTTGCCGGAGTGGTGGTTCCGGTAGCCGGCGGGCCGGAGAAGTTCACTCACGAGCGGAGCCCATGCGGGCCGCACGCCGCGACCGCCGCTGGCGACGCCCGGCACGACGTCTCGACGCACCTGCTGCGCGTAGTAGCCGGTGGTGATCGCGGCGCGTGACGGCCAGCAGCGGGTGGTGCTATAGGCCTGGGTGAAACGAAGCCCGTTTCGCGCGAGGGAGTCCAGATTCGGGGTCGGTATTTCGCCCCCGTAGCAGCCGAGGTCGGACCAGCCGAGATCGTCGGCTAGGATCACGATGAAGTTGGGTGGCGCGGCCCGGGTTGTTGGGGCGAACGCGATCAAGGCGGCGAGCAGGACGGGGGCTCTCATGCGGGGTGGAGGGAGTGAACCGTCCGGCGCGGGCGGATGGCAAGCGCCGCAGGTGCTTGCGGACCGGCGGGGCCGTGGTGAATTTCCCCGTCATGCGTGCACCGGCGGTCATTCGTCTATTCCTGCTCATCACTATCGCGGCCGGAACTGTCTCAGGCGCGGCGGCCGCGCAGCGCGAGGAGGCGATGGCGTTGCCGGACGGCCGCCGGGTGATCGTTGCAGTGCCGGCAGGGTTCAAGTTCGGCCAGTCGCGGGACTCCGGCGGGGCACCGCGGGCGGCGTTGAACGCTTCCGACGGGGCGGTGAGCCTCGAGCTCTCCTTCCTTCCCGATCCCGAAGGCAAGGCGCTGCGGCTGCGGGGTCGCAACGAGCTGATGGTCGAGTTTTTCCAGGAGTACGTCGCCGGTTCGGTGGAAAAGGCGATGGAGTTCGAGGAGCTTTCACCCCGGAGAGGGGCGGGTACCTTCTGCGTATTCACCGATGCCGCGTTGGTCGGAAAAACGGAGCTTCCGCCCAACGAGTACCATCATCTCACGGTGGGGGTGAAGGCCTGGTCCGGCACGATGGTGGTCTTCCGGCTGTTCAGCCAGGACCTGAAATCCGCGGCCCACCTCGCGGCGTTGCGCGTATTGCGGGAGAGCGTGGAGGAGCGACCGGTTCCGCTACGCTGAGCCGGCAACGCCCGGCTCAGAGCTTGCGTACGGCGTACGCCATCGCGTCGGCGATGCGCTCGAACTGCTCCTCGGTGTGCATGGCCGAGATGGCGGTGCGCACGAGGTCCTTGCCGGCCGGCACGGCGGGGGCGATCGACATCACCGTGAACACGCCCTTCTCCATCAGGGCCCGCCAGAACATGTAGACGCGCTCCTTGGAGCCGAGGACGATCGGCACGGCGGGCGTCTCGCTTTCCCAGGTGTCGAGCCCGAGCGACTTCAGCATCGCGCGATAGCGCCGGGTGTTGGCCCACAGTTTCTCGAGGTGCTGCGGCTCCTGCTGCATGATCTCCAGCGAGGTCTGCGCGATCGCGGCCTGGCTCGGGCTGATCGCGGCGGAGAAGATCGTCTGCTTCGAATGCGAGCGGAGGTACTCGATGATCTCCCGCGAGGCGGCGATGAAACCGCCCGTGCTGGCGAGGGACTTCGACATGCTGCCGCAGACGACGTCGACCTTGTCGTTGAGATTGAAGTGATCGACGGTGCCGCGGCCGCGCCGGCCGAGCACTCCGAAGCCGTGGGCGTCGTCGAGCACCGTGAAGCAGCCGTGTTCCTCGGCGATCTCGGTGAGCTCGGGCAGGCGGGCGATGTGGCCCTCCATCGAGTAGACGCCCTCGATGACCAGCATCTTCGCGGCCTCGGAGCCGAGCGTGCCGAGGACGTTGCGGAGGTCCTCCGGGCTGTTGTGCGAGAAGCGCTCCACGGTGGCCATCGAGAGGCGGATACCGTCCCACAGGCACGAGTGGATGTTCTTGTCGGCGAGGATGAGGTCCCCTTTCTGCGCGAAAGCCGCGACGCTCGACAGGCAGGAGAGGTAGCCGGCGACGTGGATGTGGCAGGCCTCGCGCCCGAGGAACTCGGCCAGCTTCTCCTCGAGCTCAACGTGGTAGAAACGCGAGCCGTTTGAAGTGCGTGCGCCGGTGGTGCTCGTGCCCCATTTGCGCATGGCGGCCTGCCCGGCCTCGATCACCTTCGGGTGAAACGACAACCCCAGGTAGTCGTTGCTCGAGAGCATGATCATGTCGCGGCCGTTGAGCCTCACGTTGGTGCCCGACTGGGCCTCCATCGCGTGGTAATACGGCGCGTACTTCAGCCGCATCTTCGTCGCGTAATCGTCCTGGCAACGGGCGAGCAGGGCCTTCCGATTGCGGGTGAAGAGGCTGAGCGGCATGGGGGCGAACCGTGGTTCCCGCCCCGTGGGATTGCAAACGAAAGTTCCCCCGGCGGCGCGGGTTCGTCTACTTCCGCGCGGAGCGCAGTTCGTCCAGCCAGGCGGTGACATCCGCGGCGTGATCCCGCCAGTTGCGGATCGGGCGGCGGCGGGCCGCCGCGGACAGTTCCGCGAGCAACGCCGGTTCCGCGAGCAGGCGGCCGATCGCCTCCGCGAGCCCGCCGGGGGAGACTTCCTTCACGGTGAGACAACCCCCGCCCGCGGCGGCTTCACCGAGAGCGCCGCGGCTGGAGCAGACGCAGGGTTTGCCGCGGGCTACGCTCTCCAGCACGGGGAGCCCGAAGCCTTCGGCGATCGAGGGATACACGGTGAAGCTGCAGGCGGCGTAGGCGGCCGCCACCGCCGCGTCCTCCGCCGCACCTTCGTGCCGCACGGGCCTTCCGGCGGCCTGCAGCGCGCGAAGGCGCGCGAGCGCCCGTGCACCGGTGGCGGGTTGCACCAGCCCGATCAGACGCAATTCGAAGCGGCTCCCCCGGGCCCAGAGCTGCTCGGCGGCGTCGAGCAGCGCGAGGTGGTTCTTGCGGCCTTCGATGCTGCCCACGCAGAGCACCATCGGTGTCTTCGGCAGCGGGCCGACCGGCGGCGGCGCGGCCTCGAGATCCGTTCCCAAGGGGATCGCCCGCACCGGCGGGGTACGCTTGATTCCCAGCCAGCGCCAGTAGTCGACCAGCGCGTCGCGCGAGTCGGCCGACACGGCCGCAATCCCGTCGAAGGCCAGTAACTCCTGCAGGTAGGCCGGGAAGCGCGCCACCGTGCCAAAGGGGGTGAGTTCGGGCAACCGCAGCGCGATGGCGTCGTGGAAGATCGCCAGGCGGGGGCCGCCGGTCTCCCGGAACAACCCCGGCAGCGCCGCGGCGACACCCGGCGAGAAAATCTCGGGCACAATGAGTCCGGCATTGGCCGGGAGGGGCGCCGGCTCCGCACCCAGCAGGCGCCGGAGGGCGCCGCGCCAGCGCCGCGCCAGCGGCCACCGGGCGCGGCGGCCCGGGGATCCGCCGGGATGGGTGAGATTGGCCTCCTCCCATCCTTCCAGCGGCCGCCAAGCGCGCCGGTGGGGATCGTGCGTGAGCGCGATGGCGTCCGCGCCCAACGCGGTCCGCAACGACCGCGCCACGCGCTGCACACCGGTGCGCGCGCGGGTGTGCGACGTGTGGGAAAGGTCGATGAGGAGAGGCGGCATCACGGCGGCGCGAGGCGCCAGAGACCGACATTGCCGACGCGCGCGACGCGGGTCCAGTTCCCGGGGCAGCGTCGGAACGCTTCGGCCTCCTCGGTCTCGAAGAGCACCGCGCCGATCTCCCGGCCGGCTGGCCGGAGCCGATCCGCGTAACCCGCGAAATCCGCGGGCCCCACCTGATCGGAGCGCAGGATGGCGAACGAGGTGTAGTGATAAAGAGCGCCGCTGAAGGCGGAGCTCACGACGAGCGCGCCCGGGCTGAAGCGGGCGAGGGCGGCGGTCGCGCCGTCGGCATACGCCTGCTCGTAGCGCCGCATCTCGAAGATCGCGAGGCGTGGAGACCAGTGAACCGCGATCGCCACTGCCCAGAGACTGATGATCGCTGCCGCCGCCGGCCGGAAAAAGCGCGGCCAGCGCGCGCCCGGTCCCCGCGCCAGCGCCTCGACCCCGAGGAGACCAGCGAGGACGAGCGCGGGCATCGCCGGCAGAATGAAGCGCAGGCACCACCACACCTCGTGTGAAACCTCGTAAAAGGCGTAGCAGGCCGTCACCGCGCCGCACATGAGGGCCAGCGCCAGCAGCCGCCGGTCCCGCGTTTCCTGACGAGCCGCCGCGGCAAGCGGCAGCGCCAGCAACACCGTCGGCAGCAGCAATGCGAGCCACTGGGCGAAGTGCACCGCCGTTCGCGGGCCGTATTCCAGAGCAAACGCCGCGCCGATGTTGCCGTAACCTGAAGCGAGGGGATGTCCGTAAAGCGTGTGGTTGTACCAGGCCAGCCAGGCCGCTCCCGGCAGGCCGCCGGCGACGAACGCCGCCCACCTTCGCGGGGAAAGTCCGACGAGCACGAGGAGCGCCGGCGCCAGCAGCAGGTTGGTGGGCCGCACGAGAGTGGCGACCGCGAATGCCAGGCCGGCCGCCGCCGCCCAGCCGCCGGAGCCGCCGGCGCGCAACCCCGCGACAAGCGCCGCCAGCGTCCAGGTCGTAGCCAGCGTGTCGCTCAAAGGTTGGATCGAGGTGAAAAGAAACACCGGGCAGGCCGCCAGCGCGACCGCTCCTGCGCACGCGAGCGATGATCCAAGTCCGAGCCAGCGGGCGGCAAGGTACATGAGCGCCGTCGCGCCCACCGCGGCGCCGAGCATCACGGCCAGGGTACCGGCGGCGGTTCCCAGCAGCGTTTGGGCCGCGGCAAGGTGCAGCGGCAGTCCCGTGGGATAGGTGGGATTAAGCCGATCGACGTCACGCGCCGGGAAAAACCCCTGGGGCAGGAAGTGCATCCGGTCCAGCCGCGCCACGGGGCCAAGTTCAGCCGGCACGCGTAAGGTCTCCTGCAGCCGACCGTCGCCGAAGAGCCGCGCGCTGTTGAGATACCCGGAGGAGTCGGCGCCCCCCGCCACCACCGCCGCATGACGGTGGAGAAAGGCGGCGTAAAGGAGGAGGACCGCGATCCCCGCCGCGAGCGGCCAGCGGGCGAACGCTCGTCCGGAGGGGGGATTCGGATTTGACATGCCGCGGTCGCGTTTTGGGATTCGCGGACCCTGCCTGTGGCAAAAACGGAATTCAAGCGCCCGCGCGCTCCGCGGTCCCCCTTCGGCCGGCGCTGGTCCGCCCATCGCGCATGACGCGTCCGTCCGACGACGCCCCGCGTGGATTCCTGCTGCGCTGGTTGCGGTTCCGCCCACGCCTCGTGTTGGCGGGCCTCGTGGCGGGGTTCCTGCTTGCGGTGGCCGAGTTCCACGACCGGGACCGCGGATTCACCAGTCTGCTCTCGATCGGCGACATCCTCGGGGAAACCAAGGTGAGCGCGTTGCGCGCGGTGCCGCATCATGTGTACGAGGGTTCGGCGGGCTACGATGGCGCGTATTACGTGCAGCTGGCGCTGCACCCCGCGCTGGACAATCCGGAGCTGCAGCGGGCGATCGATAACCTGCCCTATCGCGCGCGGCGCATCCTCACCAGCTGGTCCGCCTGGGCGCTCGGCGCGGGCCGGCCGGCCTGGATTGTGCAGGCCTACGCGCTGCTCAACGTCGGATGCTGGCTCGCGCTCGGCTGGGTGCTGTTGCGGTGGTTTCCTCCCGACGGCTGGGGCAACGTGATCCGCTGGAGCGCGGTGATGTTCTCCCACGGGATCTGCATGAGCGTGCGCCATTCCCTCGTCGACGGCCCGGCACTGCTGCTGGTCGCGCTCGCGATGCGTTGGCTCGAGGACGGACGCGGTCTCGCCGGCGGGACCGCGCTGGCGCTTTCGGGCCTAGCCAAGGAGACCAGCCTCCTGGCCGCCGCCGGCTTGCGGGTCGAACCGCGCGCGCCACGCACCTGGCCGGCGGTCGCCGTTCGCGTCGCGCTCGTGGCCGTGCCGCTCGTCGCGTGGATGGCCTACGTGCGCTGGCGCTTCGGTCCCGCGGAGGACCCGGGTATGGGTAACTTCACTTATCCGTTCGCCGGATACTTGGAGAAACTCGGGACCGCCCTGCGCGACGCCGGAGCGAAGGACGCGACGCCGCTGGCCTGGGCCACGCTCGTCACGGTTGTGGCGCTGGCGGTACAGTGGGGGTTCCTCGCGTTCCGGCCGCGCCCGGAAGACCGCTGGTGGCGGATCGGAGCGGCCTTCGCGGCGATGGCGGTTTTTCTTTCGACTCCGGTCTGGGAGGGCTACCCGGGCGCCTCCACGCGCGTCCTGCTGCCGATGACGCTCGCCTTCAACATTCTCGTTCCGCGGGGACGGAAATGGCTGCCGCTGCTCCTGGCCGGCAACCTCACCGTGGCCGCGTCGGTGTTCGAATTCTCGCCGCCACGGGAGTTCTTCACTGTGCGCGCCGACGGGACGTTGCGTGACTCGGTGCGGGTGGTGGCGGGCAAGGGCTGGCACGGTCCGGAGCGGCATGGCCGCAACACCTGGCGCTGGTGCGCGGGCACGGGAGAGCTGAAGCTGGTCAACCACACCGGCGTGCCGGTGAAGGTGGCTTTGAGCGGACAGGCGGGCGCGGGGGCGGGCGAGCAGCGCCTGCGGGTCACTTTGGGCGAGCGGATGCTCTTCGGCGGAAACTTCGGTCCGCGGCTGGGCGAGATCCGTTTCGGACTGACGCTGCCTCCGGGCGAGACCGTGCTGGTGTTCGAGGGCGACCAACCGGCGCGTCGGATCGGCTCCGATCCTCGTGACCTCGCGTTCCAGGTGATGAACCTGGAGATCAGTGTACGGCCCTGAGGTGAGGTACTTCGGGACGCGTTCCCGACTCGCTCCGCCGGGTTTTCAACCACGGCTGGACACGGAGCCACACGGATGAGCGGTTCGGGACGTGTTCGTGGGGAGGGGTTTTTTAAGGGTTAACCACGAATGGACACGAAGGCTCACGAATGAAGAACAGCCGGAACGAATTGGTCCAGGTCGTGCGGCAGGAGAGGTGGGCGATGTTTAGCTGCCTTAGGCTTCCGTGCTTTCCGAGTGTTCCGTGGGCTCATCTGCTGCCCGGGGGTAGTCCTACGCTTGCCGGCGCGGAGAGGGTTCACGCGGGGTTGCGCTCGGGTCCGGAAACTTAAGCATCCGCGGCCTTCCGCCGATGAGCTCACCGCTTGAAGCCCTTCTCCGGCTGCTGCCGATCTACCGCCGGGTGGCGCGCGACAATGAGCGGCTGCGGCGGGAGCTC
>CAXRGI010000198.1:0-3373 GCA_964229935.1 Opitutales bacterium
TCCACGCCGGACTGCTGAAGAAGCTCACGCCGCTGGTCGACGAGGTTGTCGCGAGCGTGCGCATTTCACGCGTCGCGGAACCGGTGAAAACGAATGAGAGGCGTTAGGCCCGGGGCAGAACGGCGGTAGAACAAAGTCCGCGGCAGACAGCCGCGGCTACACCGGACGCGTTTCGTTCGGGAAAACCGCACACAACTTCGTGCCGCAAATCCTGCGGTGTAGCCGGGGGTCTTCACCCGCCTTGGGCGGGCTCCCCCGGCAATTTTACGACAACCCTAACGCTCGCCCGTTTCCCGGTCGCCGGTGGTCAGCCGGCCTTCACTTTCGCGAAGGTCTCGTTGAGCGCGCGGGCGGAGGCCTGCAGGGCCTGCAATTCCTTCGGCCAGAGCTCGACCTCGACGTGCGCGAGGGCTCCCCGACGGCCGACGACGGTCGGCACGCTGATCGCCGTGCCGCGCAGGCCGTAGGCGCCCTGCTGCACCGTGGCGACCGGCAGCACCTGGCGCTTGTCGTGCGCGATGGCGTGGATGACCTCGGCGATGGTGAGGCCCACCGCCCAGCCGGCGCCGCCCTTCCGGCGGATCACCTCGGCGCCGCTGCCCTTGGTGCGTTCGAAGATCTGCGATTGGAAGGTCGGCGTGCAGCCGGCGACCTTCGTCAGCGGCAGGCCGGCGTAAGTGGCCGAGGACCACACGGGGAACATCGAGTCGCCATGCTCACCGAGGATGAGCGCCTTCACCTGCGTCGCGGCGAGCCCGAGCTCCTGCGCGATGAGCGAGCGGAAGCGCGCGGTGTCGAGCATCGTGCCGAGGCCAAGTACCTGCTGCCACGGCAGGCCGAGGCGCGACTGCGCGAGCTGCGTGAGGATGTCGACCGGGTTGGAAACGACAAAGATCAGGGCGTCCTTCCGCATCCCGGCGGCCTTGATGCTTTCAAGGATGCCGGAGAACAGCGCGACGTTGCGATTGATCAGGTCGAGCCGTGACTCATCGGGCTTCCGGCGAAGACCGGCGGTGATGACGAAGATATCGCTGTCCTTGGCCTTGGCGTAATCCCCGGCGTAAATGCGCTGGTCGGCGATCGAGGACGCGCCGTGCAGGAGATCGAGGGCCTCGCCGGCCGCGAGGTCGGCGTTGGCGTCAAGGATCTGGATCTCGGACACGATGCCCGCGCATTGGAGGGCGAAAGCCGCGTTGGAACCGACGCGGCCGCCGCCGCCGATGATGGAGACTTTCATGGAGAGAAGGGAAAGGGAGGGTGAGAGGGAAAAGGGGGAGAAAAAGGCGGTTAGGATGAAGGAGTGAGGGAATCAGCGCAGCACTCGCATCCTGGCACGGCGTTAACCGTACGACCGGCCAGCGCGATTGATCCCCTTAATCCGTGTTCATCCGTGTCTGTCTGAGGTTGCCCGGCTTTTCCCGCTCAGGCCTTGAGCTGCTTGAGGATCTGCTCGGTGACGGCCTGGACGATCGCCTCGATCTGCGGGTCGGGCGCGGCGGAGGAAGCGGCGGCCGGAGCCGCGGGCGTGGCGCAGACGACTCCCGGGCGAAAATCGGCGCTGTCGCAGAGCTCGCACTCCTTGAGGCCGGCGCGGGGGTCGGGCATCCCCAGTTTCTGGCGCAGGTTGATAAGTTCCTTGGCCTGGCCGCCGGTGAAGCGATGGAGGCCGCCGCCGAGGCCGGCCGCGATCCACACGGTGCGGCAATAGGAGTCGATGTTCTCCATCTTCCAGTAGGCGTCTTCCACGTCTTTGCCCCAGACGATCACGCCGTGGTTCTGCATCAGCACGGCTTGGTGGTCCTTGCCGACCTCGCCGACCTCGTCGGAGTTGGCCTGGGTGCCGGGGGTCTTGTACTCGGCGACGCCAATCTTCCCGAGGAAGACCTCCGCCTCGGGGATGAGGCAGGAGGGGATATCAACGTTGGCGATGGCGAAGGCGGTGGCGTGGGGCGGGTGCGCGTGCACGCAGGCCTTGGCCGCGGACTGGCGCTTCATGATGCCGAAATGCGTCTTCGCCTCGCTCGTGCGCACGCGGGTGCCGGCGAGTTGGTTACCGTCCAAGTCCACTAGGCACATGTCCTCGGGCTTCATGAAGCCCTTGCAGATGAGCGTGGGCGTGCAGAGGGCGAGGTTGTCGCCGACGCGGATGGTGATGTTGCCGCCGTTGCCGTCGGTGTACTCACGCTGCCAGAGGCGGCGGCCCATTTCGCAGATGCGCTCCTTCAGGGTGTGGATCGCGGGCGAGTTGAAGAACTTCTCGATCTCGGCGGGCGTCTTCGGGTCGGAACCAGGCGTCCAGCGAAACTCGTAATCGGGGATCGACGGTCCCGCCGCCTTCTTCGCCGGCGCCGCGGGCTTGGCCGCCCCCGTGCCCTTGAACGCCGGCTGCAGGCTGCCACCGCCGAGCACGTCGCGCGCGGAGGGCGTCAGGATGGAACCGGCCGGGGGCTGCTCGCCTTTGCGCAGCAATTCCTCGGCTTCACGGGCAGTGATGACTTTCGGCATGGAGAATCAGGATGATCGGATCACTTGGCCGCGGCCGGACCGGTCGGCGGCTGGTAGAAGAAGGTGTCGATGAGGCACGCGTTGAACGCGTCCACCGGCGTGGGGTTCTCGAACGGCGCGGTGGCCTCGGCACCCTCGGTGAAGCCGATCACGTGCCCCTCCCCCGCCCCGAGGTTGTCGTAAACCACGAGGCTGCTGCCCTTCGCGAGCGGGGTCGCGCCGGCGCCGGCGAACTGCTCGCGGCCGAACGGCTGCACGAGGAGGAACCGCCCGCCTTTGTAGGCGGGGTCCTGCCGCGAGAGGGTGATCCGGCCGATGACGTGTCCGAGGCGCATGGGTCAGCGGCCGGCGGCGACGTCCTCGTCGTCGATCACGCCGACGACGATGTTGCGGAGCGGCGAACGCGGGTCCTTCACGTGGTTGCGGGTGTGGGAACCGTCGGTGGAGATCAGCACGCGCTGGTGGCGGCCGGCGCCGTGCGGGTCGATCGCGAGGATGGGCAGGCCCTCCTCGCCGCCGCGTTCGTCGAGCGGCTGGCAGATGACCGAGCGATGGCCCGCCAAACTGGGGTGGCAGACCGTCGTGACGATCACTCCGTCGACGCGCGCGATGATCATGGCCGCCTCAGTAGATCCGGAGGTTGTCCACCATCACGCAGCGGCGCGTGCGGGTGAAGGTCGAGGGCGTGGTGATGCCCTCGCCGGTCGTGGTGGCGATCGAGTAACTAAGGTAGCCCTCACCGCCGAGGCCGAGGCCGGCGACGCTCGGGCCGTTCTTCACGAACAGCGTCGTGTCGAGCGCCCGCGCCATCAGCGTCATGTGGTCGACGTTGAGCGAGTGGATGATCGCGGAGTGCTTGTAGCCGTGC
>CAXRGI010000199.1:0-21233 GCA_964229935.1 Opitutales bacterium
CAGATCGGCGCGGGTTCGTCCGTGCTCCTTGTCGAGTTCCTGCTCGATGGCCAGCAGATCGCGGCCCGCACGTCCCCCTCCAACGCCGCTCTCGGCACCTATTCGGCGACGTGGATCCCGACCACGGCGCTGATCGGAAACCATGTCCTCACCGCGCGGGTGACCGATACCAATTCCCAGTCCGCGACCTCCGGCGCGGTGAATGTGGTGATCGCCAACGCCGTCGGCACACCGCCGACCGTGACAATCGCGACATCGCCCATTCCCGGCCCCGGCCTGCAGACGCTTTCCCAGGTAAACTTCATCGCCAACGCCTTCGCCAACGGCCTGAACACCTCCATCAGCAATGTGGAGTTCTTCCTCAACGACCAGAGCATCGGCCTGGCCGCGCGCGAGCAGACGACGAACCTTTACCGGCTGACCTACGACTTCAGCCGGATCGACTTCGCCGCGGCGCCGGTGAATCCCAACAACCCGTCGCAGTATATCCTGCCGCTTTACGCGATCGCCCGCGACAGCAACAACAACCAGACTGTCTCAGCGACCTCCAATCTCGTCATCAATCCCGCCACCAGCGCTCCGCCGGCGATCTCGCTCACCGCCATCACCAACACGACCGTAACGCAGGGCAGCCAGATCTTCTTCGCCCCGTTCTTCAGCGACAGCGACGGCACGGTCACCCAGATCTCGCTCTTCGCCAACGGCGTCGCGGTGCAGAATCTCGGTTCGCCCATCTCGGGCCAGAGCGTCTTCACCTACAACGCCAGCACGGCGGGGCGCTACAACGTCTACGCGGTCGCGACCGACGACACCGGGAACACGGCCGTGGCCTCGCCCGCCATCCTGGTGCAGGTCAACGCCGTGAACGCGCCCGAGACCGCGCTCGCCCAGCCGGCCAACAACGCCACCGTCACCACCGTCAACGCCCCTGTCTTCCTTGAGGGCACCGCGCGTGCGACGGGCACCACGCTCGTGCCGACGCTGGTCTTCATCGCCACGGGCAACAACGGCACCCGCACCCAGATCGGCGGAGTACGCGTCGGCACGACCAACACCTACCGCGCCATCTGGACCCCGACCACCGCCGATTCCTACTCGATCGTCACCCAGGCCACCGTCGCCGGAGTGCAGAGCACGAGCTCCGTTTCGCGCCAGGTGGTGGTCAATGAACTCGTCGGCATCGCGCCGACCATCAGTATCAGCGTGCCGGGCACGGTTACCACCGCCTCGGCGGTTAACCTCACGGCCACCGCCGCCGACTCCGACGGTTCCGTGGTGGGAGTGGAATTCTTCGTCAACCGCAACAGCGCGGGCCAGGCGGTACGCGACCAGGCTGCCAACACGTGGCGCGTGCAGACGAGCTTCGCGGGTATCAACCCGGGTTCGGTCGAGGTGGTGGCGCGCGCCACCGACAACTCCGGCAACGTGGTGGCCTCCAGCACCTCCTTCATCAACCTCACGGCCGCCTCCAGCATTCCGCCGACCATCACCATCGAGCCGTCGACGACCAACGCCGCCTTCAGCCGGCAGGTGCAGCTCCGGGCCAACGCCCGCGATTCCGACGGCACCGTTAACTCGGTGCAGTACTTCGCCAACGGGAGCAGTCTCGGTTCCTCCTCCAACGCCAGCACCAGCTTCCAGATCAATTGGACGCCGACCACCTCGGGTAACTTCAGCATTTACGGAGTGGCGACCGATAACACCGGCAACGTGGTCATCTCCGCGCCGGTCGCGGTCGTGGTCCGGCGCAACAACCCCATCCAGGAGAGCGCCGCCTTCATCCTCCAGACCTACCAGGACATCGCCAACACGACCTCCATCAACCCGCTCGTGTTCGATGATCTCGACGCGCGTATCTCCGCCGGAACTCTGGAGCGGGCCGATCTCGTCGTGACTCTGATGAAGGAGCCGGGATTCACGGCCCCGGTTAACCTCCTCGCCACCTACTATGTGCTGATGGGCCAGTGGCCCACCGCGGCGAACTACGCGACATACCTCGCCACCGCGCGCGGCAGTCTCTCCGGCGCCGTAGGTTCGATCCTTTTCTCCAACGAGTACTTCGCCAAGTACGGCGTGGTTCCCACCACGCAGCTGCTCGACACCCCGACGAGCTCGATCCCGGCCGAGGTCTTCCTGAACCGTCTCTACGCGAACGCCGGTCTGGGCACTCCCTCCGCCCTGAACCGTGTGCAGTTCCGCAGTAACAACGTGCTCTCGCCGACCCTCGGCCGCGGTTACGTCAATCAGGGGCTGAACGGTGCGATCGCGGAGTTCATCACCAACACCAACTCGACCAACACCGCGCTTTTCCGGAAGGCTCGCGCCGCCGCGCTCTTCTACCAGCTCGACAAGCCCGGCGTTACCATGACCCCGGAGGAGATCGCCGCCGCTGTCGTGGCGCTGGAGGCGCTGCCCGACGACAAGGCGATGGCGGCCGCCGCGCTGAAGGACACGCTCTATACCTACCGTTACGTCACGATCACCCGGCAGCCCGAGTCGCTCGTCGTGGCGCCTCGCTCGGGCGCGATCTTCTCGGTCGAGGCCATCGGCGCCCCGCCGCTTGCTTACCAGTGGCTCCTGAACGGCGCGCCCATCCCCGGAGCCACCCGCTCGATCCTCAGCCTCACGAACGCCTCGGCCGCCAACGCCGGCAGCTACACGGTTGCCATCACGAGCAGCGCCGCCACCGCCACCAGCGATGCCGCGACGCTGACCCTCTCCAACGTCACCACACGGTTGGCCAACATCTCGACGCGCGGCGTGACTTCGGGGGGCGCCAACGTGCTGATCGGCGGCTTTGTCGTCACGGGCACAGCGGCCCAGACGCGCCAGATGCTTATTCGTGTCGTGGGGCCGACGCTGTCGACCGCTCCCTTCAACATCACCACCGCCCTCGCCAATCCCGCGCTCGAGGTCTACGCCGGCAACAACCGCAACCCGGTCCTGACCAATGATGACTGGGGCACGCAGGCCGCCGGCGCCGCTCAGGTCAACGCGATCCAGCAGGCGGCCCAGCGCGCGGGAGCGTTTGCTTTGCCCGGCAATTCGCGCGACGCCGCGGTTCTGGCGACCCTCCCGCCCGGACCTTACACGGTCCAGGCCACCGTCCCCGTCGCGACCCCCAACGCCAGCGGCGTGGTGCTGATCGAGGTCTATGATGTCACGCAGGGTGGTGCCGCAGGCCCGAAGGCCGCCAACGTATCCACCCGCGGTCTCGTTGGCACCGGCTCCGATCAGCTTATCGCCGGTTTCGTGGTCACGGGTTCCGTGTCGCGTCGCATGCTTATCCGGGGCGCCGGTCCTACTCTTGCCGCGCTTGGGGTGCCGGGTGTGCTCGCGGACCCGCAATTGCGTCTCGTCGCGCAGGCCACGGGACAGGTGATCCGCTCCAACGACAACTGGGCCTCGGGTGAGGATGCGACGATCATTAGCTCCGCGTCCTCCGCCGCGGGCGCCTTTCCGTTCGGGGGCAACAGTCGCGATGCGGCGATGATCGTGATGCTGCCGCCGGGCGCCTACACCGCGCAGCTCTCGGGCGTGAACAACGCGACGGGCGTTGGTATCGTAGAGGTCTACGACGTCGATCCCTGAGCTTCCTGGGAGCTTTCTCCCGGGAGGGCGTTGCAGTTCACGGGGCGGCACCTAGCCTTCGCGGCCTCATGCATCACCCGGAACTCTTCACGCCCGTTTCCCTCGGATCGATCGCGCTCGCCAACCGCGTCGTGATGGCGCCGCTCACGCGCTGCCGCGCCGATGCCGGTCATGTTCCCGGCCAGCTGATGGCCGAGTATTACGCGCAGCGCGCTTCGGCCGGTTTGATCATCTGCGAGGCGACCATGGTGATGGAGGGAAACTCGGCCTTCGGTGGTGCGGAGCCTGGTATCTACAACGAGGCTCAGATCGCTGGATGGCGACGCGTCACCGAGGCCGTGCATGCCCGCGGCGGACGTATCGCGCTCCAGCTTTGGCACGGCGGTCGTGCTTGCCACTCGCTCCTCAACCGCGGCGCGCAGCCGGTTGCGCCCAGCCCGGTCGCGATCGCCAACGACGAGATCCATACTCCGGAGGGAAAGAAGCCGTACGAGACGCCCCGCGAACTCCGCGATGACGAGTTGCCTGGTATCGTCGCCGGTTTCCGTCGTGCGGCGGAAAATGCACATGCCGCGGGTTTCGACGGCGTCGAGGTGCACGGGGCCAACGGATATCTGCTCGATCAGTTCCTGCGCGACGGTAGCAATCGCCGCATCGGTCCCTACGGCGGTCCCGCAGCCAACCGCGCCCGGTTTTTGCTGGAGGTCGTCGACGCGGTTATCTCGGTCTGGGGCGCCGGTCGGGTCGGCGTGCGCCTTTCGCCCCTCAATAGCTTCAATGATATGCGCGACAGTGACCCGGTTGGACTCACGCGTTACGTCGCCGGTGAATTCGATCGTCGGGGCATTGCATTCCTGGACCTGATGCGCGGGGACTTTTTCGGCGTGCAAAAGGGGGACGTCGTCGCGGCGGCGCGCGGGGCTTTCCGCGGAGCATTGCTGGGCGGCATGGGCTTCTCACCGGCCGAGGCCGCAACCGCCGTCCGCTCGGGCACCTTTTCCGCTGTCGTGTTCGGACATCACTTCATCAGTAATCCCGACCTGGTGGCGCGCGTTAGGACCGGCGTACCATTGGTCGAGCCCGATCAGGCCACGTTCTACACTCCGGGTCCGCGCGGCTACACCGACTATCCGCCGCTACCCGCCTGACCACCCATCGCCACCCAAAGGGGTCAGGGCGTTGGATGTTTGAGAATCGCTAACCAGAGGGGGTCAGGGCGTTGGCTGTTTTAGAAAAACCGGATGGTTTAATAAAATCTCAACCTCCTTTTGCCTAGGGCCTTCGGTGTGGTTTTGTACGCTGAATTTGGTCCAAAACACTAAACGCCCTGACCCCTTTGGGCCCGCCACAAATGGGGTCAGGGCGTTAAACGTTTGGGTGCAGCCGTTGGGGGGCGGCGCGTAAGCCGCTGCCGGAAAGAGGTCTGCACAAAACGATGCCTCGCTCGGTGATTCAAACATTCAACGCCCTGACCCCGTGGAGTGGGGGCTAGGTGCGCCAGGCGAGCCGATGTTTTTTACCGTGCTCGGGGTGCGCGGGGTCCAAGGCACGTAGTTCAAGGTCGAGGTGGGTGTCGGCGAGGCGGGCGGCGACCCAGCCTGCTGGCTGCTTTTGGTCAAATGGGTAAGCTGTCGCGGGCAGGTTTACCAGATGGATACCGCTGGGGTCGCGTTCGATGTTCCACCGATGGGAGTGGCCAAAAAAGTGCGCCTTCACGTGGCGACGGGGACGCAGAATCGCCATCAGCGCTTCGGTCTCGGTGAGACCGTTCTTGTTGCCGGGGCCGTTCGGATTGTGGTGCACCATTACAAGCGCGGGTTTCCCCGCATGGGCGTCGAGCGCACCCTCCAGCCAACGCAGTTGCGCAGGTCCGAGCACTCCGGGTGTCACGTTAGTGCGGTCCAGCGAATCGAGAACGAACCAGTTGGCGCGACCGGCGGGGATCATCGCCGCCTGACGATCAGCCAGTTCGCCGGCGGTGCGTCGGGAATCGGGTACACCCGCCCAGAAACGCTCGCGATGGTCGTGGTTGCCGAGCGCCAACCACAACGGCACGCCGGCGTCGCGCAGCGGCGAGATGAGCCGCGCAAGTGTCGCGTAATCTCCGGCCTCGCCGGTGTTCAGCGAGAGGTCACCATCGACCAGTGCGCCGGCCGGGCGGGACTGTTCGGCCAGTATTTCCGTGACGACGCGCCCGAGGCGTTCCGCCATATTGATGCCGCGCGCGATCTGGGACGGGTTGGCGGCGATGTGTGTGTCGGAGAGCAACGCCCAGAAATCGGGGTCTAGCCGGGGGCGGGCGGCGGCGCGCAACGGGCGACCCGCGAGGCAGGCGGTGGCGCCGGCAAGTGCGTGACGAAGGAAGCGACGGCGGGGCAGGGCGGGTAGATGGAGGGGCATTCGCAAAGCGTGGCGAAGCGCCGAAAAGTTGACCAGCGCGCTTTGCATTCGGCCGGCGCGCTTGACGACCGTGGGGCGCCGGTCGGACCCTGCTGAGCCCGCACCATCCCGCTTTCATGACCACCCCCGCTTCCGTCCCGACCGGAGTTTCCCGCCGCCGTTTTCTCCGTTCCGCCGCATCCGGAGCCGCCGTGGCGGCGGCGTTTCCCGCGGTGCTGCGCGCGGCGCGGCCCAATGGCAAGGTGCAGATGGCAGTCGTGGGCGTGAGCGCCCGGGGTTACGGCGACCTGCACAGCACCGCCTCGCATCCGAATGTCCGTTACGTCGGCTTCTGCGACGTCGACACGAGGGCCTTCGCGAAGGCCGACGCCGACCATCCCGGGACGCCTCATTTCACCGATTACCGCGTGATGCTCGAGGAACTGGGCGACACGGTCGACGCCGTGATCGTGGCCACGCCCGACCACATGCACGCGCCGGTGGCGGTGGCCGCGATGCAGCGCGGGAAACACGTCTTCTGCCAGAAGCCGCTCGCGCACACCGTCTGGGAGTGCCGGCAGATGCGCCTTTGGGCGGAGAAGAAGGGCCTGATAACCCAGATGGGAAACCAGATCCACTCCGCGGTGGAGTACCGCCTCGCCACGAGGCTGCTGCGGGCGGGAGTCATCGGGAAGGTGAAGGAGGTGCACTCCTGGGTGGCGGTGGGTGGCAACGAGCGCACCTGCCTGCTGGAGCCGCCAGCCGCCGCGGAGCCCGTGCCGGCCGGGCTCGACTGGAATCTCTGGCTGGGCGCCGCGCCGGAGCGGCCGTACGCCGCCGGCCTCTACCACCCGTTCGCGTGGCGCGACTGGCAGGATTTCGGCGGGGGCGCCCTCGGCGACTTCGGCTGCCACATCCTCGACCCGGTTTTCACCGGCCTCGGCCTCACCGCGCCGTTGTCGATCGTGGCTGAGAACAGCGGCGTGAACCGGCACATCTGGCCCACGACCGAGACCGTGCGCTACGTCTTCCCCGGGACGGAGTTCACGGCCGGTGACAAGCTGAAGGTCACCTGGACCGACGGCGGCCTGCGGCCCGAGCGCAAACTCGCCGGCATGCCCGGCGATCTCGATCTGCCTAAGAGCGGCTCGTTGTTCATCGGCGAGAAGGGTAATATGGTGCTGCCCCACGTCGGCGGCCCGCGGCTCTATCCCGTGGAGAACTTCCCCGGCTTCACCTACCCGAAGGACATCAAGGGGGTGAACCACTGGCACTCCTGGGTCGACGGCATCATCGCCGGACGTCGCACCTCGGCCGGTTTTCACTACGCGGGGCTGCTGGCGGAGGCGGTGCAACTCGGCAACGTCGCCACGCGCGTGGCGCGCCGGAGCCTGATTACCCGCGGCACGCGGAAGAGTGACGCGGGGTCGGAGCTGCGGTGGGATTCGGAAAACTTCCGCGTCACGAACCATGCGGAGGCCCAGGCGCTGCTGACCAAGGCTTACCGCCGCGGTTTCGAGGTGGCGGCCGCGTGATCAGTCCTCCGGCCTTTCTCCGGCCGGCGCTTGCGCGCGATGCGGCTGTAGTGGTCGCAAGCCGCGGCGTCAGTGCCCCGGCTGCCGCTGTAGTTCAGGAGCGCGAAATGCTCCCTGGCCGGCAGGTCTCCGACGGCCTCGAGTACGGCTAATAAGCCGAACTCAACAAAGTGGTGTCCGCTATTCCGCGTTCCCAGCTGTCGCCATGCGCGGTCCTGATTGGCCTTGGTGACCGGGCGGAAGTTCCAGTCCTCAACCTTCACTGGCTAACATCGCGCCGCCGGAGCGGCACCTCCGTGCTCCTGAAGCTGGAGCATACCTACCAACGCGGGCGCTGGGCGGGGGAGCTGAGCGCGCGGAGGAGAACCAGACGGCGGCGGAGGCTGTAGTGCGTTTCTGACCGCGGACGGTCAGCGCAACTCCGGGGCGACGTTGCCGTAGGCCCACGCGGCCGTGAACGGCGGCGCAGGGGGCGGCTGGGTGAGCGGGCCGGGCGTCATCTGGTTGGCGAGCGCGATCCCTGTGTCGGCGAACTGCCGCCCCGCGCTCACCTCGAGGTTGGAGTAGGACGTGAGACGCGTCTCGTAGCCGCCGCCGCCCACTCCGAGCGCTTCCTCGGTGGGCACGTAGCCGACGCAGCCGTTGGCGAGCTCTACGGGAAAGGTGAACGGGAAGCGCGAGCCCGCCTTGATTTCCAATCCGAACTGCACGAAGTACTCCGCCGGGTTCGAGACGAACACCGCGGGTCCCACCTGGATGGCTTGCACCTCGACCTCCACCTCGGGTCGCACGCGCAGCAGGTGATCGAGCACGACGGTTTCCTTGGCAAAGATCCACTCGGTGGCGCCGGCCTTGGCCGGGCCTTGCGCGACTAGCTCCTGGGCCCGGCGTACTTTCTCCGCGGAAGGCGCGCGCCGGCGGACGTTCCAGACCCGCTGGCGCGTGTCGAGCGGGACCTCGCGTGACGCGCCCTGTCGCGTGAGCAGCAGCGTCTTGTAGGCTTCGGCGCCGACACGGCCCCCGACCAGTTCGCACCAGTCGCGGGGCGCCGGACGCTGGAAGCGGGAGAGATTGTCGACCTGCGTCACGTCCCCCGATGCGCCCTGCAGGAACACGACGGGCAACGCGGCGTGGCCGGTGGCGCCGCGCAGCGTGCGCTCCATCGCCCAGATCCAGTTCGCGGAGATGCCGCCCGGGTTGGTGGTGGCATGGCAGGAAAAGTTCACGATGACCCCGAGGAGATTGTCGCGCAGGTCCCAGACCCCGACGGTACCCACCTGCGGATCGATCGGACCCGCGTAGCCGACGATCTCCGGGTTTCCGGGACCGGGGTGCGAAAAGGTGAGGCCCCCCTTCATCCGCACGCGCCGGTTGAAGGAGACCTTGTCCTCGATGCCCACCCCGACGGCGAGGCGCGCGTCGACCCGCGCGGCGTCCGCGAGGACCACGGCCTCGACGATGTGGCGGCGCAGGAGCTGCAGGTAGCCGGGGTCGGAGACGATCGATTTCTCGAAAACGAGCTCGCGTACGAGCGGGGGCGCGGAATCAAAGTCGCCCGGCTCACCCATGCCGATCGGTCCGGAGGAATGGGAGTGGGACGCGCCGATGAGCACGGCTGATCCCGGGATGCCGCAGCGTCGGGTGATCTCGGCGCGCGCCTCCTGCACGAGGGAGCGGGTCACAAAAAGCAGGTCGATACCCACCAGCGCGACGCGGGATCGGCCGTCGTCGAAGACCGCGGCGCGCACCTTGCACGGGTCATGGAACGAACGGTGGAAACTTTTCCCGTAGCCGCCCGGCGCCTCCATCCCGATGCCGGGCGTGATGTCGCGCTCGGCAAAGCCAGCTTTGAAGCGGGGTGCCGGGGCCGAGGCGGCGGAAACGGAGAATGGGGGCAGAAGCAGCAGGAGCGGGAGAAGGATGGGGATGAGCATGGGGCGGGGGGGCGGGTGATGGCAGCCCGGTTGGAACCATCGGTCAAGTGACGCATACCCGCGCTTGAGGACCTTCGACATCATGCGCGGGTGAAACACTCCCCCGTACAATTGCTCTGCGTTGAAAATGTGATCTCCCGCCAGCGCAACGGCGGCGGGCGCCAGATCCTCACGTTTGAGATATCCGTGGCTAACCTTGATTTCGCAAAACGCGTCGAGGTGCACTGGGAAGGGGAAGACTCCGAGTGGCGCATGCTGCCGGCGGCCTACGTCGGGTCCCTCGGGGGCGGCCGGGAGCTATGGCGGGCTCGCTCGGTGCATGAAGTCGATGGCGAGGACCGACCCCTGCCGGGTGATATCCGCTTCATCGTCGGCTGCTGGATGGGCGGGTGCGAATACTGGGATGGGCACGAAGGGCGCGGCTACGAAATCGGTGCCGACACCGGCATCCGGGTGGCCGACGGGCATCAGGTTCTTCCGGTCATGACGCTGCCGTCGCTCGAGGGCAGCCAGGATGTTCTGCCCGTGGCGGTGGCCGTGAGACAGGCGCTCCATCCGCAGCGGGTCTTCGTGCGCTGGAGCGCGGACCGCTGGCGGACCGTCCAGGACTCCCCGTGCTACTTCAAGCGGCGGCATTGGGACCGCGCCCACTGGAGCAACGCCCGCAACCCGAACAAATACGGCTGCGCGCTCTGGGTCGGCCAAGTGCATGCCCCCGGAGCCTACCGCATCGAGTACGCGGTGGCGTGCGAGGGTTTGCACCACACCCTCTGGGCCAACAACGGCGGCGAAAACTATACCGCCCGCCATGAGCGGTTAAAAGTCCTCACGCTCAACCTGCACTGCAACCAGGAGACCGACCAGGATCGCAAGCTCACGCGCATTGCGCACGCGATCGATGAGCTGCGCGCCGACGTCGTCTGCCTGCAGGAGGTCTGTGAGCCATTGGTCGAGGGACGCGGTGAACCGGCCGCCAACACCGCGCACCTCATCGCCGCGCGCCTCGGTCGCAAGTTCGAGGTACACTTCGAGCACTCGCACATCGGATTCGGCCGTTTCCTCGAGGGCTGCGCGATCCTGAGCCGGGTCGGATTCAAGCGGCGGGAGGCGGCCTATGTATCCCGGAGCGGCGACCTCAACGATATCCACGCGCGAAAGGTCGTCATGGGTACGATCGAGTTGCCGTATTTCGGCACCGTGGACGTTTTCTCCGCCCACCTGAGCTGGTGGAACGGCGGCTTCCGCGAGCAGTTCGAGCGGCTGCGTCGCTGGGCCGAGGAACTGCGGGGGCCGGCTACGGCCGGCACTCTTTTGTGCGGGGATTTCAACGTGCCGCCCGGCTCCGAGGGCTACGCGATGGCGACGGGCGGGGCTGGTTATGAGGACCAGTTTGTGCGGGCCGGCGGCCGGAGTGCCCGCAACGGCGGCGCCGCGGCCGCACCCGGCGAGTTGCGGCCGGAGCAGCACCGGCTTGACCACCTGCTGCTGCGCGGAGGCTCCTCCTTGCAGGCCGTCGCCGCCCGGGAGGTCTTCACCGACGCGGATTACGGGCGCGTTTCCGACCACGCGGGCTACCTGGTTGAGTTCGAGCCGCGCTGAGTCGCCGCCGGGGATCAGGCGCCAGCATGGATTTGTCCGATGATCTGATCGCGCCGGTCGAGGCCGAGCTAGGGGGGTACTTCCCGCGGCGCAATGATCTGCGCGAGGTGTTCCACCTTCGTTGGGCGCGCCTTCGCCTGCGCGTGCACTGGGGAGCGGAGCTGAATCTGAAGATCCTGCTGCGAGTGCGGCGCGCCGACGGCGTGAACGAGACCTACCTGGTGGACACCGATCCGGAGGGCGGGGACTGGAATCTGCACACGCGGGTGACGCGCGATTTCTACCTGCATCCGTTTCCGCCGGGCCTCGGGCCCGTCGCCTGCGTGACCTTCTCCTGGATCGCGCACCTCCGCGGCCGTTCCTACTGCTCGCGGCACGAGTACGCGCTCGCCGACGCCGAGCAACTGGAGGATCCCTCGCCGCGGCGCTGGTGCCTGCCGGCCCGGGTTGTCGGCGCCAACTCGTACCGGACCCAGGAGGTCGACGCCGGCCTGCTGCAACGCGACGTGGACTGGTACAACCGCGACTTCGGCAGCCTGAACCTGACGCCGAAATTCACGAAGGGGACGCCCGGACATCCCTTCCATCCGAAACGATTCATTCACGAGGCGATCGACCGTGTGATCGACCGGCACCTCGCCGAGCCCTGGCGTCCGCAGGCCATCAAGGTGTGCGTCGACTGCATCGATGACACTGACTTCGTCACGCACCTGCTTTGGGCACGCAGTTGCGGAGTGACCGTGCAATGCGTGGTCGATTGGCGGAAGATGACGCTCACCCAGAGCGCGAACTATCGACGGCTCAAGCAGGCTGACATCGAGCTGGTGGGGGTCTTCTGCACGCCGCGCGGCGAGGGGATCGAGGTCGCGCCCGACATGCACACGAAATTCATCATCTTCGGCGAGGACGAGTGCCTGCACGGCTCCTTCAACATCGTGTTCGACCGCTGGGGCGGGAACTGGGAATCGGGCATGACCTTCCGGACGCACGGTGTCCCGCGGCTCCTCGACAATATTTTTCAAAGCATTCGCGGCGGAGTCATCCAGGCTTACGGGATCGACCCGCTGAGCCACTTCAACCTGCTCTACACGTTCGGCCGCCATGCGCTGATGAACGGCAACGTTTACCGTCCGCATCACGCAATCCTCGCCGAGATCCTTCGGGCGCGGCGTTCCATCCGTCTTTGCCTGTTTCTCCTGGGTGAACTGCGGGGCGAGCACAGCGAGAGCGTGGTCGACGCGCTGATCCACGCCCACCGTCGTGGCGTGGATGTCCGGGTCATCCTGAACGGCCATATCGCGCACGAGGGAGACCCCGGACGGGAACGCACGCCGGCAGAGGAGTTCGGGCGACCGCTGCTACCCTCAGTCGCGCGCTTGCGCCGCGCCGGAGTCGAGGTGGGACTCGCGTACGGGCAGGTGGACCATCGCGTGCCCTACTGCCCGCTGCACGCGAAGTACGCGGTGATCGACGACCACGTGGTGCTGGATGGCAGCTTCAACTGGTACAACACCTCGGTGCACTCCCATGACCTCCTGGTCATCGCGGCCGACGAACGCGTGGCGTCTGCTTTTACGCACGAGTTTGACCAGATCCGGCGCCTGTTCCGGTTTCCGGTCTGAACCGATGACTCGGGGATCCGCCTTGGCGATCCGTCAGACGACCGATGGGCGCGCGGAGCACGGCATGGTACCAAAAGGACATGGAATCCATGTCTCCTTCGCCGTGCCGCTTGGGTCCGCCGGCGGCCGGCAACGGGACGATTCTCAACCGGGCGGTTCGGGTGAGTGCCCGCCGCGGGACGGAGGGGCGCCGATGATTGGAGCTGGCCAGACGATCTCTCGTTTCACAGCGGCTCCGGCGCGACACGCCTCGGATATCGGGCGCGACGAGCCGCTGCTGACGCGCATCCTGGGGGTGACGGGGTTGATGTTATGGGAGGCGGACGAACAAGGTCTGGCCGCGACAACCTTGCAGGGCGGAGTGAGTCCCTCGCTTACGGCAGCGCCTTGTCCGGCAGATCCGGGACCCGGTGGACGCTGGACCGAGATTGTGCATCCCGCGGACCGCGAGAGGGTGTGTGAGTCGCTGGCGGCGGAGGAAACCGCGCGAACCGGTCGCCCCGTTGAGTACCGCGTGCTCACGGCCGGGGGCGGTTTTGTCTGGGTGCGGCACTGGGTGTTGCACCGGCTCAACCGGCGCGACGGGATGCGGCGGCTGCAGGGAGTGATCCTGCCGATCCCGGAGCAGAGGCGCCTGGAGCTGGAGTGCCTCCGGCTCGGCGAGCGCGAAAGAGCGCGTATTGGTCAGGAACTGCACGATGACCTTTGCCAGGTGCTGGCGGGACTCGCCTTCATGCTGCACCGGGTGGGCGGCTGTCTGGGACGGGCGGATCCAGCACTCGCCTCCGAGGTCGACGCGCTGAACACCGAGGTGACCGCGGTCACCGAACGGGTGCGTACCATGGCCCGGGGGCTTTTCCCGGCGGGACTGGATCACGCCGGACTTCGTCGCGCGTTGCAGGATTGCGCCGAGCACGCCCGCCAGCGTTTCGCGATCGGCGTTGAGCTCGAGCTTCCCCGGCGTCTACCGCCGCATTCACCGGAGCAAATCCTTCATGTCTACCGCATCGTGCAGGAGGCGGTGAGTAACGCCGTCCGGCATGGTGCGGCCCGGCACTTGCGCCTGGCGGTGGCGTCGGCGGGGCACGCCGTCAATCTGCGGATTGAGGACGACGGGCGCGGTTTTCCCGGGACCAATGGCGAACCAAGGCCTGGTATCGGACTCCAGGTGATGGCTTACCGTGCCCGCACGTTGGGCGGTGAAATCCGGTTCTCCAATCATCGGCCCCACGGCGGCGCCGTGTATCTCTCTTATCCCGCCCCGGCCGCTTCCGTGAATGACGCGGAGCCCACCCCTCTCCCATGAAGACCCGTGTTTACATCATCGACGATCATCCCCTTGTGCGCCGCGGCCTGAACGCCCTGGTCACAGCCGAACCCGACTTGGAGGTCTGCGGCCAGCAGGAGGATCCCTCCGCGGCGGTGCAGGAGATCATCCGGCTCCAGCCGGATGTCGTCACCATCGACATCTCGCTCAATGGCACCTCGGGCCTGGAGCTGATCAAGCGGATCCGGGCGGTGAGCCCGCGGATCCAGATGGTCGTGCTCTCGATGCACCATGAGTCGGTCTACGCGCTGCGCGCGCTTAAGGCCGGTGCGCGCGCCTACGTGATGAAACACGAGGCCACCGCACGCATCGTGGAAGCGATCCGTGCGGCCCGCACAGGGCGGATGTTCGTGAGTGATGAGGTCTCGCGGCAAATGCTCACGCAACTGGTCAACGGAGGCGACGGCGCGGGAGTCTCACCCGTCGCGACGCTGAGCGACCGTGAACTGGAGATCGTCGACCAGATCGGCAGCGGCATTCCCACCCGTGAGATCGCCGAGAAACTTCACGTGAGCGTGAAAACCGTCGAGGCGCACCGCGCGCACATCAAGGAGAAGCTCAATCTGCGCCACGCGCCGCAGTTGGTGCAGTTCTGCGTGCGCTGGGTGGAGGAGAACAAGCGGCATCACGAGACGGTGGGCGCGACGGACTGAAACGACACGGGTCTCGCGCGGACACGCGGCGCCCGAAGGGGCGTTTTTACCCGATCCGGTCGCCACGGCGATCAGTCCCGCGTGTAGCGCCACCACGCGCAGCTCCGACGGATCGCCTCCGCCAGGTCCACCGACGGGCGGTAGCCGAGCTGTTTTTCCGCCAGCAGGCCCTGGCCTCGAAGGCCTCTGCCTTCAGTCGTTTTCGGAGAAGAGGCGCTTTTCTCCGCCGTGGGTGCTCTGAGTTCGTGCGCCACCGCTGCTTGGAAGGCTTCCTTGGTGAGATCACCGGTGTCCGTCAGGTTGAATACCCGGCGATCAGGGGCCTTCGCGTGAAGCGCGGCACGCACCGCGGCGACAAGGTTGTCGATGTGCAGGCCATTCCAAGGCGTGTTCCCGTGGGAAGTTGGAACGTCGCCGCTCTCCAGTCCGCGTGCGAGCTCGGTGAAGGCGGGGGCGCGGGCCCCGTATATCGGCCCGGTGCGTAGCACAATCGTGAGCGGGAGTTGATCACCGCCGATCCCCAGCAGGATGCCTTCCGCGGCGGCGAGCGCCGCGCTTCTCGTTCCGGTGAAGCCCCCGGGTGGGGCCGGCTTCGCGTCGTCCTTTGCGCCTCCCTCGCTCTCCTTCGGCGCCGCATCACTCAGCATCACCAAGCGACGGATGGCCCCCTCGGCGGATACCTGCGCGAGAGCGGTGGCGACCTCCGCGAGCCGGTTTGGGTCGTCATCTTCGGCGGGGGAATACACCAGCGCGGAACAGCCGGCCAGGGCGGACCGCAGGCTCTCCGCGGACCCCGGATCAACCAAGCGAAGGGATACGGCGAAGCGGCCCGCCCGTGAGAGTCCGGCGGGTGTTGCAGCGAGAGCCACCGGTTGCGGTGATCCCGAAAGGTGGAACGTCTCGACGATTCGTGCGCCAACGGCGCCCGCGGCGTTGAAAATCGCGACCTTCATGCGGCGCGGCCATGAAGAGAGAGGGAGGCGGCGACCGCGGACTCGTTGGCCGAAAACCAAGGCAGCGGCAGCGATGAACGGATTCGGCGGCACTGGTCGGCCATCGCGAGCGCGGGCAGCAGGGTCGTGGCGTGGTTGGCGGGATCGTTTCCACGGATCACCGCCCCAAAGAGTTGGCGCAGCTGCAATTCACGGGTCTCCGCGAGGACAACGTTCCGACCTTGTTCGGGGCCTTCCAGGATTCCCACGAGTGCGTCGGCGGTCGGTTCAAGCTTGAGACGGATCGGCTTGGCGCTGGCTGAGTCCCAGTGGACGGTGCCGCGCCGGCAGCGGAGCAAATAGGAGGGGGGTAGGCGTCGATCGCGGTCGAGCCGCAGACTCCCGTGGAAGCCGGCCGTCATCGCGAACTCCGCGCGGGCCACGGCCTCCACGCCTCCGAGCGCATCGTCGGCGGCGGAAAGCGGCTGCATGCCGCCGAACCAATCGGCGATGAGATCGAAGGCGCGCAGTCCGGGGTCGAGCCAAGCGCCGAGCGGTTGAACTTCCCCCGGCCCGATGTCCTCACCGCCTTCTTCCATCCGGAAGGTGAAGCAGCCGCCGAGCGCCCGGCCTCCGGCGATCAGGCGCAGCCAGCGGAACCACGGCGAGAGGCGATGCGGGAGGTCGACGCTCAGACTCACCTCGTTTCTGCGGGCGAGTTCGCACAGTTTTTCGGTCTCGGCGGCGCTCTCCGCGGGCGGACAGGCGGAAAGAACGTGCCAGCCCCTGCGCAGAGCGTGGGTGATTTTGGCAGGGCGTTGGCGCAGCGGGGTCGCAATCAGCGCGAGCGTGTCCGGTGGCTCGTCGAGTACGTCGAGATGGGCCGCACCTCGGAGGCGTGGAAACTCGCGGGCCATCCAGGGGGCGGGTTTTCCGCTTGGGGTTACCGCCGCGGCGACACGCGCCGTCCCATCCCGGTGCAGACGCACGAGCGCCGGGCCGAAGGCCTGCTCGATCCACGTGAGATCACCGAGCAGCAGGATCCCCGGGATCGTCCCGCCGGGGAATGCGCGCGTGCGCGGCAAAGTGACGGTGGTCCGCGCGCGCATCTCGGGTTAAATGGGGACGGCGCCCCCGGGGCTCCGTCGACGGAGCTTCCGGGGACGCCGTCGTTAAGCCGGGCGCTGGCCCGGTGCGGTCAGGCTGCGGCGCGCGGGGCCGCGTTGAGACGGCCGGCTCGACGCAGGGATCCGCTGGAGATGCGCCGGCGGGCGGCTTCGAGTCCGATGAGGCCCATGCCGAGCAGAGCCAGGCTGTTGCCACCGTCAGGGACCGACGGCGGGGGCGTGGATGAACCGCGTGAGGTCCACTCCTCATACCCATCGTTCGCCTCAAAGTACGTGCCGGTGCCGCCCGGCTCAGTTCCGAAAGCCGAGTACAGATACAGGTAATCGGAAGAACTCGCGCCGGCGAAGGCCGAGACCGGGATATACGCGTACATATCGCCCGAACCGCTGCCCGACCCGAAGATGTAGTTCAGTTGGATTCTGCTGTCGGACCCGGTGTCGAGGTCCCAACGCAGCGTGGTTCCCGCCGCACCGGTGAGTTCGGCTAGGGAGGCGGCCATCGTAAGTGCGTTGGGATTGGTGTAGAACCTCAGCGCGTAGAGCGTGAGGTACGGGTTGGAGGCGTTCTGGTTGATATCGAGCAGGAACTCATAGTAGCTGCCGGGCGCTGCGCCGGAAGGGTTCACGACGACGGGCACATTGCTGAGGCGGATGTCATGCGTGAACGTGGGTGAAGTGTTCACATCCGGCATCACCGGTCGCGCGGAGGCGTTGTAGCCCTGCTCGAAGCCCGCGTTGTTTCCAAGGCGAACGAACGAATCAATGTAGCCCGAGCCCGTGGGCTGCGGGTCGGTGTTGGTGAAAAACGCCCCGTTGATGGTGCCGGACGCTCCGGCGGTTCTCAGGTCCAGCTCGGCGCCGGACACGACAGGGACCAGTGGGAGGAAAAGGCCGGCCGTGGTGGCCAGCCGCAGGATGCGATGCATTTTCATGGTGTTGTTTTTTGGTTTTCTAACCGGACCCTCCCTATGGCATCGCGCGTGCCAGCGTCGGAGCGACGTTCGCAACTGTATCCCCCGAAGGGAGTTGCGGTCTCTTAATTCGCGCCGCGCGTTCGCTTGGTTCGGAGGCGACGGCCGGAGGGCGTCTGTGCAGGCGAAAAGTGTAATCTTTCCCGACAAAAGGTGCGCTGCGGGAAGAGGCGGGGTCGGCTAAACGCCATCCAACACGCCGCTTGGGTGCGCCGTGCGGATGTCGGCTCGGTCAAAACCAGGTGAAGCGCTCCGGCACGAAGATCGTGTCGTAGGGCTGCAGGTGAAACGCCGTTGTGGCGCGGCCCTCGAGCACGGAACGTGCATCAAAGGTATAGGTCATCGCGCGACCCTGCTCATGGCGGATCACGCGCACGGCGCGTGTGTCGGCCCGCGCCAGATCGAAGCCTCCGGCCTCCATGATGGCGTCGAAGGCCGTGAGGGTGCGCTCCGCGTTGAGCTTGCCGGGACGCAGCACCGCGCCGGTGACGAAGACGGAAAACGCTGATGAGACCACGGTGACGCGAAGTTCGTGGGAAACGACTTCGTTGGCGTAGCCCGCGGCGAGCTTGCCCTCGAGCTCCGCCGGCGTGAGCCCCGCGGCCGTAACCTCGCCGATGAGGTACAGGTTGATCCGGCCGTCGCGACGTATCTGCTGCGTCAGGTCAAGCGTGGGGGAGCGCGGGAAGGCCACCCGGATGACATCGCCGGCGCGGAGCACCTGGTTCACCGGCGGCTGCGCGGCGGTGGCGGGTGGAGGCGTGGGCGGAGTCTGGCAACCGGAGAGCGGAAGCAGCAGCGCGAGAACAAGCGCGGGGACGGAGCGGCGACGGGGCTGGCCCGTCGCGGGAGCGGATGATGCGTGGTTCATGATGCGGATAAAAATCAGCTCCGCCCGCGTCGTCCGCCCGGCCTGCCTCCTCGTGCTCCGGCCCAGCGGACGCACGAGGGGCGAGTCCAACTCCCTGATCAGGGCAGTTGGTAGATCTCGATCAGAACCGTGCCCGCGCTTTGCGCCGTGCCGGCGCAGGTCACCGTGTAAGCTCCGGGCGCGGCCTCAAACACAAGCGCGGCGTCGCGGCTGGCGGAATCGGGGAGGGGAAATGCTCCGGCCTGCACGAAGGCTTCCCGCAACGAGGCGGTACCGGCCCAGTCGTCGTTGCCCGAGACCAGCACACCGTCGCGATGCACTTCGATCCGGGGATTCGTCGCCGGGTCGGGCACACTGAAGCCCGCCAGCGAGGGGCCGATTGCGCGCAGCAGAACCCGCCGCGGTCCCGGGCCCTCGATGACGAAGCCCAGCGCCGCACCTTCCCGGCCCGCGGGCAGGAATGTACGCACCGAGACATTGACCAGTCGCGGGGCGAGCGGGACGGGGTTTTCGGGCGTGAAGGAAGGCGCGCGATCCACGCTCGGCTCCGATTCCGCGAGTACGGTTTCGGAGGCAGCCGCGGCGCGGCTATTCGTGACGGTCAGTATGGCCGCGTTGCTTACCACCGCGCCGGCTGTGTTGGCGGCAACGACGGTGTAAGTGCCGGCGCTGCCCTTGTTCACATTGGCCAGAGTTAGCCGCGGCGCGGTGGCCCCGCTGATGGCGGCGCCATCCTTTCGCCACTGGTAGGTCGGGGACGGCGTGCCGCTCGCGGAAGCGGTGAATGACACGGTGGTCTTAGCGGTGGTGGTGATGCTCTGCGGCTGCAGCGTGAAAACGGGTGCCAGCGCATCGGGCGGTGGCGTGGAACCGATGCTGAGCGTGGCGGTGGCGCTCGTGGTGCTTCCCGCGGAATTCGTGGCCACGGCCCAATAGTTGCCGGCGTCATTGCTGCTGACCCCCGCCAGCGTGAGCGAGGATCCGGTCCAGCCGCTGAAGGTGAGGCCGTTGCGGTACCAGACGATGACCGGGGCGGGCGAGCCGCTCACGCTCACGGTGAAGGTCACGCTGGAGCCGGACGGCGCCGTCTGGCTGACGGGTTGAGTCACGAAGAGAGGCGTGCTTTCGCCCGTCGGGGGCGGAGCCGACGTGACGGCGAGCAGGACGTGGTTGCTGATTCCCGCGCCCGCGGGGTTGGTCGCGGTGACGGTGTAGGTGCCGGCGTCGGTGGCGGCGAGGGAGAGGAACGCGAGGTTCGCCGACGTCGCTCCCGGCAGCGCTGATCCGTCCTTGAACCACTGATACTGGGAGGATGGCGCGGCGATCGCGCTGGCCGAGAATTGGAGCGCCGTTCCGGCGGCCGCCGTCTCGCGGGAGAGGCGCGGACTGTCGCCGTACCCGGTCCAGTTTGCCGGCTCGTGCTGCGCGTTTTCGGTTTCCGTGCAGGACCAGACCTGGACGCCGGACGCCCGGGACGGTGTGAGGTCCAAGGTTCGCACGACCCCGTCGCGGAAGGTGTTTTCCGCGATCGAGACCTGGCTGACCTGATCGGAGGTGAATCCGATCGCGGTGGTCAGCCGGGAAAAGTCGCAGCGTTGGATCGAGACCCTGGCCGCGCTCGCCAGGCTCACCCCGGTTCCCGCGAGGGAGTTCGCGGCCATGGGACGCTGATTGAAGGCGTATCCGAGTTGCCGGAAGGAACAGGCCGTGATGGTCACGTCCGCCGCTCCCCCCGGGAACGCGATGCCGCCTCCGTAACGCGGCGGCAGTGCGACGCCGGTGTCGGGTGGCAAGGAAGCTGATCCCCCGAGCGCGAGGAAAGAGAAGCCGCGGATCACGATCCAGTTCGCGACGGAGCCGGAGGGACCGGTGAAGGCGTGCAGGCCGGCGGAACCATGCTGGTCGCTGAGGATGGCGGGCCCGCTTCCCCACGTGCCGGCGGAGTTGCCGTCGTAGGTGATCGGCAGCGCGGATTGTCCATTCCAGCGCAGGCTGATGCCGGAGGTGCCGGTCAGGAGGTAGGTCACACCGCCACGGAAGATGACGGTGTCTCCCGGCACCAGGGTCGTCGCGGCTGGGTTACCGGTGGCGGCGGGATCGCCCGGGCAGTGCCGCCAAGCGTTATCCGGGGATGTGCCGGTGGCCGTGTTTAGTCCGGCCGCATGATCTATCCAGTAGGTCGCGGCGTGGAGCCGGAGAAAGCCGATCGCGAGAATCGGCAGGAGACGAAGACCCTGTTGCGCAAGGCGCCGGGTCGCATGGGAGCGTGAACTGGCGGTCATGCCCGCGAGTTCCGTCGACACGGAAAACCGGGCAATGGGAGGATCTACTTAGCGCGCGGTGCGCAATGCATGCAACAGACCATAAGGATTTGCCTGACAGGAGCATTCGTACGGAAAAATCAGGGAAAGTCCGTCCCGGTTCTCCGGTTTTTTCTCGATACACCGTAAGTTAACCCAAATCCGCGGCCGCTTATACCCCAAATAAGAATCCTCCCGCCTAAAGGGGTCAGGGCGTTTTCTGTTTGTGAGGGAAGAGCTGCCTCGACTCGCCAACATCCAACGCCCTGACCCCGTTTTCTACGGGGTCAGGGCGTTTTTTGTTGGCGTGGCAACGGCGGCCACGAGGGCTAAAACGTTTAACGCCCTGACCCCGTTGGGCGGGGGGGGGGTTAGGTGGGGCGGGGGAGGCC
>CAXRGI010000200.1:0-53131 GCA_964229935.1 Opitutales bacterium
CCGCGTGACCGGCGTCAGCTGGGGTGACGACGGCCTCGCGCTCGTTTCCGAGACGTGGACCACCACCCGCGTGACCCGCCTGTGGAACGTCGCCCCCGGGCGGCCCGGCGCCGCGCGCCAGCTGCTGTTCGAGCGCAAGACTGAGGACCGTTACCGCGACCCCGGCCGGCCCGCGACGGCGCGCAACGCGCTCGGACGCCTCGTGCTCGCGCGCGGCCCCGGCGGCCGGCTCTTCTTTCACGGACCGGGCGCGTCGCCCGACGGCGACCGGCCCTTCCTCGACGAGCTTGATCCCGCCACCGGGACCACCCGCCGCCTCTGGCGCTCCGCCCCGCCGCACTACGAGGAGTTCGTCGCGTTCCTCGACGCCGGCTTCACGCGCGCGCTCGTGAGCCGGGAGTCGGCGACCGAGCCGCTGAACTTCCTTGTGCGCGATTACGCCACCGGCGCGCTCACGCCGTTGACGGCGAACCGCAACCCGCACCCCGGGTTCAACGACGTGCGCCGCGAGGTCGTGCGCTACCAGCGGCCCGACGGTGTGCCGCTTTCCGGCACGCTCCACCTGCCGCCCGGCTGGACGCCGGCGCAGGGTCCGCTGCCGACGCTGCTCTGGGCCTACCCGCGCGAGTTCCTCGACGCGGAGAACGCGAGCCAGGTGAAGGCGACGCCGGAGCGCTTCGCGCGGGTGAGCCCGAACGGGCCGCTGCCCTTCACGCTGGCCGGCTACGCGGTGTTCGACGACCCGGCGATGCCCATCATCGCCCCCAAGGGCGGCAAACCCAACGATGCCTACGTCGAGCAGCTGGTGGCCAACGCCCAGGCTGCCATCGACGAGCTGGTGCGGCGCGGCGTGACCGATCCGAAGCGCGTCGCCGTGGGCGGCCACAGCTACGGTGCCTTCATGACGGCGAACCTCCTCGCGCATTCGACGCTTTTCCGCGCCGGCATCGCGCGCAGCGGGGCCTACAACCGCACGCTCACGCCGTTCGGATTCCAGAGCGAGACGCGCTGGTTCTGGCAGGCGCCGCAGGTGTACGCGCAGATGTCGCCCTTCAACCACGCCCACCGCATCAAGGCGCCGATCCTTCTCATCCACGGCGACAGCGACAACAACTCGGGCACCTTCCCCATCCAGAGCGAACGCTTCTACGCGGCGCTCAAGGGCCACGGCGCGACCGCCCGCTACGTCGTGCTACCTCACGAAAGCCACGGCTACCGCGCCCGCGAGAGCCTCTTGCACGTGCTGTGGGAGACGGAGACGTGGCTCGCCACCCATCTGGCCAAATCCGGACAGCCGTGAATGGACTGCGGAGCCTCATCCTGCGTCTCGCCCCCGACCGCTGGGCCCGGTCCCTGGAGTCGGAGTCCCGCCTCTGGCGCTCGCGGTGCGACTGCGGGCACGAGTGGTCGGTATGGGACGAGGGCGGCATCCGATGGGGCGCCTCGGGCGAACCCCGCCGGCTCCGGCGCTGCCCGTCCTGTGGGCGAGTCGCCTGGCGCGCGGTGAGAAAAACCCTCTCCTCGTGAAACCATGAGATCCCGCCTTATCTGGAGTGCCGTGCTCATCGCCGCGATCGCCGGCTTCTACTTCGCCACAATCCGGCCGGCGCTGCGCGAAAGCCCGGCCGCGCCCGATCGGCGGAGCATCAACCGCGAGTTCGCGGGTTTCCAGCCGCCGCCGATCCCGCCGCCACCTCTGCCGGAGATCAGGATGCCCGCTCTGCCGCTGCCACCACCACCGGGGGCGGCCGCGGGCGGCCGCCGCGAGGATCCCGCACCCACTCCCCTCGAGGTGCCGATCCAGCACGGCGCCACGATCGACTTCTCCACCGGCGCCCCGCATGTGCGCATGCAGGGCGCGGACAAGGAGGCCCTGGACCGGGCGCTGCGCGAGATGACGGAGGCCACGAAGGACACCCGCTTTCCGCCGCGGAAGTGAACCGGCGGCCGCGGGCCGTCAGCGACGCCCCGTGAGCATGTCCTCCATCAGCGCGAGGGCCGTCGCCTCCGTGATGTCCTGCACGCTGAACCGTTGCACCGCCCGGCCCGCCTGCGCGCCGCGCCCGATCACGTCACTGGCGGCCGCCTGGCCCACGATGGCGGCATCCTTGAGCCGGATCGCGGTCGCCTGGATGTCGGGCACCGCCAGCTGGGCGTCGCCGCCGAGGCCGGGCACCACGAGGCTGCGGCTGGAGATGAGGATTTCGATCGCGACATCGGCGACCTTGGCCAAGGCCTCGCGCTGCCGCGCAGCGGGATCCCCGGTGAGGTGCGCTCCCGCCTCCGCCGGCAGCAGCGTCGCGGCGACGGTTTGATCGGCGAGTTGCGCTCCCGCATGACGAAAGGCGCGGCCGAACAGGCGCTCGACCTCGCGCACTGTCTGCTGATCGGCCAGCGCGGGCGTGGTCCGCGCCGGCGCCGTTTTCCCGTCGGCGGCCGGCGATGGATCGAAGAGGGCGCGGTTGACGTAGATCACGATACGGGGCGCCCCGTCCGTCTGGTGGGCCCGCCGGAACCCCTCGAGGACGCCCTCGGCGTTCTGCCGCGAGACGAGGGTGTCGGGCGTCGGCGGGAATACCCGCTGGCCCGGGGTCGCCCGCGGGATCTCGGGGACCGGCGCGCGCACCGGAGCCTGCGCGACCGGCGGCGGCGTGGAAGCGGTATCGCGCGAGTCCTGCGCCGGCAGCACCGCGGCCCCGAGCAGGAATGCGGCCGGAAGCAGGCGGAATGACGTTTTCATCGTGGCGGGAGACGGGTCAGCGCGCCTGCCGGACGCGCACAGTGTAACGCTTGGCGACGGTGTTCATCGCGGTGAACCGCACGGCCTCGGTCGCGTATTCGGAAAGGATCAGCGTCTGCCAGGGAGTCTCGTCCCCGGTGGAGAAACCCTGCGCGTCCTTGAACACGCAGTTGATCTGGACCTGGATCCGCCGGTTCTCGCGGTTCTTCACGTTGGCGACGACCTCGAGCCGGCCGTCGGTCAAAGGAACCTCCTGCAGGCCCGTGCACGTGACGGAATTTTGCGCGGCCTGGTCGAGGAGCACGAAGCGGTCGGAGTTCTCCAGCGTGAACTTGGTCGTGTCCAGAGGCGGGAACGGACCGGTCTCGTGGACGCAGCCCGCGAGCCCGAGGGCGGCAAGGACCACGCCGAGCGGCGGGAGGAAAGGGAGTTTCATGGTGCGGTGCGGGACGCTTGGAGTGAGACCGGGATTCAAGGGGTAAGTTCGCTCAAAATCAGGACGGTTTCGCGCCCGCCCTCCACAACCTCAAAGGAGACCGGCCGCGAGCGCGCGGTGAGGACCTGGCCATCCCGGTCGAGGAACTCGACGCGCCCCGCGTGGCTTCCCGGAGGCAGCCGCAGCGCGGCGAAGCTCAGGCGTTGCGGCAGGTTGCCCCATTGCCGGGTGTCGGCCTCGGGTCGGGTCGCCGCCGAGACGACCTTGCCGATCGCACCGAGCACTCCGAGTCCCAGCGCGGCCGCCTCGGCGTCGTCCCCGTCACGTCCGCGCCTCTCGCGGCGACGCGCCTCGTCGCTGGCGATCACCGCGCCGGCGAGGGCGACATCGCTCGCAGCGTCCACCCCCGCCTTGAAGACCGCCTTCCGGCCGAGGATGTGGTCCATCACGCGGCGCCCGCGGGTCACCGCCTGGTATCCGAGGTCGTCGTAGGCCGGCAGCGGCACCACCTTGCGGCCGCCGTCGAGCACGAGCCGCGCGGAGCGCGCCGGCGAATCCTCCACGTGGAAACGCAGCTGCTCGCCGTACGGGCCCGCGGCGTATTTGCGCGGACCATGCCCGTACTCCGCGAAAATGAGCACGTTGGCCGCGGGGTTGTAATCCGGCAGCGGCCGTCGCTCCCCCGCGTGCGCCCGGGCCCGGGCCAGCGCCTCCGCGCCGTCGCCCTGCAGCTTCACCGTCGCGAGACCGTCGAGGTAGTCGAGCAGGACGTAGTCGGCGTCGTGTGTCTCCTCCGGCGCGCCGGCGTCGATGAAACTGCCCGAGCGGAAACAGGCCCGGGCGTTGTCCGGCTCGCCGTCACGCCAGTAGAGCAGGCCACGGTAGTAGTAGACCATCACGCGCTCATAGGGCTCGCCGATGAAGACCTTGGCATCCTCGCCGGCGAATAACCCGCGGGCGCGGGCGGCGGACGCATCATCGGTGATGATTCCCCCGATGCGCGCGATGGCCTCGTCGAGTCGCGACTTCGCCAGGTCGTCGCGTCCGGCGCGCAAAGCCGTGGCCGCCTCGCGGCAGGCATGCAGCACGCGGTCGCGCTCCGCGCCCTCGGCTATCCCGCGCGTGGCGGCTTCCCCCGCGTTCGTTTCACCCGGCGGCGTCGCGCAGGCGCTGAGCAGCAGGCACAGCGCGGCCGCGAAGGGAAGGAGGCGGCTCGGCGATGACACCGGCAGAGCCAAGGTCCTAGCGGTAGGCCGCGTCCTCCAGCCCCTGCTTCTTGATCTCGGCGGCGTCCTCCCAGACGATGCGGCTGGTGCGCGCGTCGGTGAGACGGAAGCTGTAGAGGATGTAGTCGCTGGTGCCGGCGCTCGTGCGCGTCGACATGCCCTCCAGTTTTCCCGTGAGGAAGTAATCCGCGCCGCCAAACTCGACCACGTTGGGGTCGGAACTGGCCGTGACCTCCCCGGAGCGCTTCAGCTCCCGTTCCCGCTGCAAGGTGCGCATCATCTCGCGGTCGAGGAAGCTCACCTGGCCGGCGGCCTTGGAGTTAAGCTGCGTGCGCAGACGCGTGAGAAAGATCTCCTTGTTGATGGGGAAACGCGTGTTGTTGACCACCGGCTCCAGCACGATGCTCGGCGGCGTTTGCGCCCGCGCGATCTGCGGTATGCCCACGATGCTGCGCGCCATCCGGTCCGTGACCGTCACGAGATCCTGCGACTCGATGCCCGTGCCCGCGACGAAGCCGCGCTCATCGGGACGCATCTCGGTCACCGGCACGCCGGAGGGGTTCTTGACGCCCTCGGTGGTGGTGCAGCCGGCGAGGAGGAGGCCGCCGCACGCCGGAGCGGCAGAGAAAAGACGGGAGAGCACGGTCGTCATGGTTGGGAACAAGGGAATGACGCGGTGTCCGCGGGCAAAGTCACAGCGGACGTCGGGTGATGAACAAGGATTAGCGGCCGAAAAGGCGGTTGGCCGCACTCATCGGCGAGGCGCCGTGGAAATTGTTGATTATCGTGACCTGCGGCGGGGGCGATGCGACGGGAGTGGCAGCGGCCTGAGCGGTGGCATGGACTACCGACGGAGCGGGCGCGCGGACCTGGGCCTCGCGGGCGCGCTCGACGTCCACCACGGAACCGAGCAGCAGCCCGGCGCCCGCACCCCAAGCGGCACCCCGCCAACCGCTGTGACCGAAAGCTCCGCTGTTGTTTCCGATGATGCCGCCGGCCAAAGCCCCGAGAAGCATACCGGTGGAGGCGGCGGAAGGTGATACCTGGACACCGTAGTAGGGATAATCGACGCCGTAGCCCGGATAGTAACCGTAGGCGTAACCGGGGTGGTGGCCGTACGCGTATCGCGGGCCAAGGTAGCCAGAGCCGAACCCGACCACCCGGCCATGGCCGTGGGAATGGCCGTGCCAACGCGCCGGCGGAGCCGGGCGGTGCTCGCCGCGCGGTCCTCCGCGCGGAGCCTCAACCGGACCGGGCCGGCCACCACCGGGCCGGAAAACCTCCGCCTGAACGGGAGCGACCAGCAGCACTGCGAGAAAGGCGACAACGGTGATTTTCATGGGGCCAAGACAACGTGTCCGACACGAGGGAGGTCGCAAGGTTTCCACCGAATTCCACGCCACACCCGCGGTTGACGTCAGCCTTCACGGCAAACTCTCTCGGCTCACCCCGCATGAGCCGACCCACCCCGCTGGAGCGCAGGAAGCCGATCGATTGCTTTTCACGGCGTCGCGCCAAAGAGGTTCTCGCGGTGGTGCTGCTCGCCACCGGTGCCGTCCGAGTTCTCGCGGCCGGGAAGATCTTCAACGATCCCGCGCCGCCGGCGTTCGAGGCGGGCCCGGCGCCCTCGGCCACCAAGCCGCAGGCTAATCCCGAGGCGACCGCGCATACCGCGCCACGGGCCTTGGCACCCGGCGCGCGCACCTCGGACTGGCCCAACTTTCTCGGGCCCGCGCACAACCTCACCTCGGATGAAACCCGCCTGCGCCGCGAGTTTCCCGCGGCCGGGCTCACGCCGGTCTGGGAGATGCGCAAGGGGGAGGGTTATGCTTCGCCTGTGATCGTGGGCGAGCGGCTGGTGCTCTTCCACCGGGTGGGCGCGGAGGAGGTGGTGGACTGCGTCCACGCCATCGACGGACGCCGCTTTTGGCAGGTGAAGTACCCGACGGCGTACCGCGACCGCTACGGCTACAACCCGGGGCCGCGTGCCAGTCCGGCGATCGCCGCTGGACGCGTCTTCACGTTCGGCGCCGAGGGGCGGCTGCATTGCATCGATCTCGCTTCCGGCCGCGTGAACTGGCGGCGCGATCTCCACGGCGAATTCGGCATCAAGCAGAACTTCTTCGGCGTCGGCGCGAGCCCGCTCGTGGCCGGCGACGTCGTCATCGTGCAACTCGGCGCGCCGGGCGGACCCGGCGTGGCAGCCTTCGACGTCACCACCGGGCGGATGCGCTGGGGCGCCGAAACCGAATGGGGCGCGAGTTACGCGTCGCCCGTTCCCGCCTCCCTGCACGGGCGCGAACGCGTGCTCGTCTTCGCCGGCGGCGAAAGCCGGCCACCCACCGGCGGTCTGCTCTGCCTCGACCCGAACACCGGCGGGGTCGATTTTCGCTTCCCGTGGCGCGGCACCCGCTACGAGTCCGTCAACGCCGCCTCGCCCGTCGTGCTGGGCAACCGAGTGCTCGTGGCCGAATGCTACGGGTCCGGTGGCGTGCTCGTGGAGGCGAGGGCCGATGGTACGGCGAACGCAGTCTGGAAGAATCCGACGTTCGGCATGCATTTCATGTCGGCCCTCCGGCTCGGCGACCATCTTTACGGCGTGCACGGGCACGGCCCGCAGGACGCCGAGCTGGTGTGCGTCGAGGTCGCGACCGGGCGCGAGGTCTGGCGTGACCAGCCGCTATGGACCGAAACCGTGCGCGAGCCGCGCGGCCCTCGGGAGATCCGCACCGGTATGTTCCGCGCCTTTCTGCTGGCGGTGGAGGGTCAGGTGCTAGCGTTGGGGGAATTCGGCCATCTCGCGCGGCTGGACCTCTCGCCGAAGGGCGTGCGCGTCCTTGAGCGCGCCTGGCTCTTCGCGGCCACGGAAACCTGGACCCCGCCCGCGCTCAGCCGCGGCCTGCTGTACATCTGCCAGAATACCCGCGACGCCCTCCAAGGCACGACGCCGCGCCTGCTCTGCTACGACCTGCGCGGTGAATAGGCTGTGCGGGAATGGCCGCCGATAAGCCATTTAACCGCGGAGACACAAAGGCACGGAGAGGAGAAGAGGCGGGAGACGCCGGCCAACAGGAGCAAACGGAGGTAACTGAGAGGGGCCTTGAACCGCCTACCTGCTGCGTGTCGATCGGTGTCCCTCCGTCGCTGAACCCCGTTGGTGCTTTGAATCCGCCTCCTGCGCCTTCTGCGCCTCCTCGCGGCCATCCCGCGATTAGCCGCGAAAATGCGCCGGGAGCTCGAAGGTGTTCGTTGAGCAGTATCGTCGGCGGTTTGGGGAAGTGGTATTCCTCATCCGCGCCATCCGCGCCATCCGCGGTGAACTCCGGGCTGTTCGGAATTACCTTCGGGCGTCGCAGATCCGGCATGGTCCGCAGCGGCCAGCCGCGACTAAAGCAAGCCCGGCTCATCCATGTCGATCCGTGGTTACCCACCCGAAGAGCAAATCGGAATCGCCCCACGACTCCACCGTCGGGCCGCCCGAGAACGTCGGTTGCGCCGAAGCGGTGGCGCTTTTCGCTTGGTCGCGGTCGTCCGCGGCCGCTACACCTTCACCTTTAACCACGCCATCACCATGAAGTTCCCCGACCGCTTCACCGTCATTTCCGACGAAGTTTCTCAGGACCTGCCCGACCTCGTCCGCTTCGCCAAGGAGTTCGGCCTGCCCGGCTACGAGTTGCGCAGCATGTTCGGCCGGGCGTTCAAGGATCTCACCCCCGCCGACATCAAGGAGATCGCGAAGGTCGCCCGCGGCGAGGGCTGGCGGATCTTCGGCTGCTCGTCGCCCGTGTTCAAATGCGACATCGATGACGCGGCGGCGGTGCGCGCCCATCAGGACGAGTTCCGGCGCAGCCTCGGCGTCGCCCAGGAGCTGGGTTGCGACCTCGTGCGCGTGTTCACCTTCCTGCGCCGGTCGGCGGCCGACAACGCCGCCCTCATCCCGCGCGTGGTGGAGGAACTGCGGAAACTCGACGCGATCGCCGCCGGCACAAAGGTGCGCATCGGCGTCGAGAACGAGCACAGTTGCATCCTCGGATCGGCGCTCGAGGGCGCCGAGATCATCCGCCACCTCCCCGCCCCGCGTTTCGGCATCGTGTGGGATCCGTGCAACGTCCTCTACGTGCCGGGCGCGCCGCAGGATCCCACGGCGGGCTTCGACGCCATCCGCGGTCGCATCCACCACATTCATGTGAAGGACTCCCGCCGCGTCGTGCCGAAGCCCGGCGCGCTGCAGGCGGTCGCGACACCGGTGGGGCTGGGCGATGTGGGCTGGAAGGCGCATCTCGCGCAGATCCAGCGCAGCGGCTACACCGGCAACTTCTCCCTCGAGACGCATTGGCGCGTCGTGCAGATCGACGAGAAGGACCTGCACCTGCCGGCCGGCTACGGTTTCTCGCGCGGCGGCATCGAGGCCTCGCGCACCTGCCTGCACAACCTGCGCGAGCTCCTGCCCGCCGCCTGAACCGGATCAGCGCCGCAGCACGCGGTCGGCGTGGTCGAGGTACCGCGCCCAATCGTACGGCGTGATGTCGTGCTTGCCGGTGCGGATGTGGTAGGCGACCCCGTCGCCGATCACCGGCTGGTTGACCGCGGGCATCTCGTCGACGCCGAGCCCGCGGCGGCCCAGCAGCGCGTAAACCGGACCGGCGTGTCGGGCCGCGAGAAACTCACCGCGCGGATCCGCCCAGCGATCCTCCTCCGCACTCGCGACATGGACCGCCCGCGGGGCGATCAGGGCGATCAACTGGTGCTGGTCGACGGGCAAAGCGGCCTCGCGGCGGTTATAGGCGCGGAAGTTGCGCGCGAACCAGAACGGGAACGATGTGTTGATGCGCTCCACGTTCTCGCCGTACACCCGCATGCTCAGCGCGGCGCCGCCGCAGCCCGAGTTGTTGGAGATCACCAGCGCGAAGCGTTCATCCTGCGCCCCGGCCCAGAGCGCGGTCTTGCCGAGCCGGGAGTGTCCGTGCACCGCGACGCGCGACGCGTCGATCTCAGGGTCGGCCGCCAGCACGTCCAGCGCGCGACTGAGTCCCCACGCCCAGATGCCGATCGCGCCCCACGCGTCCGGCGCGCGTGTCTCGGCCGGACCGGTGCGGAAAAGCGCGCCGACGTCGCGCTCGACTCCCTCGACGCGATCCTCGCAGAGGTCGCCGTAATAAACCGTGGCGGTGGCGTAGCCGCGGGCCACGACCGTCTCGATGTCCCAGCGCGAGGCGTGCACGCCCCGCGTGCCCTCGGTCGCGCGGTTGCCGACGATCTTGAACTCGGCGTTCGGGCGCATCCAGGCGCGCGACAGCGTGATGCCAGGGTCGGCGTTCACGCATTGGTTGCCGTAGTAATTGTAACCGAGGAACGCGGGCCACGGCCGCTGCGCGCCGGCGGCGCCCGCCGGGTGGTAGACGAGGAGGTGCATGCGCGGACCGTCCTTCCGCTCCGTGAACCACACCGTGATCTCCTTGCGCACCGCCTTGCCCCCCAGGGCCGCGCGGTCGACCGAGGTGGTTTCCCAATGCATCCCGGCGGGCCGGCCGGAGGGCGTGCGTCCGTAAACCTCGCGGGAGAACACCTCGAGCAGCTCGAGCCGGCGCTTTCGCCACGCCGCGGCGTCACGCACCGCGGAACCGTCGGCCGCGACCAGCGGGTCGGGCAGCCGGTACGCCGGCACCTTGCCCTCGTCGTAATTGATCGGGATCTCGGGCGGCCGGGCCGCGAACACAGGGGCGAGGACGACGCAAACGGCCGCGAGCAGCCGGAACGGGCGGGGGTTCATGTCCCCACGCTGCACCGCCGGCCGCCGCGGATCAATCCGCCCGATGGCGGCGGGCGCGGTCAGAAATCGAGCGTCGTCGTCAGGCGGAAGCTGCGCGGCTCGTTGAAATAGATGCGGCGGACACCGGTGTAGTTGTCGTTGTAGCGCCCGATGTTCGCGAGGTACGAGTTCGAGACGTTGCGGACGTTGAGCTGCACGGTGGCGTTGATCCGCGAGCGCGGCACCCGGAAGCGGTGGCCGGCGAAGACGTCGCCGAGCAGGGACTCGTTGCCCCAGTAGACGTAGCCGGTCGCCTTGTCCCAGCTGAGGAAGTTCTTGCCGTTGTAGCGCACGGAACCGCCAAGGAAGACCCCCTTCAGCCGGCCCTCGCTGAAACGGTAGCGCGCGGTGCCGTTGGCCTTGTGCGGTCGCGAGCCGAACGGCGAGTTCTGGCGGTCGACCTGGAAATCGAGCTCGCTGTAGAGGTCACGGGCGGCGGTCTCGAGCGCCGCGAGCTCCACCGGGTGGTTGGCGAGCAGCTTCCGCCATTCGGGGACCCGGGCATCGAAGAACTGGAAGACCTCGGTGAAGAAGTTCTGCCGCTTGCGCTCGGAGTGGGAGTAGCTCGCGCGCAGCGTGAGGTTACGCGTGGGGTTGGCCACGACCTCGATCTCCACGCCCTTGGTCAGCACGTCGATCGAGGCCGAGGTCCAGGAGATCGCCTGGCGGTCGTAGTCGGCCTGCGAGATCTTCCCGGTGGTGAGCAGGGCTCCCAGCATCGTGGTGAGGTTGTCGACGCCGAGGGCGTTGCTGCCCGGGAGGATCGGCGAATCGTTCAGCTGCTCCGTCTGGTACCAGGTGGTGCGCACGAAAAGCCGGTCTTCGCCCAGCAGGTCCACCATCAGGCCGAAGTCGCGGCCGCGGCCCTCGGTCGGTTCCGGCACGTCGCCGTTGGGCAGCACGGTGCGGTCGAAGCGGGGCTGCCCGTTGTTGCGGGAGAAGTTGACGAAAGCGGAGACACGCTTGTGCGCGTGCAGCACACCCCCGGCGGTGAACGTGGTGGGCGTGTAGCGGTAGGTGGTGTAATTGCCGTCGAAATACCACTCGCCGACGGCGACCTCCTTGGACCGCACCCGGGGATGGTTGGGATCAAGGATGCGCGCCTCCTGCGCGTTGCGGAACCGGATCTCGTCGCGCCGCGCGCCGAGGGTCGTCACCAGGCGGTCGCGCCACCAGAAGCTCTGGCTGGCGACCATGAACGACGTGATGTCCTTCAGCGAATGGGTGTTGGCTCGCGCGCGGGACGCGTAAGTGGCCTGGTAACGTTTCCCGTTCCAGGTGAAGGGTGGCACCGGCACGCTGGAGTCGCTCGCGTACCAGGTGCGGTAATCGGTCGTCGAAACGTAGTTCCGGCGGGTGAGCTGGTTTTGCGCGCCCTCGGCCGTGGCGGCGTTGGTGATCGGCGTGTTGGTGTCGTCCACCAGGATCTCGTCGCGCCAGCGCCGCAGGCGGTCCTGCGCCGAGTGCTCGGCCAGTCCGGCGATCCGGTGGCGGCCGAACCAGCGGTCGGACCGGCCGAGGTCAGCCGCGAGGCTCGCGCGCCAGATCTGGTTCTCCGTGAGGATGCGGTCCTTGAACCAGATCGACTCGAAATACAGGCGGCCCGCGTTCGGGTTGGGCACCGTGCCCGCCGCGCCGTCGGGCCGCGGCAGCGTGAGGTTCGGGTCGGCGCGGAGATTGGAGCCGCCCACCGCCATGCCGTTGGCCTCCACATCCGCGCGGTTGCGGAAGTAGGCGAGCTCGAGCATGAGGCCGCGCGGCAGCCGCTGCTGCACGGTGATCTGACGGTTCAGGAAGGTCTGGTGGCGCACGCCGCCCGGACCGGTGAGGTTGTAGTCGTAGGGCGAGACCGAGGGAGGCAGGAGCGTCTCGACGCCGTAGCGCCCCGTGCTCTGGAACTCGCCGCGCAGGTTGTACACGACGCCGTCCTGCTGGTTGAACGTGAAGCGGTTGTTGGTCGCGCTGAAACGGGCCGTGCCCGGGACCGCCGCCGTGCCGTCGAAAACCGGCCGCCCGCCGTCCCACCACGCCGTGATCTGATCCGTCGCGTTCCAACCGATCGTGAGGCTGTTGTCCGTGTGGCCCTTCTCGACCGAGACATGCACGGTCGTGTCGCGGAACGGTTGATACGCCACCGCCGCGGTCCAGCGCGCCGAGTCATTGAAGTCCCAGTGGCGCCAGCCCTGGTTGTTTTGGTAGAGGCCGAGCAGCCGCAGCGACAACTTCCGGGGCAGGAGCACCTGGTTATGGTCGGCCTCGTAGCGCTCGTAGTGCCACGAGCCATGCATCGACTTGAGGGTCGTGCGCGTGCGCTGGAGGTTGGCCCGCTTGCCTGACAGCGACACGAGGCCGCCCGCCTGCCCGAGGCCGAAGAGAATGGAGTTCGGCCCGCTCGCCACCTCCGCACGCTCCACGTTGTAGAGGTCGACCGGGATGCTGGACTCGACGAAGTCACGCGAGGCCCCGGCGGGTGAACCGCGCATACGGAACTGGTAGTCGTTGCCGTCGGCCCCGCGTCCCTGCGGGTTGTTGAAGCCCGCGTTGGCATCCTCCACGTCGATCTCGATGTTGGTCGCATGCGCCAGCATCTCCTCGAGGTTGGTCGCGGCGATGTCGGCCAGGAACTCGGGCGTGAAGGCCGCCACGGCCGCCGGGGTGTCGCGCAGACGCGAGTTGAGCCGCGAGCCGCTGGTGGTGTTGGCGGCCTGGTAGCCGACGTCGTTGTCGGCCCGCACCTCGAAGGGCGAAAGCTCGACCACCGGTCTTTCCCCCGCGGCGGGTGCGGACGGGACGGGGGGCGTCACGGTCTGGGCCGCGAGCGGCAGCGTGATGATTCCGAGTACGAGGAAGCGAAGAAGTCCGTGCATGCAGGATGAGGCCCGGAAGGGCGGGGTTGAACGGGAAAAAAAGCTGCCGACGCGCCAGAGGCAAGGAGTGGTGGAGCCACGAACCACCCAAAGCGCACGAAACCGAGCCGGGTAGCCCGCGGACTTCTCGGAAAACGCGGAAAATAGAGCGACCATGGCCGGCGCTTGCGCGTCGTCCCCTCTTGCAGGCCAGGCCCTGAGTTGGACGCGAAAAGGCTCAGGAAGCGCGGAAAGAGTGGTTGGAACAGGAAGGCCGGTAAGCGCGGGAAGACGTGGGGACTGAGCCACCACGAAACACGCGAAAGACACGAAACCCAAAGGGCTGAGGGGCCCGCTCCGTTGCCTCAGTTACCTCCTGTTCAAACCGGCTCAACAGGAGAGAACGGAGGAAACGGAGGCTGAGCCATTCGTGTAAATTCGTGTCCCTTCGTGGTTGATCCCGGGTTGGGGTTTGAACGGGAAGACCTGAAGGGGCGGAAAAATGTGAAGGCGTGGGAGACCTCGGAGACTGGCCGTCGCGGTTTCAGCATGGTCCGCGGCGGGCTTGCCCGCCGTAGCCTCGGCGGAGGCGGGCGGCCGCTGCCACAACACTCGCCGCTGATCCGTGTCCATCTGCGTCCATCCGTGGTTGCCCCTTCGCGGAGCGGTTCGGAGGCGCCTTATGATCGTGCGCCGGAAATCCCGTGGTCTCCCCTCGCGTCGTACAAAGGCCGGCTTGGTCCGGGATCCCGAGTTCCGGTTTTCCAGATTCTCCTCGTTTCCGCACCGGCGCGCCGCCGCACCTGGCTCAACCTTCCGAGATGCAGTAGAGGTACCGGTGCCCGCGGAGGAAGAGGTCCTTGCCCAGGATGACGGGCGAGGCGTCGAAGCGGTCGTCGAGCTGGTTGGTCGCGATCACCTCGAATTGAGCGGCGTCCCGGATGACCATCGCGGCGCCCTCGCGCCCGATCAGGTAGACATATCCGCCGGCCGCCAGCGGCGAGGCGTACATCCCGCGCAGGCCCTCGAGCCGCTGGTCCTGGTACAGGACCGCGCCGGTGCGGGCGTCGAGGCAGGAAAGCACGGCCTCGTTGCTCTTGATCATGTAGAGCCGGTCGCCCGAAAGCACCGGCGACGGCACGTAGGGCGCGCTCTTGCGCACATTCCAGACGATCGCGGACGAATCGGTGACGTCGCCCTTCGCGTCGAGCCGGATCGCCTGGATCGCGTAGCCGCGGAAACCGCTCATGACATAAACCATGCCGTGGCCGATGACGGGCATCGGGATGACGTTTTCCGTGAGCCCGCCGGCCTCCCAGATGATCTCGCCGGTGGCCGGATCATAGCTCCGCGTGCGGCCGGCGGCGGCGACGATGGCCTGCCGGCGGCCGGCTGCCTCAACCACGAGGGGCGTCGACCACGAGGAGCGTTCGACCCGTTCCTTCCGCCAGACCTCCCGGCCGGTGCGCTTGTCGAGGGCGACCATGAAGGACCCCTCTTCCTGGTCGCAGGTGATGAGCAGGTGGTCGCCGGCGAGCGCGGGCGAGGCGCCCTCGCCGAAGGAATTGCGCGTGCGCAGGTCGCCGAGGTCTTTTTCCCAGATGAGTTTCCCTTCGAGATCGTAGCAGTAGTAGCCGCGTGATCCGAACGTGACGTAGAGGCGTTCGCCGTCGGTGATGGGCGAGCCCGAGGCAAAGCTGTTGGTGGCGTGTTTGCCCTCGTGGGGTACCTCGCGGCGGGCCACTTGCCGCCATACCGTCCGACCCGTGGCGCGGTCCAGGGCAAGGACGACGAATTCGTGCGGCGAGGAGGGCTTCATGCCGCCGCCGAAGCCGCCCGGCGGGCCGCCGCGCTTTCCACCGCGGCCCTTGCCGCCCTCCACGGGTACGGGCACGGCCTGGGCCGGCGCCGCGGCGGGTTCACCGCCGGTGTCGACCGCGGTGAGGACATACACGCGGTCCTTCCACACAATCGGCGTCGAGAAACCGAGCCCCGGCACCTCCGCCTTCCAGCGGATGTTGCGGGTGTCGCTCCACTGCACGGGAGGCTTGGCGCCGGCGACGACTCCGGTGCCGTCGGTGCCGCGCCAGGCGGGCCAGTCAGTGGTGGGCGAGTCGGCGCGGGCGGCGACGGCGAGCAGGACGAGCGGCGCAAGGGAGAGGCGTGGGTACGGCATGATGCGTGCGGGGTGAGGGGACGCCTTGACGAAATCGAGACTAGCGCGACGGTCAACCCGGGCGCGCCCGGTCGTAATCCTCACTTGAACCGGAGCGTCACACCTCCGCACGCTTCCCCTCATGACCCCGAGCCCCTCCGCCGCCGCGCCGGCGCCGCTGACCCGCACCGCCTGGCTGATCTGCATCATCGCATCGATCGGCTTCGCGTTCGACATCTACGAGCTACTGATGCTGCCGCTGATCATCAAGCCGGCGATCGCCTCCCTCAGCGCCCCGCTGGTGGAGCAGCTGGTGGCGGGCGGCATGGACCGCGCGAAGGCCGCGGCCATGTGGTCGCCCGGCGGCGAAGCCTACGTGCAGTGGGCGCGCACGCTCTTCTTCGTACCGGCGATCGCCGGCGGTGTCTTCGGCCTGCTCGGCGGGTACCTTACCGACCTGCTCGGCCGCCGGCGGGTGCTCACGTTCAGCATCCTGCTCTACGCGTTCGCCGCTTTCGCGGCCGGCTTCGCGACTTCCCTGGAACAACTGCTCTTCTACCGCTGTCTGGTGTTCATCGGCGTCTGCGTGGAGTTCGTGGCGGCCGTGGCCTGGCTGGCGGAAATCTTCACGCAACCGGCGCAGCGTGAAAAGGTGCTGGGATACACGCAGGCCTTCTCCTCCTTCGGCGGACTGCTGGTCGCGGGCGCCAATATCCTCGCCGCGCGCTGGGCGGCGGACCTGCCGGCGATCAACGGCGGCCACGAGGCCTGGCGGTACACCCTGATCTCGGGCGTGTTCCCGGCGCTGCCCCTGATCCTCATCCGGCCCTTCCTGCCCGAGTCGCCGATCTGGCAGCGCAAACGGGAGTCGGGAACCCTCAAACGGCCGAGCGTGGCGGCGCTCTTTGCGCCGGAGCTGCGCAAGACGACGATCCTCACCACGATCATCTTCGCCTCCAGCTACGGCATCGCCTTCGGCGCCATCCAACAGCTCCCGCAGATCATCGGGGCCCAGCGTATCGGCACGCCCGCCGAGGCCGGTCACGCCGCGGTGCGCGCCGAGGCGAAGGAAAAGGGCCGGGCCGCGATGGAGGCCGCCAAGGCGGCCAAGAAGCCCGAGCCCGTCGTCCAGCGGGAGATGCGGCAGGCGGCCGGCAACGCCAGCGACCAGATGGTCGCGGGCGTCACGGTCTGGCAGGAGATCGGCGGCCTCGCCGGCCGCTTCGCCCTCGCCATGCTCGCCGTCGTCATCATCTCGCGGCGCAACCTGCTCCGACTTTTCCAGGTGCCAGCCCTCCTGTTCGTGCCACTGTTCTTCTGGTGGATGTCGGGCCAGCTCGCCGACGCCGGCAGCCTCACCTGGATCAAGATCGGCATCTTCATCGCCGGTTTCCTCACCGTGGCGCAGTTCAGCTTCTGGGGTAACTACATCCCGCTCGTCTTCCCGGTGCACCTGCGCGGCACCGGCGAGAGCTTCGCAGCCAATATCGGCGGGCGCGTCCTCGGCACCGCCGCGGCGTGGATCACGCTCACCCTGTCGGCCTCCGAAAAACCCGACCCGGCCCGGATGGCGGTGGTCGGCGCGTGCGTCGCCGGCGCCTACGTCCTGATCGGCGCCATCCTCACGCAGTTCCTGCCCGAGCCGAAGGAGGAATCGGAGGAAAGCGCCCGCTGAGGCGGGTTGAGACGTGCGGGATCGGGCTGAGCACGGGTCCGGTTCCGCCGTAACCGAAGCGCGGTACAGGATGGCTTCAGGATAGCTCCGCTCTGGGAAAACCACGGACGGGCACGAATGGACACGGATAAGGAAGTGCCGATGTAGCCGAGGGGGTTTGCCTCGAATTATAACGCGGGCTCGACGGCCGAAGGCTTTCCCACGGCAGCGATCTTGACCCGCGGATTTCGCTGATGGCGCGGATGAATACGACGCTGGCGTGACCGGGTGAAATCGTCCCGAAAAACACGATTGGCGGGTATGGTATGGGAGCACGGATAACGCGGATCAGGACAACGCGGCTTTCGTGTGGCTAGGAAGGTTGCCGCGGTTCATGTCGGAGTTCTCTTTCGCCCATGCGTACCGGCCTTCCGATCCCCGCCACGCGTCGCGTCGTGGTCTTGTTTTTCACTCTCCTGCTGGCTCCGGCGGGACTGCTTGGCGCCGACCCGGCGCCGGTGCGGGTGCTGTTTCTCGGCAACAGCTTCCTGTTCGGGTCGGGCTCGCCCGTGCGATTCTTCCGACCCGGCACGGTCGACGACCTGAACCGGGCAGGAGTCGGTGGAGTGCCCGCGTTGTTCAAGGCCTTCACGGGCGACGCCGGTCTCGCCTACGACGTCAGCGTGGAGACCGCCTCGGGACAGGGCTTCGATTTCCATCTGGAGAAGAAGGCCTCGCTGATCGGACGCCCTTGGGACGTCGTGGTGATGCAGTCCCACAGCGTGCTCAACCAGGCCAAGCCCGGTGTTCCGGAGCTTCTGATCCAGTCCGCGCGGGCGCTCGGGGAACTGTTCGCACGCCACAACCCGCGGGTTGATGTACGTATGATCGCGACGTGGCCGCGCGCCGATCAGGTGTACCCGGAAAAGGGCGCTTGGCACGGGAAAGGCCTGGAGGGCATGGCGCGCGACGTGCGCACCGCCTACGATCGCGCGGCGGCCGCCACTCCGCAGGTGCGGGGGGTGATTCCGGTGGGCGAGTCCTGGCTGCGCGCGATCCGCGCGGGCTTCGCCGACGGTAATCCCTACGACGGGGTCGCTTTCGGGCAAGTGAGCCTGTGGACGCACGACCACTACCACGCCAGCACGCATGGCTACTACTTGGAGGCGCTCATGGTTTTCGGTCACGTCACGAACCGCGACCCGCGCTCGCTGGGCGGTGATGAGACGGCGGCCTTCGAGCTCGGGATGGCGAAGGAGCAGGCGGAGGCGTTGCAGCGGATCGCCGCGGAGGAACTCGCGGCAGCCGGTGTGCGGCTGGAGCCGTTCAAAACAAAGGCGGCCCCGCTCATCCGCCGGATCGAGTGACGGCGGTCGGAGAAGGCGGGGCAGAACAGGAAGGTCGGGGAGAGTGGGAAGGAGAACGATGGATCATCATCGCATCGTGGAATTTCGCGTAAAACGCGCCGCGCCCACTCGCCCGCTTTCGTGGCTCCGCCGCAACCGGAGCTTCGTTCAAAGTGGCTTCCGAATGGCTCCGCGAGGGAGCAACCACGGATGGACGCGAATCGACACGGATCAATGTGGCTCATATGGGGCCGGGGTCTGGCGACCCCGGACTATGCCGGCGACCGTACGACTGAAGGCTGTTCCGGGTCTGCCAACAGCTCCGGCCGGATAACCCATTATCCGCGGTTCGACGTCGTTAGCGTGTTCCACCGCTGCCAATACCCGCCGTTGCCTGGTCCCGGCCTCTCCTAGGTTCGGACAGGAGCCCGATTCACCCGTCGGCGGATCCTCACCCTTCCAACGAGATTCCCTATGTCACGCCGCCCGCACCGCCTAGCCACCGCTCTCCCGCGAATCAGCCCGATCCTTTCCCTGCTGCTGGCCCTGGCCTCAGTTGCCGGGCTCCGTTCCGCGGAGCGTCCCGCTCCACCCGCTGGCGCCTCAAACGGGCTGGTCTGGCTGGAAACCGAGTTCTTCGAGGACCTGGGGGGCTGGACCCGCGACTGGCAGTTCGTCGACCAGATGGGATCACCCTACCTGATGGCGATCGGATACGGGACCCCGGTGGCCGACGCCCGGACCACGGCCCGGTCCGTGAAGCCGGGCCAATACCGGATCTGGGTCCGCAGCAAGGACTGGATGCCCAAGCACCACCCCGGACGATTCGAGCTGTCACTGGCCGGCCAGCGTATCTCGCGGGCGTTCGGCGCCAGCGGTCGTGAAGGCTGGATCTGGGAGGATGGCGGACTTCACACCCTCGGCGGCGATGTCACGTTGTCGCTCCATGACCTGGCGGGGTACTACGCCCGCTGCGACGTCGTGGTGCTGTCGCCGGACCCAGCGTGGACTCCCCCGGTCGAGAAGGGAGCCATCGCCGCCCTGAGGATAGCGCACGGGGCCCTGAGTCCAACCATCGACGACCTCGGCACCTACGATGTCGTCGTGGCCGGCGGCGGGATCGCAGGCACTTTCGCGGCCATCTCGGCCGCGCGGCTGGGAGCCAAGACGATCCTGATCCAGAACCGCTCGATGCTCGGCGGCAACGCCAGCACCGAGAACCTTGTGCCGCCGGTCGGCGCGATGCAGAACCGGCTGACCAAGGAGGAGATCGAGCTCGACCCCCGGGAGACCGGCCTGATCGAGGAGGTCAACCTCTACGGCCGGCAGCGCTACTTCGAGGTCGGCAAGTACTGGCCCAGCCGGCTCCGGCTCCTCGCCGAGGCGGAGCCCAACCTCCGGATCCTGTTCAACACCGAGGCCACCGGCGTCGCGATGCGGAGCCCCACCGAGATCGGCGCCGTCTTCTGCACGAACATCGACACCGGCCGTCGCGGCGCCGTCCGGGGCACCCTGATCATCGACTGCACCGGCAGCGGCACGATCGGCCTCAAGGCCGGCGCCCGGCACATGATCGGCAAAGAACCGAAAGACCTCTATGGCGAGACCAAGGCTCCGGCCACCGCCAGCACCGAGACCCTCGGCAGCTCGCTCAAGTACTGGTACGCGAAGCAGGATAAGGCCTCCTCGTTCGTAACCCCGGCCTGGGCCTACCACTTCCGGCAGTGCTCGGACTTCGGGGAAATCCGCGACCGGCACCCTTCCGCCACGGGGATCGACAATCAGTGGGTCATCGAGCTCGGCGGCGTCACGCACACCTATGATCAGGCGGAAGAGGTCCGGGATGACCTGCTGCGCCTGATTTACGGGCTCTGGGACCACATCAAGAACCACTGCACGGATCCCGTGAACAAGGACGCCGCGCAGATGGGCCTTGCCTGGGTCGGCCATGTCGTCGGCATGCGCGAGAACTACCGCCTGCGCGGCGACTATGTCATGTCCGAGACAGACGTTACCCAGCAGAAGCTGCTGCCTGACCGCATCGCGTACGGCGGCTGGGGCCTCGACGATCACCCATCCCTGGGTTTCTTCGACAAGAGCCGGCTCAAGAACCACACGCACGGCGGCCTGCTCTTCTCGGTGCCCTACCGCAGTCTCTACTCGGAGAACATCGGCAACCTGATGATGGCTGGCCGGAACATCTCGGTCTCCCACGTCGCCCTGACCGCCACCCGGGTCATGCTCACGACGGGAACGATCGGCCAGGCCGCCGGTACCGCCGCGGGGCTGGCGATCCGGCGGAAGACAAACCCACGCGGGATCTACACGAACCACCTCGCGGAGCTGCAGCAGCGGCTGCTGAAGGACGGCTCGTACCTCATCGAGGTGCCGAACGAGGATCCGCGCGACCTCGCGCGCCACGCGCGCGCCACCGCCTCCAGCGAGGGCACGCCGGCCGTGGACGCGATCAACGGCTTTTCCCGGGCCCGGCTGCCCACGACCTATGCCCGCGCGGAGCCCCGCCGCAACGCGTGGACCCCCGCGCCCGGCGCCGAGGGCGAGCAGTGGCTGCAGCTGGCGTGGGAGCAACCGCAGGCGTTCAACGTCGTGCACGTGGTCTTCCAGAACCGGGGCCGGCTGGCCCACCGCACCTTCACGCTGGAACGGCACGACGGCTCCGGCTGGAAGAAGATCGCCGACATCGAGAATCCGCAGGCCCACCGCCGGCTCGTGCTCCCGGTCGGCCAGATCAACGCCCAGGCCCTGCGCGTGGTCTTCCGGGAAAACGTTCACTACCACGGCGGCATCTGCGAGCTCCGCGTCTACCAGGAGGATGAGCCCACGGTGGAGATGATCCGGCGGATCAACCGCACGGTGAACACACCCGTCGAGAACGTCCTGCTGCCGTGGGAACGCTGACCGGGCCCGCTGGCGCCCCCAGGTCGGATGACCCCGCTCCCTGAGCCACCGATCCACGGCTTCCGCTTCCCTGCCCTGGGCGGCGAGGGCCGGCTGCGCCTCGCGGGCCTGACCCGCCCGGAGGCAGAGCGGACCGTCATCGGGGCCGTGCAGTGGCTGCGCCGGTTCGAGGCCCGCTTTTCCCGGTTCGTCCCGGCCAGCCTTGTCTCCCGGTTGAACCGGGGCGAGACCGTCGAGCCGGACCCTGAGCTCCGGGCGCTGCTCGCGTTCGGCGACCAAGCGCGGCGGGCGACCGGCGGCCGTGTCAACGTCGCCGCCCTGCCCCTGTGGGCCTGCTGGCACGACCCATGCCGCCTCACCGAACCTTCGCCCGCCGAGATCGCGGCCGCCCGCGATCTGACGGAGGGCCCCGTCGTGGTGGAGGGACCGGATGGCCTGCGGCTGGCCCGTCCATGTCAGGCCCTCGATTTCGGCGGCTTCGGCAAGGAGTGGTGCGTCGACCAACTGGTGGCGCTACTGGAGCGGCAGGGCCGACACCATTTCCTCGTCGAACTGGCCGGCGATGTCGCCGCCCGCGGGTGTGCCTCGGCCCGGGACGAGGGCTGGTGGGTGCTCCTGCCGGGGATGCCCCGAGCGCTCAGCGTCCGGAACGCCGCCCTCGCGACCAGCGGACACCGGGCGCGTCACCGGATGCTGGCCGGCCGTCGGGTTTCCCACTTGATCGATGCTCGGTCCGGCCAGCCGGCGTCCGGGCGCATCGCCTTCGCCACCGTGCTTGCCGCCCGCTGCGTGGAGGCGGGCCTGGCTGCTCGTGACGCAGCCCTCGCCGACGATGTCGATGCGGCCTGGTCCCGCTGTCAGGGAAAGCCTTTCCTTCTCCGGACCTCGGACGGACGGACCATCGGCGATTCCACCTTCGCCATCGCCGGCGCGCCCGTCGGGGAAGCACCATCGCCGGCGCGATGCGCGGCCGCATGAAAACCCCTTCCCGCCTCCGGATGACCGTCGTCGTGATGGTCGCCACCGCCGCCTGGCTGATCCCACTCGCGTGGTCGCTGCTGCGCCAGCGGGGGGCACGGCCCCGGCCGGTCACGGAGACGCGGTCAGCGGATTCGGCCGCCAGGGAAGGCACCCGGCCTCTGATCCTTTACGTGGATGCCTGGCCAACCCGGGCCAAGCTGGACCTACGGGAGATCCAGGGGCTCACCTCCGAGTCGGAGGGCACCCTGGCTCCGGCCAAGGTTGCGGACCACCTCTACTCCGAACTGGGACGACTGGGTATCAAGCCGGAGATCCACCGCATCGACCGCCTGCCCCCCCCGGCTGCCTTGGAGAGCTTCCGCCCGGTCGTGATCGTCTACCCGGTCAGGCATGGCCGGCCGGCCGCCGCCATCGGCCAGTTCATCGAGCAGCGGATCGAACCCTTCATCGCCCGGCATTCGGGACCGCGGAACCTGGCCATCACCGACTTGGCAGTCGCGGAGACCGGCGAGATCGCCGCTGCGGCCCAGGCCACGCTCGCGGCCACGGCGGCCTACTACGGCGTGCCCTACGCAGCCGGTCCGCGGCTGGGCCCCCAAGTTAGCCTTTACGCGCAGAATCAGCTGCTCGCCGAACAGGCGGCTGTCATTCGCAGCGAGGTGGCCCGATGAATCAGCCGCCCGACTGGCGCGTGTGGATGGATCGTGCCGTCAATCTGGCGATGCTCTGGAGCGGGGCGTTGCTCGCGGGCTCCGGTCTCGCGATGAAGTATCGCGTCGGCTACGAGTCGCCCCGCGGTGCCACTGTGTGGGGCATGGATGGCGAAAGCTGGGGTCGATTGCACTGGATCCTCTCGTTGGTGGTTTTGAGCCTGCTCGCGCTGCATCTCTTCCGCCATCGCCGCTGGCTGTGGAGCGTGCTCGTTTCGCGCGCCACTTTTGGCATGGCACTGATGTTGCTCGTGGCGCTGCTCCTCCTGCTGCTGCCGGTCATCGCCGCCTGACGAGTTCGCGAGGGGTGTCGGTGGAGCGCACACGCTCGATGTTTTCCTCTGGCAGTTTGTGGAGGAGTACGAGCAGTGACTGCGCAGCGGTGGCGCTCACCTCCACGTCATGCAAAGTCAGGACCGTGGAAGTGTCGTCGGGACCAAACGTTCCGTTGCGCATGGGCAGCGCGCTCCCCCCTCTCGCACCACCTCGTTGATCTTGCCGCCCGGATCCGTTTGTACGCGTCGTCTTCGCCGGGGACCGGCTGCTTTCAGCCAGCTCAGTACGTTCCTTTGACGGCGAAGGTCCAGGAGACGCCAACGGTTTGGTGGGCGGTCATGGCGGTGAACCCGTTGGCGAACGGCTGCATGTCAATCCAGGGCTGGTCCAGTACATTGCGGACGCTCGCGGACAGCTGGTAAGTTTGGTTCAGCCGCCAACTGCCGCCGAGGTCGAGATTAGAGCGGTGGCGGCGGTAAACGTTGGTCTGCAGGTTGCGAAGCCAGTCGTCGGCCCAGTTGTAGTTGGCGTACACTTGGAGGCGGTTGAGTGTGTAATAGAGGCCGCCGCTCGCGAGCCTGGGCGTGATTCCGGGCGTGCGGATCGCCGCGTACGCGCGGGTGTAGCTGCCGCGGACCGTGAGGCGTTTGAACAGCGATCCGAGGAACCCGAGGCTCTGGTTATACTCGAGCTCAAAGCTGCGCACCCGGGTAGTGTCGCGGCCGTTGCGGGTGGTAATGAAATCGTAGGCCTGGAGTTCATCGTTACCGGAGTAGCCGAAGTCCTGCGCCGTGAGCGTGTCCGTGATGAAGATATTCTTCACGTTCCGCTGGGTGGCGGTGACGGCGAGAAGGCCGACGGGTTCAAAGTAATAGGCGAGGCGACCGGTGAAGTTTTTGGAGGTTTCCGGCTTCAGCGCGGCGTTGGGTGCGGTCACAGTCCTCAGCGTTTCGTTGACGATCCAGACACCAGCCAAGTTGGCATACGGTGGCCGACGGATTGTGCTGCTGAAGCCCAGCTGCCCATCCAAGCTCGGGGCGAATTGGTACTTCAACGATGCGCTGGGGAAGAAGTTGTCGTAGGTGCCGGTCCGCTTCAACCGTGGCCGGGATAGGAACTGGTACGCCACGCCTTCAACCGTGGTTGCCACACCGGACGCGTTGACGGGAAAGCCCGCGGCTCGCACCTCGGCTGGGGTGCGGGTGTTCGGCTCACTCGCTTCCGTCGTGGTGCCCTCCCAGCGCAATCCTGCGCGGGCGGTTAGCCGGTTCCACGTCGTTGTCCCCATGAGAAAACCCGCATCGACCTGTTCGGAGAGTCGGCGGCGGCGGGCGACGTACGACTCGTAGAAATTGGTGGCGTTGCTGCCCCAATTTTGCCGGAACTGGCCCGGGTTGTCCGTGAACATCTGCCCCAGCGCGCGTACATTCGGCATGAAGAGTCCGCCGCTTGAGAGAGAGGTGATGCTACCGCCGGACATCCCGATGTTGAAGGGCCACGGGGTTGGGTAATTGGCCCAGCCGCCGGTCGTCGGATTACCGATCAGATCGTAGCGGCGCGCCAACGTGTCGTCCTCGAATTTCTGGCTCTGATACCGCCGCTTGAGGCCCGTCTTCCAGATTATCGGCCGAACGGCTTCGGTCTTCAGACTTGCGATGAGGTCGCCCGAGATCAGCTGCGTCCGTGCGAACCGGCCGTCATTCGTGGTGAAGACCGGGCTGGAGAAGCTGGCGCCATTGCTGATGTCGGGACCGGCGATTTGGGTAATCGTCCAATCGGCCGCGAGCGGGCCCGAGCGCTGGGCCCGGAAGGTGATGTTGGGCGCGGTTGGGCCGTTGAAGTCGCGAATCGATCCGCGGCGACCCAGGGGATCGTACCAGCTGGTCGAGTCGCTGTACGATGCCCGGCCCTCGAGTTCGAAATTACCGCGCCGGTAGCTGAACCTGGGGAGCAGAGTCGTGGTCTCGCCGAGCTTCGCCACCGCGATCGGGTTCGTCTGGACGCTGCCGTTGGGGGCCGACGTGAAGCTGAGTGCCGGATCATTGCCGACCACATTCGCCCGGGTGCCGAGGTTGAACACGATGTTGCGCTGCGGCGTCCAGAGATCGACGTAGTTGTAAACCAAGCCGAGCCCCACATTGAGGTTGGCGTTGAATTTGTAGTCCGCCGCGAGAGTGATCGCGAACCGCTTGTTGAAGCGCGGCGCCCACTGGTAAGTCACGCTGGTGGGGACTAGCGGGCGGAGGTCGGTGGCGCTCGTCGTGGTGCTGTACGCCATGTTCGCGGTGATGGCATCCTGATAAACATTGGACTCGCTCACGTTGAGCACCACGCCGAGGCGCTTATCGAGGAAGATGTCGGAGTACTCGAAGATGCCGCCGGGACGCAGCTTCATGGTCCGACGATCCTCGTCCGGCCCGAGCGAACGGCGGAAATTGAACGCCTCCGAGTGCGCGGTGATGTTCGCCTGCCAGGACACCCTTCGGCCGGCCCGGTCGAAGGCGCGCTTCGTGCGGAGATTGATCGTGCCGGCGGGAGCGTTGGCATCGACGTCGGCGCTGATTGTTTTTGCGATTTCGATCGATTCGACGCTGTTGAGGGACGCCATTTCCATGGTGAAGGCGCGGGTGGTGGTGCCGGCATCGACACTGGCGAGCGGCATGCCGTCCATAGTCACGGCGGTGTAGTCCGACGGCAGACCACCCAATCGAACGGTGCGCACCTCGCCAAAAAAGGTCTCGAGTTCGACGCCCGGCAGGTGCTTGAGGAACTCGCCAACGTTGCCTTCCGCGTTGTCGCCGAACGAGTCAGATGCGACCGTGTTGGTTACGTTCATCGAGTTGCGCTGGTCCATGATCGCCTTCGCGGCGCCTTCGCGCTGGCTGGCCACGACGAAGGCGTCGAGCTTGACCGCCTCGGCTGTCCCCGGTGCCGCCAGCGTGCTCACCAGCTCGAAATCCCGCGCGACCGTGGCCCCGGGCGCGACGGTCACCTGCGCGGAGACGGTCTGGTACCCGGTGTAGGTCACGCTCAGCGTCGCGGTCCCCGGGCCGACTGGAAACAGGCGGTATTCGCCGCCGCTGCCGGAAACTGCCGTCGTACCGCCGTCTGTGCGGATCACGGCGTTGCGGACGTACTCGCCGGTGGCGGGATTGAAGATCCGGCCCTGGACGGTGCCAGGTCCCTGGACCTGAGCAGAGGTGACGGCCACGAAGGCCAGCGGCAGCAGCAGGAGGACAGTGAGGGACAGGGATTTCATGGACGAGGTAAGGGGCAGGGTTCGGCGGGGGTGTGCCACACCGCCGGAGCCGCAAACGCGTGGCCGCCCGGCAGGGCGCCACGGTCGGCGGACGACTTGGCCCCCCCTCGACGTCCGGACCGGCAGAATGGGTTACCCGCTGGCGCGCGTTTCCGGCGGATAGCGCGGGACCGGGACCAGCTCAGTGGCTGCCCTTGATGGCGAAGGTCCAGGAGGTGCCGGTGACCTCGTAGCGCGCGAGCGCCGACCACCCGTTCTCGAAACGCTGCAGGTCCAGCCACGGCGCATTCAGGAGATTACGGGCCGCAACCTGCAGGGTGTAGTTCCGGGTCAGCCGCCAGCCGAGGCCCGCATCGACGTTGGCATGGTGCCGGCGGTACAGCGTGCCGGCGACGTTCCGGCTGGCGTCGGCGGTCCAGTTCCAGTCGAGGTGGGCCGTGAGCCCTGCCACGCTGCAACCTAGGCCGGCACCGGCCAGGTGGGGTGTCAGGCTGGCCCGGGGAGCGGACGCGGTCAGGCGGGTGTAATTGGCCCGGATGGTCAGGGGCTGAAAGGCCCGGCCGAGGAAGCCGAGTCCCTGGCTGTAGTCCAGGGCCAAGCTCCGCACACGGAGCGAACCGCCGCCATTTTCCGTCGTGATGAAATCATAGCGCGCAAATTCGTCACCTCCCGCGTACCCGAAATCCACGGCCCGGATCCGGCTGGTCACGAGCGGCCGCCCCAGTTCAACCTGCGTGGCGGTGAGGGCGAAACGGCCGACCGGCTCAAAGTAGGCCGCCAGGCGGGCGGCCAAATTGGTCGCCGTTTCCGGCTTCAGGCGCGGATTCGGCGCCGTGACCGAGAGGTCCTGCTCATTGACCACCCACGCGCCGGCTAGGCTCGGGAAGGGCGGCCGCCGGATCGTCCGGCCGATCCCGAGCTGCGCCTCCGCGCCGGCCGGCAGGGGGACCTTGACAGACGCGCTCGGGAAGAGATTCGCGTAGCTCCCGGACCGGCTGACGCGGGGCCGGGAAAGGTATTGGTACTCGAGGCCGGGCACCGTGGTGGCGATGCCGGACGCGTTTACGGGAAAGCCGGCCGCCCGCACCTCCGAGGGCGGCCGGACCTCCGGCTCACTCGTCGTGAGCCCGGTACCCTCCCAGCGAAGTCCGAGCCGTCCAACCCAGTGCCGCCCTTCGAGCGTTCCCATCAGGTAGCCGGCATCAACTCGCTCCTGCACGCGGCGGCGCCGTGCGATGTAGGACTCGTAGTAGTTGACCGCCCCGGAGCCCCAGTTCTGCCGGAAGAGACGCGGCGAGTCGCGGTACAGCAGCCCGAGGGCGCGCGCGTTGGGCAGGAAGACTCCGCCGCCCCCCAAGGATCGAATCCCACCTCCGGCCATCCCGAGGTCGAACGCCCAAGGCGAGGCATAGCCAGCCCAGCCGCCGACGGCCGGCTGCCCCACGTAATCCGTGCGCCAGGCGAGGGAATCATCCTCGAAGGTCTGCCGCTGCTGCCGGCTCTTCATCCCCAGCTTCCAGGTCGCGGCGAAACCACCCCACTCCCCCCTCCGCGTCGCGGCCACCTCTCCTGCGATCACGTTCGAGCGGCCGAAGCGGCCATCGTTCGCGGTGAACGCCGGGCTGCTGTAGCTCGCGCCGCTCCCGAGGTCGGGGCCGCCGGTCTGCACGATGGTCCAGTCCGCCCGGAGCGGCGAGGAGCGTGCGGCCCGGAACGAGACGTTACCCGCCGTCGGCCCGTTGAAGTCGCGGATCGAGCCACGCCGCCCGAGCGGATCATACCAGCTGCAGGAGTCGCTGTAGGACCCCTTGGCCTCCACCTCCCAGGACCCGGCCTGGAACGCGAACCGGGGCAGGAGCGTCGTGGTGGCACCCAGCTTGGCGACCTCAAGGGGGTTGACCTGGACCGAACCGCCGGACGACGAGCTGAAGCTCAGCAGCGGATCCGCCCCCTCGACGCTGGCCCTTGCCCCGGGGTTGAAGGTGACGTTCCGCTGGGGGTTCCAGAGGTCGGCCCAGTTGTGGATGATGCCCAGCCCCACTTCCACCCGCGGCCCAATCCGGGCGTCGGCCGCCATCGTCACGGAGAACCGCCGGTTGAAACGCGGGGCCCACTGGAAGGCGAGGCTGGCTGGGACTAACGGGCGGGGGTCCGCGCCCCCCCCGGGCGTGCTGTAGCCGAAGTTCGCGACCACCGCCTCCTGGTAGACATTCGACTCGCTGAGGTTGAGGACCACGCCCAGGCGGCGGTCGAGGAAGACGTCAGAGTATTCGAGGATTCCCCCGGGTCGCACCTTCCGCCGGGCCCGGTCCTCGTCCGGCCCGAGCGAGCGCCGGAGTTGGAACGCTTCCGAGTGCGCGGTGGCGTTGGCCTGCCAGGAGACCCGACGTCCGGACCGATCGAAGGCGCGCTTGGTCCGGAGGTTGATGGTTCCCGCCGGGGCGCCGGCATCGGCGTCCGCGCTGACGATCCGGTTCATCTCGATCGCCTCGACGCTGTTGAGCGAGGCCATCTCCATCGTGAATGCCCGGGAGGTGGTGGCGCCGCCCGTGCCCGCATCGACGCTCGCCAGCGGCATCCCGTCCAGCGTCACCGCGGTGTAATCCGAGGGCAGCCCGCTCAGCCGCACGGTGCGCACCTCCCCGAAGAAGATCTCCAGCTCCACCCCGGGCAGGTGCTTCATAAACTCGCCAAGGTTGCCCTCGGGGTTGTCACCGAAGGCATCCGACGCGACCGCATCGAGGATGGTGACCGCGCTGCGCTGCTCCATGATCGCCTTGGCCGTACCCTTGCGGCCAGACGAGACCACCAGGGCTGGTAGTCGGATAGGATCCCCGAGGCCGGCAGGGCCGGGCTCAAGCGAATCCACGAGGTCGAAGTTCCGCACGAGCGTGCCCCCCGCCGGGACCTCCACCGCCACCGTGGCCGCCCGGTAGCCGGTGTAGGAAACCAGCAGCGTGGCGGGTCCCGCCGGCACGGGCTCAAGGCGGTATTCGCCCGCGGCGCCTGAGCGGGTGGCCGGGCCCCCGCCGGTGACCTGCACGCGGACATTCCGAATCAGCTCACCCGTGGCGGGATGGTGGATCCGGCCCACGATTGCCCCCGGCCGCGGCGGCCGGGATTCACGACGGCTCACCAGGAGCGCCTCCGTCGCGGTGTCCTCCGTGATCACCAGCGGCGTGCCGGCGAGCAGCCGTTCAAGCACCTCCCTGACGGAGTAGTCTCCGCTCACGGGCGGAGTGCTCACCCCGCGCACCGCGTCCACGAGGTAGAGGATCTGCCGTGCCGAGGTGCCGGCCACGCGCCGCAGCATCTCCGCCGCATCACCGGCCGGCAGGTCGTAGCGCTGGCGCTGCTCCGGACCCTGGCCGCCAAGTGGGCCGGCCATGAGGATCAAAAGCAGCAACAGCCCGACCCAGAACCGGTTGCCACCCGGCCAATTTGGCACCGCCGGAGACGAAGTGGCAGGCCTCCTCATCGCCGTTAAGGACGCCTGGGCACGGGGGGCGTCACTCGCGAACCCCGGTTCGAGCCCGCAGCATGACCTCCCATTCACCCCGCCGCTCGGTGGTGACGACGCCGCTTCCCTCCAGAAGCCGGAGGAAGCCCTCGATGTTGTCGGACGCGAACGTTCCGCCCACCGGACGCTCCGCCAGTTCCTGATCTTGGATCACAAGTTGCAGGCGGTTGCGGCGGTTGAACTCCTGGACGACGTCGCGCAGGGGTACGTCGGCGAAGAACAGCTTCCGCTCCTGCCAGTCCAGTGTCTGCCGGATTACTTGCCGCGAGACCTTCTCCACGCGGGGCAGGTTCCCAGCCGCCCATCCGGAACCGGCAGTCACCCGGGTCTGCTCCCCCGCGGTCACCTCGAGGACCATCCCTGTCGGGGCGCCCGGCGACCTCTCCGGCGTGGTTGCCGCTGCGCCCGCCGACGCCGCCTCGCAGACTTGGACGCGCCCCTCGGTGACGAGGACATCGACAGAGAACGCGCTCTTCCGTACGAGGAACGCGGTGCCAACCGCCCGCACCGCCACGCCCTCGACCTCAACCACGAACGGTCGCGCGGCGTCCTTCGCGACCGTGAAATGCGCCTCGCCGGCCTGCAGTTCCACCCGGCGCAGGTCGGCCTGGAAGCGGACCCTCACGCGGCTGTTCTCATTCAGCTCCAGCCGCGATCCGTCCGGCAACGCCACCCGCTGAAACCCTCCGGTCTCACATGCGTAGATGAGACCATAATCGGGTGCCGCCGCTGGTTTCCAACCGGTGATGAGGGCCAACGCGACCGAGGCGGCACAGGCGGCCGCCGCCACGCCCCACCAGACCGCGCTCCTCTGCCGGGGCCGGGCGGCCACGCGAGCCGCCTCCTCTCCGGCGACCGCCTCCGGCAGCAGGGAGGCGTCGACTTCGGGCAGTTCCCGCAGACGTGCGTGCCCCCACTGCAGCCTAGCCAGGGCCGCCTCGTGGCGCGCATCCGCCCGCCGCCACTGCTCAAACTCCCGCGCGCGGGCGGGGCTGAGTCCCTCCTCCGCCTCGATCAGCCAGAGTGCCGCCTCGTCGGTCATGCGGTCCAGAGTTGCCTGCTCGTCGTTCATCAGGAGGGGGCGGGGCCGGTCAGCCCGCGGTCGGCGAAATAGTCGGTGCAGCGGCGCAGTCCCTTGGCCAGGTGGACCTTGACCGTCTCGGGTGAGATGCCGAGCTGGACGGCGATCTCCTTGTAGGAAAGTCCCTGGCGGTAGCGCAGCAGCACCACCTCCCGGCAACGCTCCGGGAGGGCGTGCAGGGCCTCGGCCAGGACCTCGTGCTCCCGGCTGCGGTCGATGAGGTCGTGGGCACCCGCATCCTCTATCACGACGGACTGGCCCACGGAATCGGTTACCGGCTGCATCGGCAGGACCTGCTGGTGCCGCAGGAAGTCGAGGGCGAGGTTGCGCGCCGTGGTGAACAGCAGCGCTCGCGGACAACGGATCTCCTGGGTGGCGTGCGCCCGGAGCAGCCGAGCGTAGGACTCCTGCACGATGTCAGCCTGGTCGGACAGCGACGGAAACCGCGAGCGCAGGTAGGCCCGCAACGCCGGCTCGTGGGGGAGCAGTTCGCGCGTGAACCAGGCCGATACTGCGGATTCGAAGGGCACTACTGGTTTCGACGCGGACATGCGGGGTCTTCGTCTCCTTCCACCCCTGCCGCCGGCAAGTCGAGCGCATTTGCCCGTCCGAAAGCTTCACCCCCAATCGCCTTTTCTTGGATCCCCCAAATCACCTCGTCGCGCGTCGTAGCGTTTTCCGTGGGATACCCGGGTCGCCCCATCGCCGGAGGACCACCCCAAACCGGCGAGCCGGAAGGTCTGCCCTCTGCGGAAAGCTAGGCCCGTCATTCCATATCTTCCACGGCCAGCTGTCTTCGGGAGGACGGACCTCTGCGTCCGCGGCCCAGCCGGCTTCTTCCAAAGGTCGCGAACTTGAATCGCGGATTTTCCAGCGCGGCTCCGCCGTAGCCGAAGCACCGTTCAGTAGGGTTTCCGAATGGCTTCGCGATGGGGTGACCACGGATGGACGCGAATCGACACGGATGAATGTGGCTCATTTGTATCCGGGGTCTGGCGACCCCAGACTATGCCGGCGACCGTACGACCGAAGGCTGTTCCGAAAGTGGCTAACCTGAATCGCGGATTTCGCAGATCCCGCGGAAAAATGTGACGATGGCGCAATCGAGGACGCCGGAGTCGGGAAATAATTCCGGGTAGAGCAGTGCGAAGCCCTCGCCGCTCAGAACGTGCCCTTCAGACCGAGGGTCCAGAGCGAGCCGAAGTCGAGGCGCTGGCGAAAGCGGGCGTGGGCGGGCGTGCTCGGGCCGGCGATCTGCTGATCCTCGGTGGCGTCACCGATGTTGCGCAGATTGGCGAAGAGCGCGACGCGACGCGTCAGCGAGTACTCCCCCGAGACGTCGATGTAGAGTCGCTTGGAGCCCCAGTTGAACGTACCGGGCTCGTTGCTGGCGCCGGTCGCGACCGCGCCGCGCCGCTGGCGGCCGCGGTAATTCCAGTTCACGCGGGCGTTCCAGCGCTCGCGGGTCACACTGAAGCCCCAGCTGCCGCTGCGCGGGATGTAGCCCGCGAAATTCTCCGCTGCCTCGCCCGTGGCGCGCTGGGCGCTGGCGTTGGCGAAGACCTGCACGCCGCGCGCCCAGGCGGGCAGGAACGTCAGGGCCTGCTTGTAGCTGAAATCGACGCCCGTGGTCCGAAGCCCGCCGCGAACGTTCTCCTGCGTCGCGACCTCGTAGCGCTCGAAGGTCGCCGGCTCGAGACCGTAGAGGGCGAGAAACTCGGACGTCGCGGGGAAGAAGGTGCCGCCGAAGAAATTCCGGAAATCGCGGCGGAACACCCCGGCGGATATCTGCCCGACGCCCTCGAAATAGTATTCGACCCGCGCGTTGGTGGACTCCGCGGCCCAGGGTTTGATCGCGGCGTTGTTGACCGTGATGAGATTCGACCGGCTCGGCGGCGCCTCGACGTCGGGCAGGGTGAGGCCGCCCGCGTACTGGTTGAAATCGGGCCGCCCGATCGAGGTGTAGCGCGCGGCGCGCAGGATCAGGTTGTCGCGGACGTTGAACGCGACGTTCAGGTTGGGGAAAAGCCGCAGGTACTCCTTTTCCACGGCGGCCCCGCGCTCAAGGTAGGTGAGCTGCGAGAATCCGAGGGTGCCGGAGGGAAAAATCGTCGCGGGAACGCGGCGCGCCGGATCGGCGGGAGTGGGGCTGGCGACGGTGATGAGGCGGCCCGCGGCGTCGCGCTGATAGTTCCGGGTCACATCGGTGAAGGGGCCCTGCGCGCGGATGTTCGTCTGCTCGGCACGGAGTCCGCCCACCAGCCGGAGCCGCCGGTCAAACAAAGCCACGTCGCCGCGCAGGTACGCGGCGGAGACGACCTCGGAGGCGAACTTGGACGCGCCCACCCGGTTCCGGTAGCGGGCGTTCTGATCGATGGTGAACAGGGAGGGATTCGCGCGATAAGCCTCCCACGTCTTAGCCTGGCTCACCCACTGGGCCGCGGGGAAACCCCAAGGCAACGCACGCTCGGAGAGCGCGGCCGCCCAAAAGGGCGCGGCGCTGTCGTCATTTCCCACCGGCGTCGTGCTGCCTCGGCCGTCGGCGCCCACGTAGGCGTAGTTGGTGGTGACCGGCCGCAGATCGCGCCGCGCCTCACGCACGTCGAAGCCGGTTTTGAGTGAGAAGGGTACGACGCCGCCGAAGTCGCGGCGGGCATGGCCGAACGCGGTGCGCTGCCGGTCGTTGGAGTCGACGATGCCGCTGGTCGTGGCCGTGAGGGCGTAGCTGGAAAGGCTGAACGGATCCACCGCCGCGCCGGTCAACGCGTCGCGCACGCTGATCGCGCCGGGCCGGAGGTAGAAGATGTCCTCGAACGCGATCGCGACGTTGGTGCGCTGGGTGGTGGTGTTCTGGAACATGCCGCGCTCGATGTCGGCTCCGGTGTAGCGGGCGCGGGAGAGGCCGGCGCCGGCGTCGAGTTTCCACGCGGGCCCGTCATGGCGCCACGTGAGCGTGGGCATGTAGGTGCGGTTGAAACGGTAGGTGCCGCCGTTGGTCTGCTGGAGGGTGCCGGCTCCGGCGCCGGTGTCGCCGCGCGTGAAGGTCGGCGAGAACGCGCCGGGCGTCACACGGTTGATGGTGAAGGTGAGCGCCTGCTGGCTGTAGTTCTCCTCGAAGGTCGAGGCCTGGAGGGCGAACGTGAGGCGATCGCGCGGCCCGAGCCGCCAGTCGACGGTGGCCGCGATGGAGTTGCGGATCGTCTCCTTGCCGCCGCCGCGCACGGTGTAGGCCGTGAGGTAGGGACGGTCGAATGTGGTGTGCGGGAACGCGGCCCCGTTGGTCGCCGCGCCGGTGCCGCGCCAGGTGTTCTGCGAGAAGTCCTGCCCGGCGTACTGGGTGGTCCGGCCGCCCGAGAGGCTGAAGCCGAGGCTCCGGTTGATCGGCACCACCCAGGAGAAATCGAAACCGGGATAGACCTTCCGCGTGCGCGTCTCGCGCGGGATCGCCGTGCGATGCGTCTCGCGTCGGTTGTCGCGCATCATCACGTAGGCGCTGCCGTTGAACACCGGCCGCGCGCGCTCGAACGCGCTACGCGAGACCATGTTCACCGAACCCGCCAGGGCGGAGCCGGGCGAATCGGGCGTCGGCGAATACGAGACCTCCAGCCGCGAGAGTCCGTTGATCGAGACCATGTCGACGGCCGCCGCGCGACCCGTGCCGTTGCCCACCGCGCTCGCGAGGTTGAAGCCGTCCACCGTCACCGGCACGTAAGCGGCCGGCGCGCCGTTGATGGAGATCTCACGCGCGTTGCCACCGGCGTACTCCATCGTGACTCCCGGCAGGAACTTCATGAACTCGCCGACGTGGCCCTCCGCCACCGTGCCGAACTCGTCGGTCGCGACCACCGTGCGGAGGTTTGAGGCGAAACGCTGCTCGTTGATCGCGATCGCCGCGGCGTCCATCTCCCGCGAGGCCGCGACGGCGAACGCCTCCAGCCGCACGGTCTCACCCGGCCGCCCCGCGGCCGGCGCAAGGGTGATATCGCGACGCACCGTGGCGCCGGCGGGCACGTCCACCGCGAAGACCTGGGGCGCGAGGCCGGTGAAAAAAACGCGCAGGCGGGCCGTCCCGGCCGGCACCGGCGCCAGCGTGAAGGAGCCGTCGGAGCGCGTGGCGGCCTCGAGGTTGGTGCCCTCGATGGTGACGCGCGCGTTCTCCAGATATTCGCCGCTGCCGCCGTGAAGCACGCGGCCCTCGACGACCCCGGAGGCGGCGGAGCGTTCGGCTGCGCGGGGCGCGGACACCGCGAACAGGCTGGCGACAACGATCAAGGCTGCGGCGAAGGCGCGGCCGAAGGGCGAACGGAACGGGATCATGGGGCGGGGAATCGACCGACACCCTAGCAGTTCCGCGGCCCCGCGCCTAGTAGGCGGCCGGCCGGTTTTGGTGGAATCGCGTCCGGCGCCGTTCCGTCGCAGAAAGTGGTTGCCGGTTGTTTTTCACCACGGCGATAGTCCGCAACTACCTATGAAAAACGTCCGCCTCGGGATCGTCGGTCTGGGCAACATCGGCCGGTTCCACACCGGGTACCTGCTGGAGAACAAGGTCTCGCGCTGCACGCTGGCGGCGGTGAGCGACGCCTTCGCGCCGAGCCTCGAGTCGTTCAAGGGCAAGCCGGGCCTCAAGACCTACGCCGACGCCAGCGAGATGATCCGCTCGGGGGAGATCGACGCGATCGTCATCGCCACCCCGCACTTCCTGCACACCTCGCTCGGCATCGAGGCGCTGAAGGCCGGGCTGCACGTGATGGTCGAGAAGCCGATCTCCGCCCACAAGGCCGACGCCGAGCGTCTGATCGCGGTGGCGAAGGAGCGGCCGAAGCAGGTCTTCGCCGGGATGTTCCAGATGCGCGTCGAGCCGCGCTACCTGAAGCTCCGGAATCTCATCCGCAACGGCGACCTCGGCGAGATCGTGCGCGTGAACTGGATCATCACCGATTGGTTCCGCACCGAGGCCTACTACGCGAGCGGCGGCTGGCGCGCCACGTGGAAGGGCGAGGGCGGCGGCGTGCTGCTCAACCAGTGCCTGCACCAGCTCGACATGCTCCAATGGCTCTGCGGTATGCCCGCGCGCGTGCGCGGCTTCTGCCAGCTCGGCCGGTTCCACAACATCGAGGTCGAGGACAACATCACGACCTACCTCGAGTGGGCCAACGGTGCCACCGGCGTGTTCATCTCGTCCACCGGCGAGTCCCCGGGCACCAACCGCTTCGAGATCTGCGGCACGCGCGGCAAGGTCGTGCTCGAGAACAACCGCATCACCTTCACCCGCAACGACGCCGACATGATCGAGTTCAGCCGCACGTCGAAGAGCGGTTTCGCCAAGCCCGAGGTCTGGAACGTCGAGATCCCGTTCGACAACGCGGGCAACCCGCACTGCACGCTGATCCAGAACTTCGTCGACTCCATCCTCGACGGCTCGCCGCTCATCGCGCCGGGCGCCGAGGGCATGGGCTCCGTCGAGCTCGCCAACGTCCTCCTCTACTCGTCGCTCATCAACCAGAACATCGAGCTGCCCATGGACAGCGCCGCCTGGGAGAAGAAGCTCAACGAGCTGATCGCCAACTCGCGGCACGAGAAGAAGGTCGTGCAGCAGGTCGCGGAGGACTTCACGAAGTCCTTCCGGCGCTGACGCACGGCGGGGTCCCGTGCCCCTTCCCCGCGAGGAAGCCTGGTTCCCGGCCAAGCGCTACGGCTGGGGCTGGGGCGTGCCCCGTCGCTGGCAGGGCGTAGCGGTCTTCGGGGTCTATTTCGCCACCCTGATCGGCGCGGCCATCGTCGCCGGCCGCCACACCGGCTGGTACATCCTCACCGTGCTCGTCGCGAGCGCGCTGCTCGTGGCGATTTGCTGGTGGAAGGGCGAACGGCCGCAGTGGCGTTGGGGCGCGGACGAGTGACCGGGCCGGCCGCCGCCAACGCCGCGGCGCGGAAAACGACCACGCAATCGCTGCCGTCCTGCGTCGGCAGCCACTCCGGCCGCAGGGCGGCGAATTCGCGGTTGATCGCGTCGTGCAGGCCGCCGACCTCGATCGCGAGCATGCCGTGCGGCGCGAGGCGGGTCGCCGCCTGGCGGATGAGCTTCCGGATGATCACGAGGCCGTCCCGGCCGCCGTCGTGGGCCATCCGCGGCTCCGCCGCGAACTCGGGCGCCTGCGTGTCGACATGCGCGCTGGGTTCGTAGGGAGGGTTGCTGATGATCAGGTCGTAGGCGGCCGGCGGCACCGCATCGAAAACGTCGCTGCGGAAAAGCCGCACGCGATCCGACAGATTGTGGTCGCGCACGTTCACGCCGGCGACATCCAGCGCATCGGCCGACAGGTCGCAGGCGTCGACTTGCGCCTCCGGAAATCCGTGGGCCAGCAGGATCGCGAGGCAGCCCGAGCCCGTGCAGACATCAACGGCGCGACGCACGTGCGTGCCCCGCGGCAGACCGGCGGCCAGGGCGCCGGGGATCAGCTCCAAAAAATAGCTGCGTGGAATGATGACGCGCTCGTCGACAAAGAACCGGTGCGGACCGAGCCACGCCTCGCGCGTGAGGTAGGCGGCGGGCACGCGGTCGACCGCGCGCCGGCGGAAGACGGCCTCCAGCCGCGCGCGCTCGTCCGGTTTCAAGGCACGGCGCAGCACGGCGGGTCCGCTCTCCAAAGGCAGACCGAGCGTGCGCAGAATGAGATAGAGCGCCTCGTCGTGCGCGTCGGTCGCCACCTGGCCAAGGGCAACCCCGGTCTTTTCCAGCAACGCGGTGGCGAACTTTAGCCAAGCGCCGGGCGTCGCGAGTCCCGCGGCGCCCGCGAACGGATCAGCGGCGGGCCGCCTCATCGGGAGCCACGACGTGCGCGTGGTTCTGGATGTGCTCGGGGCAATAGCACTGGTCGCCGGCACACTTGGAGCAGTAGCGGAAGTCCATCTCCGGGTTGGTGCGGTCGTTGCGGCCGCACACGTGGCAGACATGGCGCGCCCGGACCTCCTCCGCGGCCCGTTCCGCGCGGCGTTCCGCCTGGCGGCGGCCGCTGCGGAGGCGGAGGAGGATGTCGGGGCCGAAGAAGACGAGGAAGGTGATCACCGGCGCCACGATCTGCAGCCGTAGGCCGAGGTCGCCGCGCACGAACTGCACGAGGTTCAGCGCCCACGTGATGATCGCGAGCCACTTGATCTTCACCGGCAGGATGAAGAACAGCATCAGCTCGAAGTCGGGGTTGAGGAAGGCGAACGCGAGGAAGACCGAGCCCAGGATGAACAGGTTGGTGACACCGTTGAGCGGCGCGAGAAACGAGAGCGCCACGGTGAGGACGTAGCTGAGCAGCAGGAAGAGGTTGAAACGGAATGCGCCCCAATGCTGCTCCAGCGCGCCGCTCATGAGATAGAAGATGTACCACCCGAACACCGTGAAGACGATGCCGAGCGTGCCGCCCGGCATCGGCACCAGCAGCATGAAGGTGAACATCCGCCACCACTCGCCCCCTTCGGTCACCAGCGCCGGCGCGAAGTCGAGCCGCTGCGGATCGAGCAGCCGGAACATGACGGCCAGCAGCACGAAAGCCTGTCCGATGACGAGGTAGAGGCCCGCGTTGGGGATCGCGAAGCGCCCGAGGGCGCGCTCGAGTCGGTCGAGGAAAGACATGGATCTTTGTCAGGCTGCGCGAGGCGCCGCGGGCTCGGCAAGACTTGCCGCGGGCGGCCGCGTCACTTGCCCGCTTTCTCCAGCAGCGGCTTCAAGCGGTCTTTCTGCCCCTGCAGCCCGGGCTCGGTGACCGTCTCGAGCAGGATGCGCGCGAGGCCGGCCCGGTCGGTCTTGATCAGAATGTTGGCCGCGTGGAGCCGCATCGTCTGCCGCTCGATGTCCGTGGGCGCCTTTTCCTCGAGCGCGCTCCACAGTTTCAACGCGGCCCCCCAGTCGGGCTTTTCCAGATCATAATACGACTCCGCGTGCCGGTAGGCGAATTCGAAGCGGTCGGGGGCCAACTCGGAGGCTTTGCGGAACGCCTCCAGCACCGCGGCGTCAAGCGTCGCCCGCGTCCACTGGCCGTTCTTCAAAAACTCGTCGCGCGCCTCCACCAGGAGCGTGCCGAGCTGGTAGTGGTAAACGGGCTCATTGGGCTCCAGCTTGATCGCGGCGATGAAATAAGGCGCGGCCTGCAGCGGCTTCCCGTCCTCGGCGAGGAGGTTGCCGATCTGGTTCTTCACGATCGCGATGTCGGGATCGAGCTCGTTGGCCTTGAGCAGCATGGCCGCGGCCTCCTTGCGCATGTCGACCTTGCTCAGCAGCAGGCCGTAGGCGGCGTAACCCGCGGCGTAGCGCGGGTTGTCGCGCAACAGCACCTCGTAATCGTGGGAGATCTCCTGCAGGCGACGCTTGAGCGAGCTGGCGTCGAGGTTGTCCCCCTGCTTCGCGGCATCGGCGAATACCTCCTTCTGGCGGTCGATGATCCGGCGGAGGTTGCGCTCCGCGAGATTCTCCGCCTCGGCCGCGCGGGGGACGGCGGCGATCAGCAGCGGGAGGGCGAGCAGGAGTCGGAGGCGGCGCACGGGTGGATCCGACACCATCAACCGGCCACGGTGCCGGCGTAAACATTCATTCGCATCGGCGAGCCCGGCCCCCCCGCGGGCCGGAGGAATCCGACCAGGGTCTGCCCGCATTCCGCCGCGAATTCCACCGCGGCCGAGGTTGGCGCGGAGATCGCCGCCACGCAGCCGGCACCCGCCGCGAGCGACTTCTGCATTAGCTCGAAAGAAACCCGCCCGCTCACGAGCACGCTGCGGCCCGCCAACGGCAGCCGGCCGTCGAGCAGCGCGCGGCCGATGACCTTGTCGAGGGCGTTGTGGCGGCCGACGTCCTCGTGCGCGCCCTCCAGGTTGCCGTCGGCGTCGAAGACCGCGCAGGCGTGGAGGCCGCCGGTCGCGGCGAAGGCGGTCTGCGCGGCGCGGAGGCGTCCCGGCAGCGCCGCGATCACGTCGCGCCGGGGTGGTGGGGCGGGCGGCAGCGGGGGGAAAATGCCGCGGATGGCGGCGAGGGTGGCCTTGCCGCAAATGCCGCAGCTGGAGGCGGTGAACAGGTGGCGCGTGAGCCGCGCCTCGTCCAGGACCACGCCGGGGGCGGGCACCGCGTCGATCAGGTTGGGCGATGGCTCACCGGAATCTCCGCGGCACCGCACCAGGTCGAGCAAGTCGTCACGCCCGCGGATTATTCCCTCGGTGAGAAGGAAGCCGGCCGCGAGTTCGCGGTCGTGCCCCGGGGTGCGCATGACCACCGCGACGCTGCGGCCACCGAAACGAATCTCAAGCGGCTCCTCGACCGCCACCGCATCCTCCGCGACGACCGCCGCTCCCCCGCCCTCCAGGCGCTGGATCGGCTTCGCGAGGATGGCGGACGACATGGCGCGACCAAAGCGAATCACACTGGCGCCGCCACGATTTTCGCTACGGTGGCAAGATGAGTTCGTCGCCCACCACGCCTCCGGGTCCGCCGGGCCGCGGCGCCGCGGCGAATCCGCCGAACCGCTTCGAGCGGCTGCACTTGGCGACCGATCCCGACGCGGCGGCCGACCCCGGGGAAGACGGCGCCGGCCCGCACCCGCGCACCGAGTTCTACGACGACGACTCGCAGTCGATCCTTTCCCGCAACGACAGCCCCGACGTTCCGTACACCTGGGGCCTCAACCCCTACCGCGGCTGCGAACACGGCTGCGCCTACTGTTTCGCGCGGCCGTACCATGAGTACCTCGGATTCTCCAGCGGGCTCGACTTTGAGACACGCATCATGGTGAAGCGTCGCGCGCCCGCGCTCCTGCGCGAAAAGCTGCTTGGCCCGACTTGGCGCGGCGAATCCATCACGCTCAGCGGCGCCACCGACTGCTATCAGCCGGCCGAACGGCGTTTCCGCCTCACGCGCGCCTGCCTCGAGGTGTGCGCGGAGTTCCGTCAGCCGGTCGCGATCGTCACCAAGAACGCGCTGGTGAGCCGCGACGCCGATGTGCTCGCCGATCTCGCCCGCGATCGCGCCGCGATGGTGCTGGTGACGGTAACCACGCTCGACACCACCCTCGCCGGGCGGATGGAGCCGCGCGCGTCCCGACCTGCCGCCCGCCTGAAGGCAATCAACGCGTTGGCCGCCGCGGGCGTGCCGGTGGGCGTGCTTGTTGCTCCCGTGATCCCCGGCCTCACGGAGCATGAAATCCCGGGCATCGTCCGCGCGGCGGCCGACGCGGGTGCGACTTACGGCGGCTACCTCGTCCTGCGGCTGCCGCACGCGGTAAAGGACCTCTTCCGCGACTGGCTGGCGGCGCACGAGCCGGGCAAGGCAGCGCGCGTGCTGGACCGCGTGCGCGCCATGCGCGGCGGCGAGCTCAACGTGAGCGAATGGGGCTCACGCATGAAGGGCGAAGGCATTCACGCGGAGCAGATCCGCGCGCTGTTCACGATGTCCGCTCGACGCCACGGTCTCGATGAGAGCCGCCCCGCGTTAAATTCGGCGAAGTTTCGTCGTCCCGGGGAGCAGCTTTCGTTGTTGTAGCCGAAATCCGCAGAGGCTGGTGGCTGGGCTGACCGGTTCATGAAATCTCCGGGGAACGGGCTTGCGCCTCCCCGTGCCAACCGCAACTCCTTGATGCTTCAAAGAAGTGCGCGATTTGCGTCGTCCCTTGGATGCGTCCCGCCCTGAAGATCTTACCGGAAATCATGCCCTGCCAAACCTCCCGTCACGTCGCGCGTGCGATCGCCGCGCTCCTCCTTGCGCCCCACGCGGCGCTGTTTGCCGCCGCCACCGGCACCACGGTGATGACACCGTTCAAAGTGGAGGCCGAGTTCGGGGTGGACGGACTCCGCATCCAGCCGGCGACTGCGGTTTTGAATCCTTACCTGTTGGAGCAGCATGGGATCCGGCAGCTGCAGGATCTTTCCGGGGCGGCCCCGAATCTGTTCGTGAGCAACAGCGACACCCGCGGCTTCGGCGACGTGATCGCACTCCGCGGGGTCACCAATTCGATCTTCTTCAGCTCGCCGGGCGTGGCGCTCTACATCGATGACGTTCCCAGCGGCTCGGTATCGGCTTATCCGAGCAATCTGCTCAATATCGCGAGCCTCACGGTCAAAGCGGGCCCGCAAGGCACCGAATACGGCCGCAATGCGGCGGGCGGCGTGATTGAGGTTCAGACCCGCGAGCCCGGCAACCGCCATCAAGGCAACTTAAAAGTGTCTTATGGATCTTTCAACGCTTCGTCCGCCCAAGCCTCTTTTGAGGGACCGCTGAGCGCCGGCTTCGGCTATTCGATCGGATTTGGTCTCGAGGAGCATGAAGGTTTTATAACCAATACTTTACAAAAGAGGTCGGCGGACGACCGGCGTTCCGTCGCGCTGCGCGGCGCGTTGTTCTGGCGCCCCGATTCCGCCACCCGGGTGCGGCTCTCCGTGCGCCAGGAAACGATGAGCGACGACGCCACTCGGCTCACTTCCTTGTTCAGCCCGGATCGTTTCGCGGCGGCCAGCAACATCAACGGCGAGACCAAGGTCGATCGTGCCCAGTACTCGGCGCAACTCCGGCGCCAACTCGGCTGGGGCTCGCTCGTCGCGACTTCGGCCCGGCAGTCCTGGAAGTTAAATCCTTCTCTGACCGATCTAGATCTTTCCCCGCTGCCCCTCGCCTACTCCCGCGTGGTGCAGGAGGAGGAGCTGTGGACTCACGAGGTGCGGGTGGAATCGAAATCCGCTGCTGGGGAGCGTCGCTGGCGCGCCGGGCTATTTGCCTCTGACCTTGAAACGGTGTCGGACGCCCAGCGCGAATTCGTCGTCCCGCCGAGCGCCTTTGTTCCGCCGGGTTTCATCCAGAGCGAACGCACCCAGTACACGATCGGCCAGAAATCCCTCGCGGCATTCGGATCACTGGATCAACCGCTCACCTCTCGTACCACGGCGAAGCTGGGCGTTCGCCTGGAGGAAAACGATTCATCGATCGATCGCTCCAAGGTCAGCTCAAACAACTTCCGATTCCCGGTCCCGCCGGAGCCTCGTTTAGCCCGCGACCAAAGCCGTAATGAATTCTCCGCTAGCGCGGGCCTGCAGCACAGTATCTCAAGCAAGGCCAACCTCATCCTGCGCAGCGCTTTGGGGAAAAAGCCCGAAGGCTATAGCGGCTTCACAAGCAATCCTAACCTTGCTCGTTTTGGTGGTGAGCGCCAGTGGTCCAATGAGGTGGGCCTCACTTTCGGTGACACCCGCAGCCGCTTTGGCGGCAGCGTCGTGGGCTACTGGTCGGTCATCAAGGACTACCAATTCGAGCGTACGGTGCCGAACTCGACGGATTTCGTGGTGGTCAACGCCAAGAAGGTCGCCTCCCGCGGCATCGAGGCGAAGGTGATGTGGAGCCCGGTGGAAAACCTGTGGTGGGACGTCCAGCTCGGAACCACCTACGCGACCTTCCGCGATCACGCCGATTCGTCGGGAGCCAAGGTCAACGGCCGCCAGGTTCCCTTTGTGCCGAAGTACACCTTGCGCACCGGTGCGACCCTGAGCCTGAGCCGAGCCCTTTCCGTCAACGCCAGCTACGCGGCCACCGGCAGCACGGCCTACGACGAGCGCAACACCGGGACCTTCACCCAGAAGGCCTACGGGCTCTTCAACGCCCAGATCCGCTATCAAGTGGAGGGTTGGACCGTCGCGCTTTACGGCCACAATCTCGCCGATCGCCGCTACGACCAGTTTATCAACCCGGAAATCTACGCCGGCAGTCCCGGGGCGCCCCGGCGTATCGGCGTGCAGCTTTCGTTCGAGTACTGAGGATTTCCGACGCGGTTCCCGGCGGCGACCTCCGCCGAGCGGGAAGAGGCGTCCAGGCAGCCCCAGCCTCCGCGCCCGGGCCGCTGACCGAGAGGATGGAACCGGCAAAACCGCCTTGCGGTTTTGCCGGATGCGGCCTGCGTTGACCGACGCTTGCAACCAAGCGGCCCGCTCGCTCGTCCGTAAGGGGTCGTAGCCCCTTGCCTCGCCCAAACCCGACTTCCGCCAAAATGAGATCCGCACCCCGAATCGCCGTCCTCCTCTGCCTGTCCCTCGGGATCAGCTCCGCCCCCGCCGCCTCCGGTTGGCTCAACTGGCGGGGCCCCGACCAGAACGGTGTCTCGAAAGCGACGCAGAAGCTCCCCGACTCGCTCGAAATTGGCGGCCCCAATCACCGCTGGTCCCACAAGGTCCGCGGCGCCGGCACGCCGGTCGTCGCCGACGGCCGCGTCTATGCCTTCGGATTTTACGGCGAGACGACCGACGTGGAGGAGACGCTGATCTGCCTCGACGTGAAGACCGGGCAGAAGATCTGGGAATACAAGTTCCGCGATTACCTCAGCGACACCACCTACAACCGCTACGCGATCGGCGCCCCGCTGGTCGACGCCGAGACCGGCAACATCTACCTCGAGTCGACCTGGGGGCAGGTGATGGCGTTCTCCCGGGACGGAAAGCTGCTTTGGGAACACTCGATGATGGAGGAGTATGGACGCCTCACCTTCCCGAACGGCCGCACCGGCTCGCTCGCCATCGACGGCCCGCTGGTGATCACCGACGGCATCACCGCCAACTGGGGCGCCGACGGTCCGGCCCGGAACCGTTTCTACGCTTTCGACAAGCGCACCGGTGAACTCGTCTGGTTCTGCACGCCGGGGATAGAGCCGCTCGACAGCACCTTCGCCACGCCGGTCTTCGGCGATCTCGGGAACCAGCGCGTCATGTACGCCGGCACGGGCTGCGGCAACATCGTCTGCATCAACGTCCGCACCGGGGAGCCGGTGTGGCGCTTCCGCCTCTCGCAGTCCGGCGTGAACGCCGAAGTGCTCCTCGCGGGCCCGGGCAAGCTGATCGGCATCCACGGCAAGGAGAACGTTGACGCCACGCACCACGGCCGCCTGGTCGCGTTGAAGATCCCGACCGAATATCCGGCGGGGCCGAAGCCGCTGGTGCTCACGAAGGAGGCCGAGATCTGGCGCAACGACGAGTTCGTCTCGTTCTCCAGCTCGCCGCTACTCGTGAACGGACGGGTGTATTCCACCATCGCCACCGGCAGCCTGCTCTGCGCCGACGCCGCGACCGGCAAGCTGATCTGGAGCGAGAAACTCGCGCCCGACCAACTGCACGCCTCGCCCGCCTATGCCGACGGGAAGTTCTACGTGCCGATGCACAACGGCACCGTTCACGTGCTGAAGGACGCCGGCGAAAAGGCCCAGATCATCTCCGTCAACAAGATGGATTCGCTCTGCCTCGGCGCCCCGTCGTTCTACGGCGACTCGGTCTTCATCTTCACCCGGGAGTCGCTCCATTGCTTCGGACCCAAGGCTTCCTCGCCGGTGATCCCGCCGGCGGTGGCGGTCGCGTCTGAGCCCGCCTCCACCGCGCCGATCACCCAGATTCAAGTGGTGCCCGCCGAATTCGCCCTCAGTCCCGGCCGGTCGCAGAAGTTCACCGTCTGGGGACTCGACGCCGCGGGACGCCGCGTGAAACCGGTCACCGCCGAGGTCTCCTGGGCGAAGTTCGTGCCCCCCACCGCGCTCGTGAAGTCGGAGGTCGATGGCGAGATCAAGGGCGACACCCTCGGCGTCGCTCCGAACGCGAAGATGTCCGCCGGTCAATTCCAGGCGAAGTGGAACAATCTCACGGCCGTCACCCGGGGCCGCGTCGTGGTGGGACTAGGACTCAAGGAAGGATTCGAGGGGTCGGTCCTGAACCAGAAGAACGAGGCCGGGGAGACGGTGGGCTTCCCGCCGCTGCCTTGGCTCGGCGCGCGCGTGAAGTGGCACGCGATCGAGAAGGATGGCTCCAAGGTCATCACCAACCGCCTCGATAACATCCTTTTCCAGCGGACGATGAACTTCGTCGGTCGCTCCGACCAGCGGAACTACACCCTCGAGGCCGACGTCATGACGGACGGCACGCGGCGCGTGATGTCGTCGGTCGGGCTCGTCAACCAGCGCTACCTGATCGCGATGGTCGCCAACAGCCGGATCCTCGAGGTCTCGAGCAACCACGAGCGCGTGAAGGAGTCCGTGCCCTTCGACGCCCAGCCCAACGTCTGGTACCGCCTGAAGACGCGGGTCGATGGCGACGGCAAGGGCGGCGGCTGGGTCCGCGCCAAGCTCTGGGAAAAATCCAAGCCCGAACCGGAGAAATGGACCATCGAGGTCCGGCAGGACAAACTTCACCAGCAGGGTTCCCCGGGCGTGTTCGCGTTTTCCCCGCAGTCCCTGAAGCGCGTGTACATCGACAACCTCTCCCTCGCCGCCAATGAATAAGTCCCTCGCCCTCCTCGTCGCCGCCTCCCTTGCCCTCCCCGCGCTCCACGCGGGTGATTGGCCGATGTGGGGCGGCACGCCGTCCCGCAACATGGTCGCCGTCGCCTCGGGCATCCCCGATGACATCCACAGCGGGAAGTTCATTCCGAGGACGGAGACGATCGATCCGAAGACCACCAAGAACGTGAAGTGGGTGGTGAAGCTCGGTTCCCAGACCTACGGCACGCCCGTGGTCGCCGGCGGACGTGTCTTCGTGGGCACCAACAACGAGTCGCCGCGCGATCCCGCCCAGCAGGGCGACCGCGGCGTGCTCATGTGCTTCGACGAGAAGACCGGCGACTACCTCTGGCAGCTCGTGATCCCGAAGGTCGGCGCCGGAAAGGTGAGCGACTGGGAGTTCGTCGGCCTCTGCTCGTCCGCCTCCATCGAGGGCGACCGCGGCTGGGTCGTGAGCAACCGCGGCGAGGTCATTTGCTTCGACGTGAAGGGCATGGCGGACGGCAACGGCGGTCCGTTCACCGACGAGGCCAAGTTCTCCTCCGTCGACGGCAAGCCGGTCGCCGTCGGCCCGAAGACCGCCGACATCCTCTGGGTGGCCGACATCCGCAACGAGCTCGGCATCTTTCCCCACAATGTCTCCAGCTGTTCGCCGGTCATCGTCGGCGACAAGGTGATCATCGCGACGTCCAACGGCGTCGACTGGTCGCACCTCAACATTCCGGCGCCCCTCGCGCCGGCGCTCGTGATCGTCGACAAGAACACGGGGAAGGTGCTCGCCGAGGAGGTGTCGGGAGTCTCGAAGCGCGCCTTGCACGCCAGCTGGGGTTCCGCGGCGTTCGCCGACGTGAAGGGCGTGCCCACCATCGTCTGGGGCGGCGGCGACGGGCTCTGCTACGGCTTCGACCTCAACCCGTACCAGCATCCGGAGGGCTTCCCGGCGCTCAAGGAGTTCTTCCGCTACGACGCCAACCCTCCCGAGTACCGCACCAAGAACGGCCAGCCCCTGAAGTACGCGACCCACGATGGTCCGAGCGAGATCATCGCCACCGTCATCGTGCACGAAGGCCGCGCCTACATGGCGATCGGCCAGGACCCGGAGCACGGCGACGGCGTCGGCATGGTCAGTTGCCTGGATCTCACCGCCCGAGGCGACATCACGGGCAAGGCCGTGTGGACGAACAAGTCGATCGGCCGCTCGATTTCCACGCCCAGCCTCCACGAGGGCCTGCTCTATCAGGCGGAGTACAACGGGAACATCCACTGCATCGACATCACGAACGGGAAGATCCTCTGGACCTACGCCACCAACAGCCGCATCTGGTCCTCGACGCTCGTGGCCGACGGCAAACTGTACTGCGGCACGGAGGACGGCGAACTGATCATCCTGCGGACCGGCCGCGAGATGAAGCTCGTCGGCAAGCCCGAGTTCTTCTCGCCGATCTACGCCAGCCCGGTCGTCGCCAACAACCTCCTGCACGTGGCGACCATGACTCACCTGTTTGCGATCGGGAAATAAGGCGTTCATCCTCCCGTCTTCGCCCGCACCCGCGGCCCCGCCGCGAAAACCATCCTTCCTTTTCCTCCGACCTCCTCATGAGCTGCAAACTCACCACCCCCGAAGCCCAGGCCGCCCTCGACGCCTGGACGCGCGAGATGATCGCGTGGCATTTCTCACCCGCCACGGGCTGCGACTACTGGCTCAAATGGGCCGAGCAGGCCGGCTGGAACCCGCTCAAGGAGATCACCTGCTTCAACGACCTGATGCGCTTCGACCACTTCGACGACGAGGTCCTGCGCAAGGAGCAGCCCGAGCGCTTCGTGCCGAAGGCGTACGCCGGCCGGCCCTACAACGTCTTCGAGACCGGCGGCACCACCGGGATGCCGAAGCAGCGCATCGGCTGGGATGACTACAAGGTCGATTACGAGGAGTTCAGCGACCACTACGGCCCGGACTTTTTCCCGAAGGGCGCCAACTGGCTCATGGTCGGTCCCACCGGACCCCGCCGCCTGCGCCTCGCGATCGAGCACCTCGCCAACTACCGCGGCGGTTCGTGCTATTTCGTCGACCTCGACCCGCGCTGGGTGAAACGCCTCATCGCGATGGGCGAGGGCGCCATGGCGCGCAAGTATCAGGAGCACGTGATCGACCAGGCGGCCACGATCATCCGCCACCGCAACATCCAGTGCATGTTCACCACGCCGCGCCTCCTCGAGAACCTCGCCGAGCGCATGTCGCTCGTGAAGGCGGGCCTCAAGGCGGTTTTCGCCGGCGGCACCACCATGACGCCCCAGTACGTGCGCTTCGTCGTGGAGGAGGTCCTCGAGGGCCAGATCAATTTCGCCCCGACCTACGGCAACACCCTCATGGGTCTCGCCATCAGCCGGAAGCTTAAGCCTGAGGACAACTACAGCCTCACCTATTACGCGCCCCAGCCGCGCGCCGTGCTGCGCATCGTCAACCCGGACAAACCCGACGAGGTCATGCCCTACGGCGAGTACGGCCGCGTGGAGCTCACCACCATGACGCGCGAGTTCTTCGTGCCCCGCTTCCTCGAGCGCGACGAGGCGATCCGCCGGCCCCCGTGCGACGAGTTCCCGTGGGACGGCGTGGGTGACGTGCGTCCGTTCCAATCCCTCACCAAGACCATCATCGAGGGCGTTTACTGAACGGCCGGCACCCGCACGCACCATGAGCTCGCCCATCCACATCCCCGTCCTGCGTCTCGGCCGTCCCTACGAGAGCCTCGACAAGGTTCGCTTCACCGTCGAGGGCCGCGAGATCGCCGTGAGCATGGCGAACTCCGGCCTGATCCGCCGCGATCTCCAGCAGGGGCTCGCGCGCGCCGCCGAAAGCCTGCAGGCGATCCCGTGCGCGAAGCTGGCCGACGCCTGCGAGCACGCCGCCGAGCTTTTCCTCCGCGGCAATCTTCCCTGGGGTGACGGCGACCAGCTCCAAAGCCCGCAGGATTACGTCGTCGCCCTCTCGCAGCTCACCGGTCTGCCGCATTCCCTCGGCCACCAAAACATGGGCAAGGTTCACGCCGCGATGGCCAACCTCCGCGCCATCATCGCCGGCCTCACCCGCGGCATGCCGCTCGAGCTGTTCGACCGCGGCTTCATCCGGCAGGACGGGATCGACGTTAACTTCTTCCCGCAGACCGGCAGCCTCGGCGTGCTGCTGCCCAGCAACTCGCCCGGCGTGAACTCGCTCTGGCTTCCCGCGCTGGTGATGAAGATCCCGGTCGTGCTCAAGCCGGGCCGCGAGGACCCGCTCACCCCGTTCCGCATCGTCCAGGCGATGATCGCCGCCGGCTTCCCGCGCGAGGCCTTCGGCTTCTATCCCGCCGGACACGACGGCGGCGACGCCGTGCTCTTCGGCACCGGCCGCGCCATCGCGTTCGGCAGCGACGCCACCGTACGGCGGTATTCCCCGTTCCGGAACATCCAGGTCCACGGCTCCGGCCGCAGCAAGGTGCTCCTCGGGGACGACCATGCCGACCACTGGGAGCGCCACCTCGACATCATCGTGCAGTCGATTGCCTCCAACGGCGGCCGCTCCTGCATCAACGCCTCCGCGGTGCTCACCCCGCGCCACCGCGACCGGCTCGCCGACGCCCTGGCGCGTCGGATGGCCGCCATCGTGCCGCGCCCGCGCGACGACAAGGACGCGCTCCTCTGCGGATTCGCCAATCCCGCCATGGCCAAGGGTATCGACGAGCGGATCGACGAGCTCCTGCAGACGCCGGGCGCCGAGGATATCACCGCCCGTTACCGCCAGGGCCCGCGCCTGATCGAGAAATACGGCCAAACCTTCCTCCAGCCCACGCTGGTCTCGTGCACGGATCCGGAGCATCCGCTCGCCAACACCGAGTTCATGTTCCCCTACGCCAGCATCCTCGAGGTGCCGCAGTCGCGCATGATCGACACCATCGGCGAGTCCCTCGTCGTCTCGGCCGTCACCGCCGACCACGCGTGGACGCTCGACCTGATGGCGAGCACCAACATCGAGCGGCTCAACATCGGGCCCTACCCGACGAACCGCGTGCAGTGGGAGCAACCGCACGAGGGGAACATGTTCGAGTTCCTCTACCGCCGCCGCGCCCTCCAGGGCGATCTCGCCGCGGTCTGACGCGGCTTAGCCGCCGGCCGCGCGCCGGTTACCGACCAACTTCCTGCATGCCCGAGGCCTTCGCGTCGCGCCCCGCCCCGCGTCTGATCTTCGGTCCGGGCAAACTCCGCGAGCTGCCTGAGGTGGTGCGCGGGCTCGGCGGTAATGCGGTCTTTGTCGTCAGCGACCCCGGCATCGCCCGCGCCGGCCACCTCGACACCGCGCTCCGCCTGTTGGCCGAAGCCGGTTTGCCGGCCGCGGCGTTCGCCCATTCGCGGGAGAATCCCACGGAGTCCGACGCCGCCGCGTGCCGCGACGCTGCGCGCGCGCACCGTTTCGACTGCATCGTGGCGATCGGCGGGGGTAGCAGCCTCGACACGGCCAAGGCCGGCAACTTTCTGCTCACGAACGGCGGCGCGATGCACGACTACCACGGCTACGGCAAGGCCTCGCGCCCGATGCTGCCGCTCATCGCCCTCCCGACCACCGCCGGCACCGGCAGCGAGACGCAGTCCTACGCGCTCATCAGCCGCGACGGCTCCCACGAGAAGATGGCCTGCGGTGACCCCAAGGCGCTACCCGCCGTGGCCATCCTCGACCCGGATCTCACCGCCACGCTGCCGCACGGCACCGCGCTGCTTTCCGGCATGGACGCCCTGACGCATGCGATCGAGTCCGCGGTCTGCACAAAGGCCAACCCGGTGTCGTCCGGCCACGCCGAGGAGTCCTTCCGTCATATCGCCGCGGCGATTGACCGCGTCGTCGACGGCCGCCCCACCGCGGACGACCGCGCGCACATGCTGCTGGGCGCCGCGCTGGCCGGTACGGCGATCGAGAACAGCATGCTCGGCGCCGCCCACGCCTCCGCCAATCCCCTCACCGCGCGTCTCGGCGTGGTTCATGGTCGCGCCGTCGCCACGATGCTGCCGCACGTGATGCGCTTCAACGCCACGGTGCCGGCCGCCGCCGACACCTATGCGCACTTCAGCGCGCTCCTGCGTCTGCTCAAGGTGTCGGACCTTCCGCTCCTCGACTGGGTGGAGGCCCTCGTGCGCCGCTGCCATTTTCCCGCCCTCGATCCCTCCGCCGATTTCGCGCTCCTCGCCGAGGACGCCACCCGGCAATGGACCGGTAAATTCAATCCGCGTCCGTTGCAGCGGGAGGATTTCATCTCACTCTACCGGCGTGCGTCCGGCACTGAAACCTGAACCCCGCCGCGCGTTTCCGCGTCTGGCCCTGCTCGCGTCCGCGGTCGTGCTCGCGCTGACCGGCTGCGGGGATAAACCCGCCGCCGCACCCAAGGCTCCGCCCGCGCCCAAGGCCACCGCGTGGCCCATGACCCGTGGCGGTCCCGCCCTCACCGGTGCCTCCGCCGCTGCCGTGCCGCGCGACCCGGCCGTGGCCTGGACGTTCACCGCCCCGGGGCCGGTCAACGCCGAGGCCGCCATCGCCGGCGGCCGCGTGTTCATCGGCAGCGACAAGGGCCGGCTCCATTGCCTCGACGCCGCCACCGGCCGCGAGGTGTGGTCCTTCGAGACCAAGGATGCCGTGAACGCCGCCCCGGCCGTCGGCGGCGGGCGCGTCTACCTCAGCTCCAATGACGGCAAGCTCTACGCGCTCGCGGCCGATACGGGCGCGGTCGTCTGGACCTTCGCCACCGACGAAAAGATCAGCTCCGGCGCCACGCTCGTCCGCAATCCCGCCGGTCCCGGCGACTGGGTGCTCGTGAACGGCTACGACGGCACCACCCGCGCGCTCGACGCCGCCGACGGCCGCGTCGTGTGGAGCTACGCGACGGGCAATTACATCAACGGCGCGCCGGCGATCGTGGACGGACGCTTCGTGGTGTTCGGCGGCTGCGACGCCCAGCTGCACGTGGTGGGGGTGGGCGACGGGAAAGTCCTGCGCACGATCGACGCCGAGGCGTACATCCCCGCCTCGATCGGCACCTTCGGGACGATGGCTTTCTGCGGGAACTACGCGAACCAGACCGTCGCGTTCGACGTCGCCGCGGGCACGGTGGCGTGGAAATATCAGGACCGCGCGATGCCCTTCTTCAGCTCGCCGGCGGTGAACGATCGCCTCGTGCTGATCGGCTCCCGCGACAAGCACCTCCACGCCATCGACCGTCTGAAGGGGGAGGCGGTCTGGAAGTTTCGGACCGGAGGCCGCGTCGAGGGCGCGCCCATCCTGTTTAATGACGCCGTGGTCTTCGGTTCCGCCGACGGTCGCCTCTACGCGGCGGAGCTCACGGCGGGCGCGGAACTCTGGCGGCTCGAGCTCGGCGAGGCGCTGACGGCATCGCCCGCGTTCGGCGAGAACATCATCGTGGTCGGCGGCGAGAAAGGCACGGTTTTCGCCGTGCGCGCCGGCCCGGCCCCGGCCCCCGCGCGCTGATCCGGTCCGGGACCTCGACACGCGGCCGCCGCCGGACAAATCTCCGCCCGTGAAGATCGTCTTCCTGACGCCCGGCACCGGCAGCTACTACTGCGGCGCCTGCATGCGGGACAACGCCCTCGCGCGCGAACTCCACCGCGCCGGGGACGACGTGACGATGGCGCCGATGTACCTGCCGCATACACTCGACGAGGAGTCGTTGCCCGGCTCATCCCGCGTTCCCGTCTTCTTCGGCGGCATCAACGTCTACCTGCAGCAGAAGGTGCCGCTCTTCCGCCGCACGCCGGCCTTCGTGGACCGTCTGCTCAACTCCACCGGCCTGCTGCGCTGGGCCGCGCGCCACAGCCACATGACCTCGGCGCGGGACCACGGCGAGATGACGCTCGAGATGTTCAACGTCGG